>DATEGY010000290.1:0-4555 GCA_035279865.1 Gemmatimonadales bacterium | reverse complement strand
TCAACCGCGTGGCCAAGGTCGTGAAGGGTGGCCGGCGCTTCTCCTTCAACGCCCTGGTGGCCGTGGGCGACGGGCAGGGGCACGTCGGCGTGGCGACCGGCAAGGCGAACGAAGTGTCGGAAGCGGTGCGCAAGGCCGTGGAAGCGGCCCGGCGCCAGATGGCCGAGATCCCGCTCACCGTCGGCACCATCCCCCACGAGATCGTGGGACATCATGGTGCCGGCCGGGTACTGTTGAAGCCCGCCGCGTCGGGAACCGGCGTGATCGCCGGCGGTCCGGTGCGCGCGGTGCTCGAGTGTGTCGGTATCCGCGACATCCTGACCAAGAGCCTGGGCTCGACCAACCCGCACAACATGGTGCGCGCGACGATGGACGGGCTGAAGCGGCTCACCACCGCCCGGCGCGTGGCGCGGGAGCGGGGCGTGCCCGATGACGCGATTCATTACAAGGCGCGGCAGGAGGTGACGCATGTCTAGGCTGCCGCCCACCCGGAAGTACCGGAAGCGGAAGCCGGGGCGTGACCCCGTTCTCCCGCCCGTGGGCAAAGGCAAGCTCCGTATCGAGCAGGTGCGCTCGACGTCGGGGCACCCTCAGCCCATCCGGAGGACCCTCGAGGCCCTGGGGCTGAAGCACCACCAGGACGTCGTGGTGCAGAAGGATCATCCGGCCCTGCGGGGTATGCTGTATCACGTGCGTCACCTCGTGAAGGTGACGCCGGCGAAAGACGGAGCGTAAGCGATGGCGAAGCCGAAGGCGAAGGCGACGACCAGGAAGCCCAGGGCGCGGAAGCCGAAGGCGGAATCGCCTCAGTACGAGCCTCTGCGTCTGCACGATCTCAAGCCGGCTCCCGGCTCGACCCAGGCGCGGCGCCGCGTCGGCCGCGGCCCCGGCTCGGGGCTGGGCAAGACGTCCGGCAAGGGCAACAAGGGTGAGAAGGCGCGCTCGGGCGGCGGCCGCCGGCCGGGCTTCGAGGGCGGCCAGATGCCCTTGATCCGGCGCATCCCCAAGCGCGGGTTCACCAATCCGTTCAAGCAGCCGGCCCAGGTGGTGAACGTCCGGCACCTCTCCTTCCTCAAGGACGGACTCGAGGTGACTCCCGAGACGCTCTTCGGCGCCGGCCTCGTGCGGCGTCCCGATCACCCCATCAAGCTGCTCGGCATGGGGGACGTGGCCCGCAAGTTCACCGTGAAGGGTGTTTCGGTGTCGACCTCCGCCAAGGGCAAAATCGAGGCGGCGGGCGGCATCATCGAGGGCTGATTCCACGTGACTGCGCCTGCCATTCCGAATCTGTTCAAGGTTCCGGAGCTCAAGAACAAGATCCTGTTCACGCTGCTCTGCCTGGTGATCTACCGGGTGGGCGCGCACATCGCGACGCCCGGCGTGAACGTGCAGGCCCTCTCCGACGCGCTCCAGCAGGCGGGGAAGGGCAACCTCTTCGGGCTCTACGATCTGTTCGCGGGCGGCGGGCTGGGACGGGCCACCGTCTTCGCCCTCGGCATCATGCCGTACATCTCGGCCAGCATCGTCTTCCAGATGGCGGGACCGGTGTTCCCCATCCTCGAGAAGATGCAGCGGGACGAAGAGGGCCGGAAAAAGATCACGCAGTGGACCCGGTACCTCACCGTCGTCCTCTGCTTCCTCCAGGCGTACGGCTACGCGCTCTTCGTGGAGACGCAGGTGCCCGGCGCGGTGCTCACGCCGGGGCTGGGCTTCCGCCTGACCACGGTGCTCACGCTCACCACCGGTGGCGTGTTCGTCATGTGGCTGGGTGAGCAGATCACCGAGCGCGGCATCGGCAACGGCGCGTCGCTGTTGATCTTCTTCTCGATCATCGAGCGCATCTGGCCCGAGTTCCTGAACACGGTCGAGTCCATCCGGGCCGGCACCGCGAGCGTCAAGCTCCTGGTGTTCGTCGGCGCCATGATGGTGCTCGTCACCGCGGCCACCGTCGCGATCACGGTCGCCTCCCGGAAGATCCCGATCCAGATCCCGCGCAAGGTGATGGGACGAGGGCGCATCCGGGAGGGCCAGAAGACCTTCATCCCGCTGCGCCTGCTCACGGCGAACGTGATGCCGATCATCTTCGCGCAATCCCTGATCATCATTCCGAGCACGCTCGCCACCTTCGTGGGCGGCTCGTTCCTGCGCCAGGTCAACGACTATTTCAGCGCCGGCTCGGCGATGTACATCGTGTCTCTCCTGGTGCTCATTCTCTTCTTCACGTACTTCTACACGTCCATCGTCTTCAACCCGGTGGATCTGGCGGAGAACTTGAAGAAACAGGGTGGCTTCATCCCCGGTGTGAAGCCGGGTGCGGCCACGGCGGACTACATCGACGAAGTGCTCTCCCGGATCACGTTGCCCGGGGGATTCTTCCTGGCGCTGGCCGCCATCATCCCGATCATCGCGGCCAACGGCCTCAACCTGCCCTTCGGCTTCGGCGGCACGGCCCTCATCATCGTGGTGGGCGTGGCGCTCGACACCATTCAGCAGGTCCAGCAGCACATGCTGCTCCGGCACTACGACGGGTTCATGAAGGAAGGCCGCGTCAAGTTCCGCGGACGGACCCGCTAGCACCCCTCCAACCCAGGCCCGCAACCCGTGTTCATCCTCCTCCTCGGCGCACCGGGATCAGGAAAAGGCACCCAGGGCAAGATCCTGAGTGAGCGCCTGGGGCTGCCGAAGATCACCACCGGGGACCTGATCCGGGCCGCCATCAAGGACCAGACGCCCCTCGGCGTCGAAGCCAAGAAGTTCTACGATGCCGGGAAGCTCGTGCCCGACTCCGTCATCATGGGCCTGATCAAGGAACAGCTGGACAAGCCCGACGCCAAGGAAGGCGCCGTGCTCGACGGCTTCCCCCGGACCGCGGCGCAGGCCGAGCTGGTGGACCGGACCCTGGCGGCGACGCAGCACCGGCTGAACCACGTCCTGCTCCTGGACGTTCCGGAGGAGGAGCTGGTGAGCCGGATGCTGTCGCGGGCCAAGCAGGAGGGGCGGGCCGACGACACGCCCGAGGCCATCAAGACCCGCCTCGGCGTCTATCAGGTCGAGACCGCGCCGTTGGTGGCGCATTTCGCCCAGCGGGGGATCGTCCACCGCGTGCCCGGTACCGGCACGGTCGAGCAGATTGCCGAAGAGGTCAAGCGAATCATCGGACGATGATCACCATCAAGTCGAACCGCGAAATCGAGACGATGGCCGAGGCGGGGAAGATCGTGGCGAAGACCCTCGCGCTGGTGGCGGCGAACGTGCGGCCCGGGGTCTCGACCCAGCAGCTCGACGAGCTCGCCGAAGAGTTCATCCGCAGTCATCCCGGGTCCAAGCCGTCCTTCAAGGGTTTGTACGACTACCCCGCCACGCTCTGCACCTCGATCAATCAGGAAGTGGTTCACGGAATCCCATCGTCCAAGCGGGTGTTGAAGGAGGGAGACCTGGTCAGCGTGGATGTCGGTGCCTGGCTGGACGGCCTGCATGCCGACTCGGCGGCGACGTTCGCGGTCGGGGAGATTTCCGGGCCGGCCCGGCGGCTTCTCGATGTCACGCAGCAGGCGCTGGCGGCAGGGATCGCCGAGGCGCGGGCGGGGAACCATACCGGGGACATCGGCGCCGCGGTGCAGCACGTGGCCGAGGGGGCGGGGTATTCGGTGGTGCGGGAGCTGGTGGGGCATGGGATTGGGTCGGCGTTTCACGAGGAGCCCCAGGTCCCGAACTACGGGAAGCCCAAGCGGGGGCCGAGGCTCGTGCCGGGTATGACCATCGCCATCGAGCCCATGGTGAACGTGGGGGCGGCGGACATTCGGACTCTGCCGGACAAGTGGACCGTGGTCACCGAAGATGGCTCGTTGTCGGCCCATTTTGAGCATACCGTTGCCGTGGGCCCAGAAGGCACTCCTCCCAGGATTCTCACGACCGCAGCATAGATCTTCCCGGGGGGCAGCCGCGGGGTGTCAGAGAGCCAGCGAAGTGAGCTGGTTTTTTTTCGACTGGCAGCGTGCGGATTGGGCGGTATTTTCCCGCTATGGAAATCCTGACCCGTTCCGGGCCCCGGTGGCTTGCAGGTCTCCCGCTCGCGATCGTTGCGTGCTCGTCTCGACCGGGGCCCGTGCCTGAGCCGTCCCCACCGCAGGCGCTCCCGTTCCAGGTTTCATCCGAGGCCAGCCACTACGTGGTCCACGGCCATTTCGCCGGTACGTTTACGATTCAGCGCGACGACATGCTCGTCACGGTGACGGCAGGGTCGATCGTCTCGGTCCTGGCGGATTCACAGATTCAGCTCCGCGCTCTGCTTGCCGGCCCAGGGGCCCAGGGGTGGGCCATACTCGGCAGGAGCTCACCGGTGTCTCTCGGGTCGTTCGCCCTCAATGAGCGGCGCGAATTAGGTGGGGCGTTGCGGTTCACCCTATCGTTGCCGTCGGGGTTTGACCCCCGGCGCGACTGGTTGGCGTTTGAGTTCGTTCGGTCGGACCGGTCAACGACGTATGCGTGTGCCGACCACAATCTGATGCGCCCCGACAGTCTTGCGACTCCGCGTGCGGCAGCATTGCAACGGTCC
>DATEGY010000289.1:0-4902 GCA_035279865.1 Gemmatimonadales bacterium | reverse complement strand
CACCCCCTTGTGGCAGAGCAGGTCGGGACGATTTGCCCCCACGTCGATGATGATCTGCTCGTCCGCGATGGGCAGCGCGTCCAGGAAGCGGGTCCCCGGCTTCGCCGTCGTGGCCAGCTCGAGGATGCCGTCATGGTCCTGGCCCAGGCCGAGCTCTTTGGCCGAGCAGAGCATCCCGTTGGAGGTGACCCCGCGGATCTTGCGGCGTTCGAGCGTGAGCCCGCCGGGGAGGGTCGCGCCGACCGGCGCGTACGGGTAGGTCTTCCCCGCCGTCACATTCGGAGCGCCGCACACGACTTCCACGGGACCTTCGGCGCCCCCGGCGTCGACTTTGCAGAGACTCAGGCGGTCGGCGTTGGGGTGCTTCTGGACCTCGAGCACGTGCGCGATGAGCACGTCCCCGAGATCGTGATGCAGAGGGACGATGCCGTCCACGGGCGCGCAGAGGTTCGACAACCGGTCGGCCGTTTCCCTGGCGTCCAGGGATTGATCGAGCAGGGCCTCGAGCCAGCGGCGGGAGACGTTCATCGCTTCCCGCCGTCCGAGAACTGGGACAGGAAGCGGATGTCGTCCCCGAAGAGCAGGCGAATGTCCGGGATGCCGTGGCGGCTCATGGCGATGCGCTCGGGTCCCATGCCGAAGGCGTATCCGGTGTACCGCTCGGGATCCACGCCGCACTTCTCGAGGACCGCGGGATGCACCATCCCGGAGCCGAGGATTTCCATCCAGCCCGTGCCTTTGCAGGTGGCGCAGCCCTTCCCGCCGCAGAGCGGGTGCTGGACGTCCATCTCGGCCGACGGCTCGGTGAACGGGAAGAACGACGGCCGGAACCGCACCTTGGTCGACGGCGAGAAGAACCGGCGCGCGAACGCCGTGAGCGCGGCCTTCAGGTCCACGAAGGTGACACCCTCGTCCACCACCAGCCCCTCGATCTGCTCGAAGACGGGCGAGTGCGACGCGTCGAAGGGGTCGCGGCGATAGACCCGGCCCGGAATGACGACGCGGATCGGGGGCGGATACGCCTCCAGGGTCCGCACCTGCACCGGTGACGTGTGGGTCCGGAGCAGCGTGTCCTTCCCCAGATAGAAGGAATCCTGGGAATCGAGCGCGGGGTGGTCGGGCGGGAAATTCAACGCGAAGAAGTTGTTCCGCTCGGTCTCGGCCTCGGGTCCCACCGCGCGGGTGAATCCCATCTCCGCGAAGATGCCGCAGATCTCGTTCACGACCTGGGTGGTGAGATGGAGCCCGCCGCGCCAGGCGGGCCGGCCCGGCATGGTGAGATCGACCCCCGTGGGCTGCCGCGCGGCCGCTGCGAGCGCGCGTTCGCGCGTCGCGATGGCGTCCTCGAGCTCTGCCTTGAGGGCGTTCGCCTGCCCCCCGACCGCCTTGCGGCTGTCGGGATCGAGCGTGGGGAGCTGTTTGAGGATTTCGGTGAGCGCCCCGGCTTTACGGCCCAGGAGCTCGGTTTTCAGCTCCTGGAGCCGGGACGCATCGACCTCGCGGATTTCGGCTAGACGCTCCCGCAGCCGGGCGAGGCTGGCGAGGAGGTCGCGCATGTCAGAGGGCCTTCTTCGCGACCTCCGCCAGCTGTTCAAATGCCGCCGGGTCCCGCACCGCGATGTCGGCGAGCACCTTGCGATTGATCTCCACGCCCGCCTTCCGCAGCCCGTTCATCAGGCGGTTGTAGGAGAGCTCGTGCAGCCGGGCCGCCGCGTTGATGCGCGTGATCCAGAGCCGGCGGAAATCGCCCTTCTTCCGGCGCCGGTCCCGGTACGCGTACTTCTCCGCGCGCTCGACCGACTCCTTGGCGGCTTTCCACAACTTGGAACGCCCGCCCCAGTAGCCCTTGGCGAGCTTCATGATCTTGTTCTTGCGCGCGAGGCGCGCGACGTTGCTCTTGACGCGAGGCATGGTGTCTCCCTACGCCTGCAGCAGACGCATCAGGCGCTTCTGATCCGCGTGCGAAACCATCGCGCCCTGCCGGAGGCGGCGCTTCCGCTTGGGATGTTTCTTGGTCAGGATGTGGCTCTTGAAGGCCCGGTGACGCCGGATCTTCCCTGAGCCGGTGATCTTCACGCGCTTTCTGAGCGCGCGCTTCGATTTCATCTTGGGCATCGAATCCTCAGTTATTTCGGTCCTAACACCATCGACATGTTGCGGCCTTCGAGCTTCGGTTCCTGCTCGATCTTGCTGATGTCCTTCAGCTCCACGGCCACGCGATCCAGCACCTGCCGCCCCAGATCGATGTGGGCCATCTGCCGGCCGCGGTACATCATCGTGACCTTGACCTTGTTCCCTTCCTGCAGGAACTCCCGGGCGTGCCGGGTCTTGAACTGAAAGTCGTGGTCGTCGATGCCGGGCCTGAACTTCACTTCCTTCAGGTGAATCACGTGCTGCTTCTTCTTGGCCGCCCGCGCGGCCTTGGCCTGCTCGAACTTGAACTTGCCGTAGTCCATGATCTTGACCACGGGGGGCCGGGCCATCGGGGCCACCTCGACCAGGTCGAGGCCCCGTTCCGCGGCGGCGTTGAGCGCCTCGTCGATCGACAGGACGCCCAACTGATCTCCATTGTCCGCGATCACCCGGACCGGACTGATCCGGATCTGCCGGTTCACCCGCGTCCGCGGCGTGCGACTCGGGCTGGTGCTGCTGGGGCTCCCGGTGCTGCTGGTGTTGCTGTTGCTACTGCTGCTTCCGGGTTCGTAAGCCAGTGTGACAACTCCGCGTAAAAAGAGAACGGGCCCCGTCTGGTACAGGGCCCGCTGGAAAACCATCACGCGGGCAGTCGTCAGCAGGCTGCCGATGACTGATCCGGATGGCTCCAACAACCCTGGCGCTCGGCACGCACATCGCCGGCTGCGGGTGGGGCGCTGAAGGGCGCCCACTTAACTCATTGTGCCGTAAAAGCTAGCCGAGCGTCACAGGGGCCACAAGTGCGAACCCCTTCCCTTCCTTCGCCAGGCGGCACTCGATCGTCGTGGCGTCATGCTCGAAGAACAGCCGCCACCCCTCGGCTTCCGCGCGGGGATAGAGGTGCCGGCGGGTCTCCAGCGTAACCAGCGGCTCCACGTCGTACCCCATGATCCAGGCGATCGGGAGGTGGGACGCCGTGGGGACCAGGTCCGCGATGAACATGAGCTTGTCCCCGCCGCTCTGAATCAGAATCGACTGATGCCCGGGCGTGTGGCCCGGAGTGGGCATGCCCTTGATCCCCGGCAGGATCTCCTGCTCTCCATCCAGCAGCGTGAAATCGATCCCGTCCCAGTTGAGCGGAAAATACGAGCCCCGGGTCCGCTCGTTCGTATGGGTGGCGAATTCGTATTCCCGGCGCTGCACGACGTGGGTGGCCCGGGGGAAGGTCTTGTTGATCTCCCCCATGTGGTCCTTCCACGTGTTGCCGCCGGCATGGTCGAAATGCAGGTGGGTATTGATCACCCAGCGCACATCCGCGACCGCATGTCCCGCCGCCTTGATGGCGTCCTCCAACCGCGTCCGGCGCTCCGTCCCGGCGTTGTCGACGCCGAAAATGTCCATGAACTTCTGATCTTCCTTGTTCCCGAGCCCCGTGTCGATCAAGACCAGCCCGTCGGGGTGCTCGAGGAGCAGGCAACGCATGGCCAGACGGATGCGGTTCCGCTGATCCGCGATAATGCGCTTTTCCCAGAGTGTTTTCGGGACCACGCCGAACATCGAACCGCCGTCGAGTCGCACGTAGCCCGACTCGAGCGCGTGCGCCCGCAGGCGTCCGATGGAAAAAGTCGTGTGCAGCGTCACAACGCCCCCAAATCCCCGAGTGTGCGGGCTCCGTGCTCTCGCGCGAGCACCAGCAGCCGCTCCAGCACTTTAGCCGTCGCGACCGCGTCGGGACCGGCCCGGTGCCGGACCGGCGTGGTGATCCCGAAGTGGTACATGACGGCATCCAGGTTTCGATGGTCGAGCTCGGGTACCAGCTTCCGCGTGAGCCGGATGGTGCAGAGCCGGGGCCCGGTCAACCTGACCGCGCGCGCCCGGTCGAGCTCGGCGGACAGGAATCCCCAATCATAACGCGCGTTGTGCGCGACAAACACCGCGTCCGAGATCGCCGCCACGAGCCCGTCGGCCACCGCCCCAAAGGCGGGCGCCGTCCTCAGCATCTCCCCCGTGATGCCCGTCAGTCCGGAGATGCCCGGGGGAATGGGACCTTCGCCCCGCACCAGCGTGTCGAGCGCGAGGGTGATGCCGGCGGGCGTCAGTCGCGCCACGGCGACATCGATCACCCGGCCGCCCCTGGCGGGACTCATCCCCGTGGTCTCGACATCCACCACGGCGAAGGTGCATTCCTCGATCAGGGGATCCGCACGCGCCGGCGCGAGCGTCCACCGTCCATCGGGAAGCCGTGACACTCTGGGGTCGCTGCCGAGGAGCGTGGCGAGCAGGCGGTCGGCGATTTCCCGCCGGGGGCGGACGACACCGAGGATGTCGCGGGCCAGGACGACGGCGTCCGCCGGACCCGCTTCGAGATAGGCCACCGCCCGCCCCGACAGACTGCTCGCCGGGACCGGGGTGACGCCGCTCAGAGGTCGTCGCGCCGGAGCGGCAGGGTCATGCAGCGGGGACCACCGCCGCCGCGCACCAGCTCCGACCCTTCGATGGTGATGATCCCGCGCTCGCCGTCTTCCAAATACTCGTCGCCGGTGAGCAGGTTCACCGCGCTGATCACCCGGAAGCCCGCGTGCTCGAACTCGCGCAGGGTCGCCTCATTCCGCGCATACGTCACCGCCATGCCCGGGCGGACCGTGAAGAAGTTGCACGCGGACGACCACTGCTCCCGCTCCTGGAGCGCGCGCGACGCGCCGCCGCAGAAGATGGGTTCCAGGGGCTGGTTCACGGCCTGCATGGCCGCGAAGAAATTCGGCATCTCCT
>DATEGY010000288.1:0-7972 GCA_035279865.1 Gemmatimonadales bacterium | reverse complement strand
CGCCACCGCGGCGGCAATCGCGTCGGCGCGCGAGATCCCTCGCGGACTCTGCGCGCGAACCGACAGGGGAATGAGGGTGATCAAAGCCACGACCGGGCGCATAGGGCCCGCAAGCTATCGGCTACGCCTTACGGGAGGCTGACACCTCGGCGGGAAAACGCACCACGACTTCCGTGCCGCCGCTGCTGGAGGAGATGTCGATCTTCGCCTCATGCGCGTCCGCGATCCAGCGCGCGATGGCAAGGCCCAGACCGGCCCCTTCTCCGTTCGTCCCGGCCCGTGAAGGATGCTCGCCCCGGTAGAACCGCTCGAACACGTGCGGAAGCTGGTCGGCCGGAATGCCGATGCCCGTGTCGACCACGCGGACCGTCGGCGTTCCGTTCTCGACCCCGGCGTCGATGCGCACCCGTCCGCCCGCAGGCGTGAACTTGATCGCGTTGTCGAGGAGGATCCGGAGCAGCTGGCGGAGCGGGACCGGATCTCCCCGCACCGCGCACTCCTCGAACGCTCCCACCGCCACCGTCACGCTCCGCCGGTCGGCCAGCGGCCGCAGGTCATTCACCGTGTCCGCGGCCAGGTCGTCGAGGAACACGCGCTCCTGCGCCAGGGGGCGTTCACCCGCATCCGCACGCGCCAGCGTGAGCAGATCGCCCACGATCGCGCCGATGCGTCCCGCCTCCCGCGCCACGGCCTGCAGGAGGGCGGTGTCCCGGTCGGGTTCGCGCGGCTGGTCGAGTGCCAGGTCGGCACGGGTACGGAGAATGGTCACCGGGGTGCGGAGCTCATGCGCCGCATCCGCCATGAACCGGCGCATGCGTTCCATGGAACGCTCGATCGGCGCCGTCGACTGCCGCACCAGGAACCACCCGCCGGCAGCCACCAGCACCAGGGCACCGAGGGCTCCGGCGGCCAGGGTTTCGATGAGCGACGCGTACTGGTCCTCGAGCTCCACCCGGTCCGCGGTCACCAGCGCGACGTACCGGGTCCCCGACCCGCCGTTGAAGCGCTCGGCGTAGATCCTGGTGTCGTGATCGCCGGGGCCGTCGATCGTGAAATTGACCGTTCCCTCCCGCGCCGCCCGCACCGCCGCGGCGGTCAGCTCCACGGGCACCGCGGGCGGGATGATCGCGCGGCCGAGGGAATCGAAGAAATAGAGCGTGCGGTCCGGGATGTGAAGCTCCTCCACCGCATCGGCCACGGGACCGCGCGTCTGCGCCCGCTCCACTTCGCGGACCCGTGCCGCCTGTTCGAGCGAGTGGGCCGCGGCGACCAGCGACAGGTCGAGCTGCCGGGCGATCTGCCGCCGGACGGCGTGGAACAGCCCGAAGCCGAGGACGAGGAGAATGAGCGTGAGGACGCCGGCGTACCACAGCGTGAGCCGAAGCCTGAGCCGGGTGAGCGGCTTCATCCCAGCCGGTATCCGGCGCCGCGCACGGTGGAGATCAGCTTGGGCGTGAAGGGATCGTCGATCTTGGCCCGGAGCCGCCGGATCAGCACGTCGAGCACGTTGGCGAAGGGATCGTGATTGTCATCCCAGACGTGCGCGGTGATCGCCGAGCGGTCGACGACGGCGCCCGCATGCAGCACGAACAGCTCCAGCAGCGCGAATTCCTTCACCGTGAGCGTGATCGGTTTCCCCGCGCGCGCGACGGTGCGCGCGGAGAGATCGACGGTGAGGTCCGCGATCGTATGCACCGCCGGGGCCACCGAGGGGCGGCGGCGCGCCAGGGCCTTGAGCCGGGCGACCAGCTCACGGAAGTCGAAGGGCTTGGTGAGGTAGTCGTCGGCGCCCGATTCCAGTCCACGAACCCGGTCGGCGACGGCGTCCAACGCGGTCAGCATGAGGACGGGAGCCGCGACCCCCTCTTCCCGGAGCCGCCGGCACAGATCGAACCCCGTACCTCCCGGGAGCCGCACATCCAGGATCACGACATCGAAATCAGTGGCCCTGCCCCGTTCCAGGCCGTCCGCGAAGGTCGACGCCAGCACGGGATCGATCCGCTGCTCGCGCAGACCCTCGCGAAGCAGTCCGGCAAGCTCGGGATCGTCTTCGACGATGAGCACGCGCATGCCGCGAATCTAATGTCGGATACGCACCCCGTCCCGGCGGCCGTCAGGCCGGCGTCAGATGGCGGCGAATGCCCGGCGCGCCGCCTCCAGCGTTCCCTCGATCTCATCGGGCCCATGCGCCACGGACAGAAAGGCGGCTTCGAACGGTGAGGGCACCCAGTACACCCCGCCGGCCAGGAGGCCGCGGAAAAACCTGCCGAAGCGGAGGACGTCCGAGCCGCGGACGTCCTCCCAGTTGCGCACCGGGTGGTCCGTGAAGAACACCGTCAACATGGCGCCCACCTGATTGATCACGCAGGGGACCATGGTCTCCCGTGCCGCGTCGGCGAGACACCGGGAGAGCGTCGTGGTGGCGGCCGCGACGGCGTCCCACACCCCGGGGCGCAGCAGCTCCGAGAGCGTGGCAATGCCGGCGGCCATGGCGAGCGGGTTCCCCGACAGGGTGCCCGCCTGATACACGGGACCGGACGGGGCCACCAGTGCCATGAGATCGCGCCGGCCGCCGTAGGCGCCCACCGGCAGGCCACCGCCGATGATCTTGCCGAGCGTCGTGAGGTCGGGCGTGACGCCCGTCATCCCCTGCACGCCCTTGGGGTGCGCCCGGAAGCCGGTCATCACTTCGTCGAAGATGAGGAGTGCACCGTCGGCGCGGGTGATCGCCCGCAGACCCTCCAGGAACCCGGGCTGCGGAGGGACGACGCCCATGTTGCCGGCCACCGGCTCCACGATGACGGCCGCGATGCTGTGCGGATACTCATCGAACAAGCGCTCGACGGCGGCGAGGTCGTTGTACGGCGCCACCAGGGTGTCCGCCGCGGTCGTGCTGGGCACTCCGGGAGAGTCGGGCAGTCCGAGGGTCGCCACGCCGGACCCCGCGCGGACCAGCAAGCCGTCCGCGTGGCCGTGATAGCAGCCTTCGAACTTCAGGATCCGGGACCGCGATGTGTACGCGCGCGCCACGCGAAGCGCGCTCATCACCGCTTCCGTCCCGGAATTGACGAAGCGCATCTGCTCCACGGCCGGCAGGCACTGCCGGATCAGCCTGGCCAGCTCGACTTCCCGCGGCGTGGGCGCCCCGAAGCTGGTTCCCTCCGCGGCCGCGGCCTGCACGGCCCGCACCACGGACGGATGCGCGTGCCCCAGAATCAAGGGACCCCACGACAGCACATAGTCGATGTACCGGCCGCCGTCGACGTCTTCCACCCTGGCCCCGGCACCCCGCGAGAGGAACAGCGGGTGGCCACCGACGGCCCGAAAGGCCCGGACGGGCGAGTTGACGCCCCCGGGAAAGAGCGCGAGGGCCTCCTCGAAGAGGGCGGCTGAGCGCGAATGGGTCATGCGGGAACGCGCAGGGCGCGTTGTACGGCATCGGCCGCACTCCATCCCGACTCGATGCAGTCGGGGATGCCCACACCCCGGTACGAAGCTCCCGCCAGGTGGAGTCCGGGAATGGCGCGCACGTAGGCCGCGATCCGCTCGACCCGGTCGAGGTGCCCGATGACGTACTGGGGCAGTCCGCTCGGCCACCGGAAGACCCGGAACAGGACGGGCTCGCGCTCGACACCGCACACCTGCGCCAGCTCACGGCGCGCCTCGGCGACCAGTACGTCGTCGGGTTCGTGCACCCAGCCTTCGTCCCCCGCCCGGCCGAAGAACACCCGCGCCAGCGCCGCACCGGCGGGAGCTCGCCCCCGGAACTTGCTGGACGCCCAGGTGACCGCGACGGCGGCGCCACCTTCGGCTCGGGGACAGACGTACCCCGTTCCACGGAACGCCGGCACGTCCCGGTAGGCCAGCGTGACGGTCGCGGTGGAAACAAATGGAATGCGCGACAGTTCAATGGAAAGCGATGGACTCACATCCTCCACCAGCCGGGCGCTGACGAACGCGGGGGTGGCGAGAAGGACCTGCTCGGCATCGAGCACGGCGCCGTCCGCGCAGCGAATCCGGAATCCATCCCCGATTCGGGAGACGCTCACGACACCTGCCCCGAGCCGCAGCGTCGGGGCCGGCAGGCGCGCCACCGTGGAGCGCGCGAGCTGCTCCATGCCGTCCGGAAAAGAGAGGAATCCGCGCGTCTCAGACGGCGTACTCCTGCTCCTCCAGGCCGACCGCAGCATCCCGCCTCCTTCGCGCTCGGCACGCAGGAGCTGGGGGAAGGTGGCGGAGAGCGAGAGCTGCGCGCCGTCGCCGGCGTAGACACCCGAAAGCAGCGGCTCGACCACCCAGCGGTACGCTTCGGCCCCGAACCGGCGCGACGCGAACTGAGCGATGCTTTCGTCTCGATCAGGTCCCCGCGGGACGATCGCTTCGAGACCCGCGCGGATGCGGCCGGCAGGACTCAACAGCCGTGTCGTGAGGAGCGGACCGAGCCGGGAGGGCACGAGCCCCGTGATGCCCTCGGGCAGTGGGTAGAGCCGCCCTCCCCGTTTCACGAAGGTGCCGCGATGCGCGGAATCGGTTCCCTGGAGGAGCCCGTCGATGCCGAGTGCCCGTGACAGCGCCATTCCTCCCGGCTTGGACGACAGAAAACAGTCGGATCCACCCTCCACGAGAAACCCGTCCACTGATTCGCTGACGATCTTGCCCCCGGGACGGTGGTCCTGTTCGAGGACCGTGCAGGGGACGCCGGCGGCCGTCAGTCGCTGAGCGGCAGCCAACCCGGCGATCCCGGCGCCGACGATGACCACCCGGCTCATGACCAGCCCTCGCGGCGCGCCGCATCGAGCACCAGGTCCGCGAGACCCGCCATCATGAGGGCGTCGTCGTTCACCATCCCGGCGCGCTCAAGATGAACGCCGAGCGCCCCAGCCTGCCGTCTCAGCTCGACGTCGAGGTCGTACAGCACCTCCACGTGCTCACAGGTGAATCCGATGGGTGCGACGACGACGTTCCGCTCCCCTGACGCCGCGAGCTGGGTCAGCACCGTGCCGACATCCGGGCCCATCCACGGGTCCGGGGTCAGGGCCGCCGACTGGAAGGCGAAATGGTGCGGGAGGCCATCTCCCAGTCGCTCCACCACGGCGCGCATGGATTCGAGCAGCTGCCCGGGGTAGGGATCCCCCAGCTCCACCAGCCGCTGCGGGAGGCTGTGCGCCGAAAAAATCACCGGCACACGCGAGCGCACCTCCGCGGGAAATCGCGTGAGCGCGTCCCGTACCCGGTCGGCCACCGCCGCGAGGTAGCCGGGCAACAGGTGCCAGTCGCGGATTCCGATGAATGCCAGCGACCGGCGATCCTCGGCGACCTTCTGGAAGTAGAGCTCGACGGACATCCGCGAATAGTGCGGTGCCATCACGAGCCCGATGACCCGGCCGACGCCGCGGTTCCGCAGCTCGTCCAGCCCTGCCGCGATGCGGGGCCGCCAGTGGCGCATGCCGACCGCCACCGGTACCGGAGCGCCCCGTGCCGCGAGCGCCGCTTCAAGACCACGGGCCTGAGCCCGCGTGCGTTCCAGGATCGGAGACCGCCCGCCGATCGCGGCGTACCGCGACCGCACCTCGTCCACGACGTGGCTCGGAGTCGGCCGGTGGCCACGGACATCCAGCAGGTAGGGCTCGACGTCCGTCAGCGCGTCGGGACCGCCATACGCCATCACCAACACGCCAACTGACCCGCTCATGCCGTGAGACTGTGGACCAGGTCCACCACCCGACGCACGGCGTCCACGGGTGTGTCCGGCAGGAGACCGTGGCCGAGATTGAAGATGTGCCCGGGCCGGCCCTGGGCGCGCGCGATGACGTCTCGTACCCGCGTTTCGAGCTCCGCCGGCGGCGCGAACAGTGCGACCGGGTCGAGATTCCCCTGCACCCCCCGATCGAACCCGATCCGGGACCAGCCCTGGTCCAGCTCGACCCGCCAATCCAGGCCGACCACGTCCCCACCGGCCGCCACCAGGAGCGGCAAGAGCTCACCGGTGTTCACCCCGAAATGAATGACCGGGACGCCGAGGAGGCCGAGCTGGGTGAAGAGCGCGCGCGAGTGCGGGAGCACGTACCGGCGGTAGTCGGCGGGGCTCAACACCCCCGCCCAGCTGTCGAACACCTGGAGGATCTCCGCCCCTGCCGCCACCTGGGCCGTGAGATACTCGCCCAGCACCCGGACCAGCTTGGTCAAGAGCGCCGCCCAGTCCTCCGGGTACTCGTACATGAACCGTTTCGTGTCCGCGAAGTGCCGGGACGAGCCCCCTTCGATCGCATACGCGGCCACGGTGAACGGCGCGCCGGCGAAGCCGATCACGGGCACCGTCGCCGGCAGCGCCAGGCGCGTCAGTCGGACCGCCTCCGCCACCGGAGCGAGCGCGTTGGCGACGTCGATGACGGCCAGTCGTTCGACGTCGGCGGGACCGCGGATGCGGTTCCGCACGACCGGCCCCTCCCCCTCGACGAATGCCAGGTCGAGTCCCATCGGCACGAGCGGCAGGAGGATGTCGGCGAAGACGATCGCGGCATCCACCCCCAGCCGCCGCACCGGCTGCAGCGTGACCTCGGCGGCGAGCTGGGGATCGGCGCAGATCTCGAGGAGGGTGTGCTGCTTCCGGATGGCGCGGTACTCGGGCAGATAGCGTCCGGCCTGGCGCATGAACCAGACGGGCGTCGGGCGGCTGGGCTCACGACGGGCCGCCGCGAGGAGGCCGGACGACGCCGGGATCGTTACAGCCATTGCGACGCCGTGCTCCAGTCGGCCTGATGGAGTGCGGTATGGACCGGTGTGTCGCGCTCCGTGAACGGCCGTCCCTCGGTGCTGCGCAGCTCGGTCACCAGGTTCGAAAACCGTGTGAGATCGAGCGTCTCGTACACGACGACGAACTCCTGATCCTGGAGCCCGGTGGAGTAGAGCAGCAGCTGGGTGATGTCCTCGAATTGCTTCCCGAGCTTGATGTGCTCGACCATGATGTCGCGTCGTTCTTCGCGGCTCTTCTGATACCAGGCGGCGGTTTTCGTGAAGGGATACATCACGAGGTACGGCGACCGCTCCGGCGTGAACGGATCGATCTCCTGACGGCTCCGGGTCTTCGTGTATTGCGAGGGTTGGGTGAACCCCCACAGCGCCGTGGTCAGGGTGGCCAGCTCGCGGATCGGCGCCAGCGCCCGGGCCAGGTGACTGAACACTTTCGCGGGGACATCCGGGTCACCACGGTCGACGGCGGACCACACCAGCAGGTCGGAGCCGGCTTCGGTGCCGAACGTCTGATAGAGATGCAGGGCATCGACTCCGCCCTTCAGGGTCTCCAGGGCGGAACACACCGCCTGACGGCGCGTCTTCTGGTCCTGCCCCCAGTATCGCTCCCCGAACGTGAGCAACGAGAAATGGTTGAAGGTCCGGTGGGTCGGTTCACTCATGGCGCTGCTCCTTCAGCCAGCGCGCGGCGTCCCGCGCGTGGTACGTGATGATCAGGTCGGCACCGGCCCGCCGCATGGCGGTCAGGTGTTCGAGCACCGCGCGCCGCTCGTCCAGCCACCCGCGTTCCGCCGCGGCCTTCACCATCGCGTACTCCCCGCTGACGTTGTACGCCACGAGCGGGTGATCGGGGAACCGCGCGCGCGTCTCGCGCACGACGTCGAGGTAGGCCAGCGCGGGTTTCACCATGAGGAGATCCGCCCCCTCGTCGACGTCGACCGCGGACTCGCGCAGGGCCTCGCGGCCGTTCGCGATGTCGAGCTGATGGGACTGGCGATCCCCTTCCTTGGGCGCTCCCCCGCCCGCCTCGCGGAAGGGGCCGTAGAACGCCGAGGCGAACTTCGCCGAGTAGGAAAGCACCGGCAGGTGCGGGAATCCGTTCTGGTCCAGCGCGGCACGAATACCCGCCACCATGCCATCGAGCATGGCCGACGGAGCCACGATGTCCGCGCCGGCGCGGGCGTGCGACACCGCGATGCGTCGCAGGAGCTCCACGCTTTCA
>DATEGY010000287.1:0-11125 GCA_035279865.1 Gemmatimonadales bacterium | reverse complement strand
CTCGGCCCGGAACTCCTCCGTCGCGATCAGCTCACGCAGGACCACCATCCGCGGATGCGGGTTCGGCACTTCGATGCCGACCGCCGCCTTGCCCGGAATGGGCGCGAGGATGCGCAGGGACTGCGCCTTCATCGCGAGCGCGAGATCATCGGCGAGTCCCGAGATCCGCCCCACCTTGACCCCGGCGCCGGGCTCGATCTCGAATCGCGTGACCACGGGACCGACCGTGCGGTCCGCGATGCGGCCGCCCACCCGGAAGGTCTCGAGCGTCTGAATCAGACGCTGGCCCATTTCGTCGATCTGCGCGATTCCCACGTCCGCCGTCTCGGCGGCCGGTTCGTTCAGGAGCTCGATGGGCGGGATGAGCGAGCCTTCCGGGGGCGGAGGAAGCACCGGCTTCGGGGCGGGCTTCGGAGCGGGCTTGGGTTTCCGAAGCTTCGGGGATGGGGGATTCGGGATTGGAGATTGGGAGCGCTCGTCGACCTCCCCCTCCCCGACGGGGACGCCGACTCTTGCCTTCGGGGTTCGTTGCGAATCCCCCATCCCCAATCCCGAATCCCGCTTTCCCGGATCTCGCTTCTTGCCCTTGGCGGTCTCCTCATCCCGGCCGGCCCGCAGGACCGCGAGCGGGTGCCACCCGACCGTGAACACCCCCAGGGCCGACAGCGCGAAGAGACCGATAAGGGTCGCCCCGGCGGGGCCGGTGGTGCGCTCCATCACGTCGGCGAAGAAGGCGGGCACGAGGCCTACCAGCCGCTGGGACGGGGACCACAGCCCGTAGTCGGGGAGGTATCCGACGGCGACGCCTGACATGACGGCCACGGCGTAGGGGAGGAGCAGGATCAGTCCAGCGCCCAGCACGGCCGCGCGCGGACTCGAGACCGACCCGAGCCGGCCGAAGGCCGCCAGCGCCCAGCCGATGCCGAGCACCGGGATGACGACCGACCCGACCCCGAAGGCCTTCCAGAGAGCGCCGCCCACGGCGGCGCCGATGTTGCCGGTGACATGCCAGGGCGCGAGCGTGAGTCCGAGAAAGAGGCCGACGACCAGGGCCCCGATGCCCACCAGCTCTTCGCGCGCTCTGGGGTTCACGTGATACGGCGGTCCGCGTACGTGGGAACGACGGCACAGCGGTCCGCCTTCGCGCAGAAGGCGATATCGTCGCCGAGGTCGGCTTCTTCCAGCTGACGGGCCGCGTCGGACGCCTCGAAGGCCTCGGTCCAGGTGGTGTAGTCCGTGGTGAGCCCGAGGGCCACGGTGGCAGCGTCGTTCAGGGTGAGCTTCCGGATGCCCTTCTTCACGGCCTTGACGATCCGGCCCGCCGTATAGGCGTCCTCGAGGGCAAACCGCCCTTCCCGCCCGGCACAGACGATCACCAGGTCACCCTGGGTCGTGAACAGCTCCCGGGCCCGGTCGGCGAGGGCGGTGAAGTTGATGGCGCCCCCCACCAGCACCGTGCCGCCGTCGGCACAGGCGACGAGCGCGGGCGTGCCGTTGGTGGTCGCGAGGAAGAGCGTTTTCCCGGCCACCGCGTCGGGGGTCATCTCCCGCGGGGAATTGCCGAGGGCGAACCCGGGGATCTTGAGCGACTTCCGCTCCCCGGCGAGCAGGTAGGCATCGCGCTGAAGATTGGAGGTCATCCGGACGGCTTCTTCCGACGACGCCGCGGGCACCACCGCCTTCGCACCGTTGGCGAGGGCCATCACGATGGTGGTGGTGGACCGGAGGACATCGAGAACGACCACCGCCCGGCCCGGGACTTCTCCGGAGAGGCCGAGCGGGGTGAAGTGCACGTCGATCTTCATTCTTTGAAGAGCTGCGGCTGTCGCTCGAGGAATTTGGTGTCGACCTTCCCGGCGATGAAATCCGGATGTCGCATGATGCGGCCCAGGAAGGGAATGGTGGTGGTCACGCCCTCAATGATAAACGAGTCGAGCGCCTGGCGCATACGGGCGAGGGCTTCCTCCCGGTTGTTGCCGTGCACGATCACCTTGGCCAGGAGCGAGTCGTAGTACGGCGGCACGGTGTAGCCGTCGTAGATGTGCGTGTCCACGCGAACCCCGGGACCCCCGGGCGGGTGATACGCGGTGATGTGCCCGGGACAGGGCTGGAAGTTCCGGAAGGGATCCTCGGCGTTGACCCGGCACTCGATGGCGTGCCCGCGCAGCCGGCTCCCCTCGAGCTTGAGCTTGAGCGGCTCGCCCGCGGCGACGCGGATCTGCTCCTTCACCAGATCGAAGTTGGTGCACATCTCCGTCACCGGATGCTCGACCTGAATCCGGGTGTTCATCTCCATGAAATAGAACGACCCGTCCTCATCGAGCAGAAATTCGACGGTTCCCGCACCCACATACCCGATGGCCTCGGCGGCCGTGACAGCGGCCTGTCCCATCGTGAGCCGCAGCTCCTGGGTGAGCGCCGGGGACGGCGCCTCCTCGACGAGCTTCTGGTGCCGCCGCTGAATGGAGCAGTCGCGCTCGCAGAGGTGCATCACCCGGCCATGGGTGTCCCCCATGATCTGGATTTCGACGTGCCGGGGGCGCGCCAGGTATTTCTCGATGTAGACCTGGTCGGACCCGAAGGCCGCGAGTGCCTCCTGCCGCGCGAGGTTGAAGCTCTGCTGGAACTGCTCGGGGTCGTTCGCGACCCGCATGCCCTTCCCGCCCCCACCCGCGGCGGCCTTGATGATCACGGGAAAGCCGATCGTGTTGGCGAACTCGAGCGCTTCCGCCACCGACGCCACCGGACCGGGAGATCCCGGCACGGTCGGGATTTTCACCTTCTGGGCGATCTTCCGCGCCACCGCCTTGTCGCCCATCTGGCGGATCTGGTCGGGCGTGGGGCCGATGAAGGTGATGTTCGAGGCCTTCACGATGTCCGCGAACTCGGCGTTTTCGGCGAGGAAGCCGTAGCCCGGATGGATGGCGTCCGCGCCGGTGATCTCGGCGGCGGCGATGATGCGCGGGATGTTGAGGTAGCTCTCGCGACCCGGTGGCCGGCCGATACAGACGTCGTCGTCCGCGAACCGCACGTGCAGGGACTCGCGGTCCGCTTCCGAATACACGGCCACCGTCTCGATGCCGAGCTCTTTGCACGCGCGGATGACCCGCAGGGCGATTTCCCCGCGGTTGGCGATGAGCACTTTCTTGAACATCAGGGAGTCAAGTCGATCGCGCCGGCGCCGCCCCCGGCGGACCCGCCGAAGGCACGGCTCGCCTGCGAGTCCACGCCCGACACCTTCAGCGCGAACTCGCTGGGGTTCGAGGCATAGAAGAGCGCGCTCTCGTAGCTGACGACGCCCTGCTGGTACCAGCCGAACAGCGATTGGTCGAAGGACTGCATCCCGTACTGCACCGAGCCCTCGGCGATCAGGTCGGGAATGGCGAGCGCCTTGGTCAGATCGCGGATGTTGTCCTGGACCGCCGCCGTGTTGATCAGCACCTCCGCCGCGGGTACCCGTCCCTTGCCGTCCTTGCGCGGCACGAGCCGCAGGGAGACCACCGCCTGGAGCGCCGTGGAAAGCAGGTGGCGCACCTCATCGTGCTGGTGGGGCGGGAAGAACGAAATCACCCGGTTGATGGACTGCGTCGCGTCGGTGGTATGCAGCGTAGAGAACACCAGATGTCCGGTGTCGGCCGCCTTGAGCGCGGTGTCCAGCGTCTCCATGTCGCGGATTTCGCCGATCAGGATGACGTCGGGGTCCTGCCGCAGCACGTGCCGCAGGGCCGATCCGAACGACAGCGTGTCGTTGCCGACCTCGCGCTGCGAGATGTTCGCCAGGTTGTCGCGATGCAGGAACTCGATCGGGTCCTCGATCGTGATGATGTTGACCCGGCGGTTCAGGTTGATGTGGTTGATGAGGGCGGCCAGCGCCGTCGACTTCCCGGATCCCGTCACCCCCGTCACCAGGACGAGGCCGCGGGGCTTCAGGGCGATCTCCTCGAGGACGCCGGGCAGCGCCAGGTCCTTCACCGTCTTCACTTCGTACGGGATGGCCCGGAAGGCGAACGCCACGGTGCCGCGCTGCTGGTAGACGTTGGTCCGGAACCGGCCCACGCCCGGCACGCCGATGGCGAAGTCCGCTTCCTTGTGCTCCGCGAATTCCTTCACCTGCCGCGGGGTCATGATCTGCTCGGCGAGCGACTTCAGCTCTTCGGGCTTCAGGGGCTGGGTCTCGAGCGCCACCAGATCGCCGTTGACGCGCACCGTCGCCGGCCGCCCCACCTTGAGCAGGAGGTCCGAGCCGTTCCGCTGGACCATCTGCGTGATGGCCTGTTTGAAGTTGAAAGCCGGGGCGGTACCTGGGGCGGGCGTCTCAGCCATTGGGATCCAACCGGAAGAGGACCTGACCGAATTCCACGGGCTGGGCATTTTCGACGCAGATTTCGCGCACCACACCCTGCACTTCGGACTCGATCTCGTTCATGATCTTCATCGCTTCGATGATGCAGACCACCTGCCCGGTGGTGACCCGTGACCCCACCTTCACGTACGCTTCGGCGGCGGGTTCCGGGGACTTGTAGAACGTCCCCACCATCGGGGATTTCACCTCGACCAGGTTGGTCGCGGGAGCGGCCGCGGCTGGAGCTGCGGCGGAGGCGGCCGCCATGCCCGGTCCCGCCACGGTGACGGGCGCCATCGGGGGTGCCGAGGCCTGCCCCACCACGACGTGAGCGGCGCCCCCGGCCTGGTGTCCGGCCCGGGAGACCCGGACCGACGCCCAGAGGCCGAGAAACCCGCGGCGAATCTCGATGGACCCCAACTCCGGGGCGTCCTTGAGAGTTTTGACCAGCTGGCTGATGAGGTCGAGGTTCATTTCACCAAATAGAGCTTCTGCCCGGTTGATCCGTCAATCCTGCGTGAGTTCCAGCAGTTCCGTGGCCCCGTCGGACAACAGCACCGGGCCTTCGGACGCGAGCCAGACATCATCCTCGATCCGCACACCGCCTTCGCCGGCCAGATACACGCCCGGCTCGATGGTGACCACCGCGTCGCCCGGCAGGGGCTCGGCACTGGTGCTCGAGAGCCGGGGCGCCTCGTGGACATCCAGTCCCAGCCCATGTCCCAGGGAGTGACCGAAGGCGTCGCCATATCCCTTCGCCGCAATCGGATCACGGGCCAGGGCGTCGGCGTCGCGGCCCGTCAGACCAGCCCGAACGCCCTCACGCGCCCGGCGCTGCGCGCCCGCCACGAGGTCGTACAGGGCCCGCTGGGTGTCGGTGGCGCGGGCGCCGACCACGACCGTCCGGGTGATGTCCGACGCATATCCGTTCACCGTCGCCCCGAAGTCGATCAGAAGCCACTCTCCGGCTCCCACCGTCCGGTCGCTCGAGCGGGCGTGCGGCAAGGCACTGCGCGGGCCCGACGCCACGATGGTCGGGAACGGATGCGCTTCGCTGCCCAGCCGGCGAAGCTCGCCCTCCAGAATCCCGGCGATGGCGTTCTCGCTCAATCCCGGACGCACGCGCGCGAGGGTGATGCGCAGCGCCTCGGCGGCCAGGGCGGCCGCATCCCGGATCGCCGCGATTTCGCCCTGGTCCTTCCGCACGCGCAGGGCCTCGACGAGCTCACCCGCCGGCTGCCAGCGCCACGGCTTTCCCCCCGCCACCAGGCGTTCGGCTTCGCGTACGGTGAGCGCATGACCTTCGAACCCCACGGTGTCGAGAGACCCCAGCCGGCCCATTTCGCGGAAGAGCCGGTCCCACACACTGGTGCGCTCCACTTCGACCCGGGCCACGGCCCCGGCCTCGGCGCGCGCCTGTTCGTCGTACCGGAAGTCGGTCACGAGCAGCAGGTCGGTTGCCGTAACGACCACCATCCCGGCCGATCCACTGAACCCCGTGAGGTAACGGACGTTGGCCCGCGCCGTGATCAGCAACGCGTCCAGGCCCTGAGCGCTCAGGGATGCGGTCAGCGCGGTCCGGCGGGCCGGGCGGGGATCAATGGGCACGGCGGGCCGCGAGATGCGCCACGAGCCCCTCGAGGCCGAGCCGGTAGCTGTCCGCGCCGAACCCCGCGACCACGCCCACGGCCGCATCGGCCAGAAGCGAGCGACGCCGTTCCGGCTCGCGGGCGTAGATGTTGGAGAGGTGCACCTCGACGAACGGCACCCGCACCGCCAGCAGCGCATCCCGGACCGCGAGGCTCGTGTGGGTGAAGGCGGCGGCGTTCACCAGGGCGCCGTCGGCGGAGCCCTTGAGCTTCTGGATCGCGTCGACCAGCTCGCCCTCGTGATTGGTCTGACTGAACACGCATTCGACGCCCAGCGCGCGTGCCCGCTCGCGAGTCGCGGCTTCGATCTGCGCGAGCGTCACCGCCCCATAGATCTCGGGCTCACGCTCCCCCAGCAGATTGAGATTCGGACCATTCAGTACCGCGACGCGCACTAGGACTTGAGACCCTTGAGCCACGCCTGGAACTGGTCGAGATCGCCGGCGTCCTCGACGGGCGCCTGAGGCCGTGAGGCCCGAGGGGGGGAAGACGACCGAGCGGTGGAACCCGACGGACGCGGTGCGGACGCGGCGGCGCTGCCGGGCGTGTCCGCCGCCGGGGCCGGCGCGCTCGATCCGAAGAAATCGTCGAAGGAGAAACCGCCGCCCTTGGTTGCAGCCGCGGCGGCGGGAGCCGGCGCAGGCACCGGAACCTCCCGCGGCGCCTCGACGCCGGGTGACGATGCCCGGCCCCCTTCGTCGCCAAACACCGCATCCAGGGACAGGCTGTCGGCGGCGGGGCGGCTGGGCGATCCGGGCGTGGGTCCCATCGGCGGCTCATCCGCGAACGCGTCCGCCAGCATCGATTGCGGCGTCGCTCCCGACGTGACCCGGGGCCCGGGGAGCGCGGTCTGCTCGGGCAGCGGATCGGCCGCCGGTGCGCCCGGCCGCGACCCAAGAATCCGTTTGAGGAAGGCGCCCAGGGACAGACCGCTCGCGGGTGCCCGTGCCGGGACCGAGGTGAGCACAGGCGCGGCCTCCGACCCGTCGAGCTCCCGGACCCGGGCCTCGAGGCGCGCATCGCCCGGACGTTGCGCGAGCAGGGCCTGATAGACCCGGAGGGCATCGTCCTTGTGTCCCTGCCTGAGATACAACTCGGCCATCGTCTCCGTGAGCACCGGCTCGGCTTGCGACAGGGTCGCCGTGTCGGCCGCCCCCACGTCGTCGGCCGTGTCCGATACCCGCGACGGCCGGGACGCACGTGCGGGAGCCGGATCCGGGGCGGGTGGAGGAGGAGGCGGCGGAGGCGGCGGCGACGCGGACGCCATCGGCAGCGACTCCTTCAGTGGCGGCTCGACGTCGTCGGGCATGATGAGCGGCAGCGAGACAGGAGGCCCGTCGGGCTCGAGATGGGGCGTCGCCGTGCTCTCGAGCAGCGGTTGATCCAGCCGGAACATCCCACTGCCTTCGTACTGGGTCCGGGACAGACCCTCCACTTCGACGTTTTCAACCTTCGCCCCGGGGGTTTCCTCGGACATCATCCCTTCCATCCGCTGCGATTCCGGGGCGCTGCTGAAGTCGATGCCGTCGAAACTCTCCAGGCCCATGCTGTTCCGCGGGGCCACCTTCCCCTGCCCCGGAAGCTCCGCCTCGGGCTCGAGGCCCAGGGAGTGGCGCTGATCCTTGGCAGCCTCGGCCCCGTCGGCACTGGGCAGCTCCGGCTCGGCATCCACCAGACGGTCCGCATCAATAACCTTGTCGGCAGTGCCGCTGGCGCGCTCGACCTTGAAGTCGGGCTGCTCCATGGGCAGTGTGGACATGTCCACCAGCGACAGGCGTGGCGGAAGGTCCGCCGATACGTCCGGGGAGGAGGCGCGCTCGATCCCCAAATCCTTGGAGGGAACCGCCTGCTCCGGAACGACCTCCGCCACCGGTTCGGCTGGGGCCTCGGTCGCCGGCAGGGAGGCGCGGGGAGCCGTCTTGGCCTGGGTGGCCTTGGCCTTCATGCGGGTCAAGGCTTCCGCCGCATCCCCGTTCATGGGGTCCGCGGAGATCAGACGGGTCAGCCATTCGGCGCCCTGCTCATAATGACCGGTCCGCTCGGCGATCTCTGAAAGGATGCGGAGGGCCAGGATGTTTTCGGGGTCGAGCTGGAGCACCTTCTGGAACACTTCGGTGGCGCCGGCGTCGTCTTTTTGGTCGATCAGGCACCGGCCATACACGATGTGGGCGCTGACGTAGTCCGGGTGGAGCTCCAGCCCGCTCTTGCAGAGGTCGATGGCCCTATCTATTTCTCCCGCTTTACGATAGGCGTCCGCCAAGGGGGCAAAATTCCGCCCCTTGGGATTCTCGAGCCAGCGGCGCTCGAGCTTCTCGATCTCACTGGTGTACGCCAATGGGCCTAAGTCTTTGTGGGAATTGGTCGAAGATAGTGTTCGGCCCACTTTGCTGTCAATCATCGGCGCGGGGCGTTCGCTTGAGTTTCCTCGTTGTGGTTTTTAGACTTATGCCCCTTCACCCCCCTTTTTGAGCGGAGCTAGAGCCCCCCATGATGCGCTCCATGCGCGAGAACTCGAAGTACATCTTCTACGTCCTCGCAATCGCGTTTATCGGCTGGCTGGTGTTCGACGTCGGGATGGGGGTTACGGGGGCAAAGACCGGCGGTGACGTCGTTCTCAAGATCGACGGGACCGAAATCCACTACCCGGAATGGCAGCAGGCCGTGGCGGCCGCCCGGGACCAGTACGTCGCCCGGGGGGGCAGCTCCTCTCTGACCGATGACGAGCAGAAGCAGCTGGAAGATCAGGTAGTCGATCAACTCACCCAGGACGTCGCGCTGCAGCATGCCTACTCCCGGCTGGGCATCTCGGTCTCGGATCAGGACGTGATCGACGCCGCCCGGACCTCCCCGCCCCCGGAAGTCATGCAGGCACCCGATTTCCAGACCAACGGCCAGTTCGACATGAACAAATGGCTGCGGTTCCTGGCGTCGGGATCGTCCGCGGAGTTGATGCTCCAGCTCGAGGCGCGGTACCGGCAGGTGATCCCGCAACAGAAGCTCGCCGAATACCTGACCGCCGATGTCTACGTGCCCGACGCCAAGCTGTGGCGCATCTGGCGGGACCAGCACGACACCGTGACGACAGCCATGGTCGCCCTTCAGGCCGTGTCCATCCCGGACACCGCCGTGAAACTGACGGACCAGGACATCCAGGCGTACTACGCGGCGCACCAGACGGACTTCAAGCGTCCCGCCATCGCCTACACGACGTTCCTCGCGCTGCCTCGCGCCGCCGAGGCTTCCGATACCGCCGCCGCGCTGGCGCTGGCGCGGAAGACGCGCCCCCAGGTCGCCGTCAGTGAGTCGGCCTTCGCCCGTGTCGCCAAGCAGCTGTCGGTCGACACCATCAGCGGCGCCCGTGGTGGCGATCTGGGGTGGATCCACCACGACGAATCCGGCTTCGATCCCGCGTTCATGGCGGGCCTGAAGAACCTGAAGCCGGGCCAGGTGTCGGAGCCGGTGCTTTCACAATTCGGCTACCATCTGATCCGCGTGGACCAGGCGGCGGGCGACTCAGTCAAAGTCCGGCACATTCTCTTCCCCATCGCGCTCTCGGGGCCGCGGCTCGACCTCGTCGAAGCACGGGCCGACACGCTCGATCGGCTCGCCGCCGAGCACGACGACGGCAAGGTGATCGATTCCCTCGGGAAGACCATGCACTTGAACATTGCCCAGGCCCCCCCGCTCTATCAGGGTGACCGCATGACCCTGGGCAAGTATGTGGTGCCCGACGTCGGCAGCTGGGCGTTCGGCGGAGCACGGTCCGGGCAGACCAGCAAGGTGATCGAGGGCGAGCGGGCCTTCTACGTCTTCCGCCTCGACTCGCTCACGCCCGCGGGCATTCCACCCCTGGCGGAGGTCCGCCCCCAGATCGAGCGCGCGGCCCGGTTCGATCGCAAGAAGGAAATGGTTCGGCAGCAGGGTCAGGCGCTCGCGGCGAAGCTCGCCGGCGCGACCGACTTCAAGCAGGCCGCCTCGGCCGCCGGGTACGCCGTGACCGTGATCGGTCCGTTCACCCGGCTCCGCCCGCCTCCCCAGATTCAGCTCGATCCCGAAGTCATCGGGGCGGCATTTGCGTTGGCCCCGGGGGAGCGCAGTCCCTTGATCGAGGGCCGCACCGGGGACTTCCTGCTCCAGGGCGTCGCCCGGACCAAGCCCGACTCTCAGGCCTGGCTGGCGCAACGGGATCAACAGCGGACGGTGATCGTACGCGGACTCCAGCAGGCGCGTGTCACCGCGTACGTCGCGGCGTTGAAGGCCAAGGCGAAAGTGGTGGACCGGCGGAAGGAGCTGTTCCAGCAGACGCAGGCGGCCGGCAGCTGACAACACGGGAGGCGTCGAGAGACAAAACGTCGAGAGGCAATTCGTCGAGGTGAAGCGCCGGGACTGAGATCAATCCAATAGACTGGACGGCTTCGCGGGACGCGGAGGTGGCGGCAGCTCGGGCCGGCCCATCGCGTCCCGCGCTTCGTTGAGGCCCTTGTGGAATTCGCGCAGGAATTTGCCCGCCGCGCGCCCGACTTCGGGCAGGCGGCGGGGACCTACGGCCACAAACAGAACGGCGAGCAGCAGGAGCCACTCGCCGATCGAGAACCCCGCGACCGACATGTGCGTCCTTACTGGCTCAGGCGCTTCGGCTCTCCACCCGTGGGCGGCAGCGTGGAGTTGGACGCCGGGGGCGGCTGATTCACCGACCGCTGATCCTGCGGAGAGTCGATTTCCTTGATGCTCCGTTTGAACTCGCGGATCCCCTGCCCCAGCGACGAGCCGATCTCGGGGATGCGTTTCGCCCCGAAGACCAGAAGCACCACGATCATCAGCAGAACGATGTGCCACAGCGACAGTTCCATACCGGCCTCTCTTCTAGAAAAGCGACCGCGCCACGAAGTAGGCGATCACGACTCCGAGCACCGCCACCAGCGACACGTCCAGTCCGATCGGACCCAGCGTGATGTCCACCACCAGCAGGTTGATCTGCACCGGACCGAAGGTCGGGTGCACCGCGGTGGTGAAAAATTCTTTCGCGGCGCCGGCCGGCAGGAACTGCCGGAAGAGCGCCTGGAGGAATCCGCCCAGGACGAACCCCGTCGTCAGGACGCCAAGGTAAAATAACGGCCGCCGCGGTCCGCGCGCC
>DATEGY010000286.1:0-7857 GCA_035279865.1 Gemmatimonadales bacterium | reverse complement strand
CGCATCGAGGATCTTCTCCGCCACCTCGCGCTTGGAAAGCAACGGCAGGGGTCGCACCTCTCCGTCCCTGGTAATGATGGTCACCTTGTTGGTGCTGACCTCGAAGCCGGCCCCGGGCTCCGTGGCATCGTTGAGCACGATCGCGTCCAGCTTCTTGTCCTTGAGCTTCCGCTCGGCGTGCGTCATCCCGTCTCCGGTTTCGAGCGCGAAACCGACCATCAGACAGCCTTTCGGCCGCTGGAGTGAGGCGAGGACGTCCGGCGTCGGGGCGAGTGCCAGCGTCAACTTGCCTTTCGCCCGCGGCCGCTTGGTCTTCTCGACTTTCGCGGGCTTGAAGTCGGCGGGTGCGGCGGCCATGAAGAGCGCCGAAGCACCGCCGAGGACGCGCTGGACTTCGCGGCGGAGATCGTCGGTCGATTCTATTCGCACCACCGTCGCCCCCGAAGGAGGAGCCAGATCGGTGGGCCCGGCCACGAGCGTCACCACCGCTCCGCGGGCCAGCGCCGCCTCGGCCAGGGCATAGCCCATCCGTCCGGACGACGGGTTCGTGATGACCCGGACCGGATCCAGGTGCTCGCGCGTCGGTCCGGCCGTCACCACGACGTGCCGACCCCGCCAGGGGCCGGCGGGCGCCAGGATCCGCCTCACCTCGCTCAGAATCGCCTCTGGCTCGCTCATCCGGCCGGGGCGTTCGCTCGGACCCTCGGCCAGGGCGCCGACCTCGGGGCCGGCGAAGTGCCAGCCGCGGTCGCGAAGCGTCTGGAGATTGGCCTGGGTAGCGGGATGGGCGTACATCCCGTCGTTCATCGCCGGTGCCGCGAGGATGGGCGCGCTGCGGGCGACGAGGAGCGACGTGAGAAAGTCGTCGGCGAGCCCCTGCGCGGCCCGCGCCAGAAGCTGCGCGGTGGCGGGCGCGACGACGACGAGGTCGGGATGCTTGGCGAGATCGACGTGGGCGAGCGCGCGGCCCGGTTCCCAGAGGCTGGTGATCACCTTCCGGCCGGTGAGGGCCTCAAAGGTGAGCGGCCTGACGAATTCCGCCGCTGCCTGCGTCATCACCACGTCCACCACGGCGCCGTCTTCCACCAGGCGCCGTGCGAGGATGCAAGCTTTATAACAGGCGATACCGCCCGACACGCCGAGGACGACGTGGCGGCCGGCGAGGCGCATCAGCTTTCCGACCGCCGCCGGCGCACCATCTTGAACTGCAGGTGCCCCTGCACCAGCTCCTGCAGGGCGCGGGTAGTGAGCTTTTCTTCGAACTCCACCGAGCGATCCCGGGGGAATTCGTTCACGAATCGAGCGAACTTCGCCGCCACCAGGACGCCCAGATACTTGTTCTGGGTCTGGATCGCGACTTCCGACGGGGTGATGATCCGCATTGCTGCTCCTTATTCGGGCCCGCTCTGCTCCAGGGCCTCAGAGAGTCCGGTCAAAAACTCGTCCACCAGCGCTTGGTACTGCGGCGGCCGCTCCGGCACGTCGTGGGGGCCGCGGACGATGTCCGCCACCGCACGCACCGCCAGGTCCAGCTGATCGTTCACGACCACGTAGTCGTAGGTCTTCGATTCCAGCACTTCCCCGCGGGCGATGTCCAGCCGCTCCCGGATCTTCCCGATCCGATCGGTGCGCCGGAAGGTCAGCCGGCTCACCAGGGCCGGTGCACTCGGCGGGAGGATGAAGATGGCGACGGAGCCCGGCCGGGGGTATGCCCTGCGAACCGCCCGCGCACCCTGGATTTCGATGTCGAGCACCACGTGCCGCCCCGACGCCAGCACCCGGTCCACCTCGGCCTTCAGCGTGCCGTATCGTTCCCCCGCATACTCCGCCCACTCCAGGAATTCGCCCCGCCGGATGCGCGCGTCGAACTCGTCCCGGCTGAGGAAATGATAGGCCTGCCCGTCGACTTCTCCGGCACGCGGGACCCTGGTGGTGGCCGACACCGAATACCCGAACTCCGCCGGCCAGTCCGTGAGCAACCGCTTGGCGATGGTGGTCTTGCCGCCTCCCGACGGAGATGACAACACAACCACGGTCGGGTTCACTCGAGGTTCTCGAGCTGCTCCCGGAACCGCTCCAGCTCGCCCTTCATGGCGATCACCGTCTGGGTGATCTCCGCATCGTTCGCTTTCGAGCCCATCGTGTTCACTTCGCGGAGGAGCTCCTGGGCCAGGAATCCCAGCTGCTTCCCGACCGCCGCCGAGCCCCGCAGCGCGTCGCGGCACGCGGCCACGTGCGTCCGGAAGCGCACCAGCTCCTCCGTGATGTCCACCCGGTCCGCCATCAACGCGATCTCGAGGGCCAGCCGCTGCTCGTCCACGCGCACGCCGGCCGCCAGCTCGGCCACCGACGCCTTGAGCCGGGCCATCTCCGCGGTGAGGCGCTGCGGGGCCCGGGTTTCGATCTTCGCCGCTCCCGCTTCCAGCGCGTCGAGCCGCCCCAACAGATCCTTCGCGAGTGCTTTCCCTTCGCGCTCCCGCATGGCCAGCACGTCCTTCGCCGCGGCCTCGACGATAGGCTGGAGGTCCGCCCACGCGATGTCCGGCGCGCCGGCCCCATTGCCGCCGGAACGCAGCACCTCAGGGTGGCGCGCCACCAGTCCGACGTCGGGGTCCCCCTTGAGGCGAAGCTTCTTCTTCAGCTCTCGCATGGCGGCTACGACGGCGCGCGCCCGGTCCAGGTCCACGGTGACGCCGTCCACGCCGGCGGGCGCCTCCACCCAGCGCGCCGAGACGGAGACGTGGCCGCGGTCCAGGAGCTGGCGCAGCCGCTCGCGCAATTCGCCCTCCGCGCCGGACAGCTCGCCCGGCAACTTGAGCTGAGGGTTGAAATAGCGGTGATTGACGGTGCGGATGTCGATCCGCAGCCGCCCGCCCGCGATCGCCCCATCGGCGGAGCCGAATCCCGTCATGCTTCGTGGCACAGTCTCGAAAGCTACCCGGAAAGCCGATTGTTGGTCAATTATTGAAGGTCCAGCGAACTCCGTACACCTGCGCGTTCTTGGGGTAGTTGGTCCCCACCACGTACTGCGACCGCATGTAGTTGTTGTTGCGGATCTGCCAGAAGACCACGACTCCCGCGATCTGCATCTCGAGGTTCGTCTCGGTGAAGGCCGCTCCGTGGACCGGCTGCTGACCAGAGGCGTCGATTCCGCCCAGCGGTGACCGGCTCCACGACTCGGCGGCATACTCCGCGCGCAGGCGGAAGATGCCGCTCCGGAAGACCCGCCAGAACTTGGAATCGAACGTCAGCGAGTAACGGCCATGGGTGGGCGGCATGAAGGCACCCCCGCCCACGCGGGGCTGATAATACCAGCCCGAGAGCGTGAATCCCGGAAGGGGCCTGACACTGGCCTGAAACGTCGCGACCGTCGTGCGCGGCGTCGGGGGCAGCGACGTGACGGCCGGGACTCCCGCGGCGAAGCCGATGGGCTTGAACGGGTCGAGCTGCGCCCCACCGATCTCGACCGACGCGAACTTCGCATCCCACCGCACCGCGCCGGAAAAGTCCACCGTGGTCTGCACCGAGTCCTTCGCGAGCGCCGGTGCCTGGAGATCCCGGGCCCACGCGGCATCGCCCCGCAGGGAGAATCCGAGGGGCAGCGTGATCCCGGCGGAGCCGTGCGCGCGGGTGCCGTGGCGCCCGCCGCTGTACGCCGAATGCCGGGCATCGGCGGCCACGGTCACCCAGGGGAGCGGCAGCCAGGAGGCCCGTCCGTCAAACCGGAGGGGCCACTCCCGGTCCGAGATCGTGGCCGTCAGCCCCAGGGCCGCGGTTGGCATGGTCTCCGAGAGGTCGAATTGGTCCTGCCACATCGAACGGTCCACCGGCAGAGCCGTGTCGCCCGAGACCGTGGTGGCCGAGAGGGCGGTCTGCACCCTGAACCCCAGCCCGTCATCCCGGGTGGCATAGAACGCGCGCAGCATCGCGTCCGACCGCTTCTGTTTCCAATGATGTGTGGCGAGCGCCGTGTCCACGATGCCTTCCGTCTGCGGACTGCGCTCCCAGCTCGATGCGATCAGCTGATACGTCGCCCCGTAGTGGGGGCTCGGGATGTACTCGCCCTTAAGCCAGAGGTCCACAGAGTTGAACGGCGTCGACGTGTTGCCGGGGTCGCCATTGGTGTTGTTGTAATCCGCGCCCAGAGAAAGGCCAAATCCCGAGAGCCAGCGCTTGGCGAAGCCGCCCCGGTACCCGGTGGTCGAGAACTGCCCCGTTTTCACGTCCACTTCGGAGGTGGCGAAGGTCGACCGCTGGCGCGTGGACACGAGGTAGACGCGCAGTGCGCCGGGGAGCACCTGCACGTCCACCCGTTCCAGTGGGCCCAAGGGAATCCGGGCGGGATCGAGCCAGACAGAATCGCGGCCGGCCGGCAGATACGGCACGCCGTCCAGGTAGATCTCGAGCGCGGCTGGTCCCCGTCCCGCGTAAATCACGGGCTCGGCCGCGCCATAGAAGCCCGCCCGTGCGACGAAGACCCCAGGGATGTGATCGAGGAGGTCCGAGAGCGTGACGATGTTCGAGAAAACGATCGAATCGTGCGGGAACACGTACCGGTCCCCCCGCGGCAGCGCCCCACTCGGCACCGTCGTGGGCATCACCGGCAGGTAGTGCGGGACCGTGTCCTTCGGGGTCGTGTCCTTCTTCGGAGCGAGCGTATCGGGCGGCGTCGTGTCCCCGGGGACACGGGCACGAACGGTGTCCGCCGGTGAAGGAGGACGCACCGGCTTCCGGGTGGTGTCGCTCTGTGCGCGAAGGGGCGTCGTCGCGACCAGCCCGGCGACGACAAGCAGCGCGAGCGTTACGCGCCGGCTCGACGTAGCACGAACTCGGAGAAGAGGCGCACGCCCACCCCGGTGGGTCCCTTGGTCTGATGGGGTCCCTCGCCGTCGGTGTAGGCCGTCCCCGCGATGTCCAGATGGACCCACGGGTAGCCGTCGACGAACTCCTTCAGGAACCACCCACCCGCGATGGTTCCCGCTCCGCGCCCGCCCGAATTCTTCACATCCGCGATCTCCGACTTGAGGAGGTCGTGATACTCCTCCCAGAGGGGAAAGGGCCAGCACCGCTCACCGGCCCGCTCCCCCGCCGCCTGCACCTCGGCCATCAGCGCGTCGTCGTTGCCCATCAGACCGGTGGCCTGGTTCCCCAGCGCCACCGTCACCGCGCCGGTCAGGGTGGCGGCATCGATCACGGCGGCCGGCTTGAGACGCTTCACGAACCAGAGGGCGTCACACAGAATGAGGCGCCCCTCCGCGTCCGTATTGATGATCTCGATCGTCTTGCCGGAGTAGCTGGTGATCACGTCACCCGGCTTCACCGCCGTGCCCGAAGGCAGGTTCTCCGTCGACGGGATGACGCCCACCACGTTGAGCGCGGGTTTCAGGCGCCCCAACGCTTCGAACGTCCCCAGGACCGCCGCGGCGCCCGACATGTCGTACTTCATTTCTTCCATGTTCGCGGCGGGCTTGATGGAGATACCGCCCGAGTCGAAGGTCACGCCCTTACCCACGAGGACCACCGGCGGGGCGCCCTTCGTGCCTCCCTGGTACTCGAGCACGATGAAGCGCGGTTCTTCCGCGGACCCCTGCGACACCGCGAGCAGCGCGCCCATCCCTTCGCGCTTGATCGCGGCCAGGTCCATGGTCGTCACCACCTGGCCGTTTTTCTTCGCCACCCCTCGAGCCTGCTCCGCGAGGAAGGATGGTGTGCATGTGTTGCCCGGGAGCATCTGCAGCCACCGTGTGAAGCGCGCGCCTTCGGCGATGGCGGCCCCGACGGCGCGCCCCGCCTCGATCTCCTTCTGCTCGGCCGCGTTGGCGACGAGCACCACGGCGTCCACTTCGACGCGGGGCTCCTCGGCGGGCTTCTTCATTTCTGTGAAAGCCCAGGAGCCGTGGGAGGCCCCCTCGATCAAGACCTGACCCACGTCGCGCGCGGGCACATTGCTCCGTGCCTCCGGCGTGACGCTGATCGCGAACTTCGGCACGCCGATCGCCCGGGCGCGCTTCCCGGCCACCGCGGCCGCGCGCCGCAAGCCCGAACGGTTCACCTCGGCCGCCTTCCCCGCGCCGACCAGGAGCACCCGCTGCACGTTCCCCGTGCCGTAGAAGAGCGCCGTTTCGTCCCTCTTGCCCTTGTAGTCACCCGTCGACCACGCGCGGGCGAGCGTCCCGCCGGTGGCCCGGTCGAGGTCGGCGAGCGCGGGCGAGAGTGCATTCCCGGACGTGACGATCACCGCCAGGAGTGGCGTCTCGAGCGACGCGAGCGGAGTGGTGACGACGGAGCTGTTCATTTCAGATGCGCGATGATCGCGTCGGCAAAGGAGGACGTCGGCACTTCGGTGGCGCCCGGCATCTGCCGGGCCAGATCATAGGTGACTTTTTTCGCGGCGAGCGCCCCTTCAATGCCGGCGATGACCGCCCTCCCGGCCGCTCCCCACCCGATCTCCTCGAACATCATGACGCCGGACAGTATCACGCTGCTGGGATTCACCTTGTCCTGGCCGGCGTACTTGGGCGCCGTGCCGTGCGTCGCCTCGAATACGGCGAAGCCGTCGCCGACATTCGCGCCCGGCGCCATGCCGAGGCCGCCCACCTGCGCGGCGCAGGCATCGGAGAGGTAGTCGCCGTTCAGGTTCGACGTGGCGATCACCGAGTACTCGTTCGGGCGGAGGAGGACCTGCTGGAACATGGCGTCGGCGATCCGGTCCTTCACGACGATTTGTCCCCCACGCCTGTCCCCAGACGCTTCGCTTTCCGGGATGGTTTGAGCTCCGAATTGATCTTTTGCGACTTGATAGCCCCAGTCGCGGAACGCCCCTTCGGTGAACTTCTGAATGTTGCCCTTGTGCACGAGCGTCACCGACGGCTTCTGATGATCGATGGCGTACTGGATCGCCTTGGCGACGAGCCGTTGTGAGCCGAACTTGGACATCGGCTTGACGCCGATGGCGCTTCCCTGCCGCAGCGTCTTGACTCCGAGCTGACCCATGAGGAAGTCACGCAGCTGGTCGGCCTTCTCACTGCCGGCCTCGAACTCGATCCCGGCGTACACGTCCTCGATATTCTCGCGGAAAATCACGACGTCGAGCTTCTGCGGTTCTTTGACCGGCGCGGGCACCCCGGCGAACCAGCGCACCGGGCGGATGCAGGCGTAGAGGTCGAGCACTTGGCGGAGGGCGACGTTCAGGGACCGCATGCCTCCACCCACCGGTGTGGTGAGCGGCCCCTTGATGGCGACGCGGTGCTCGCGGATGACGGCCAGGGTCTCGTCCGGGAGCCAGTTGCCGGTCGCCTTGAAGGCCTTCTCCCCGGCCAGGACCTCCTTCCAGACGATGGACCGCTTGCCGCCGAACGCCTTTGCCACCGCGGCATCGAGCACGCGCTGCGAGGCCCGCCAGATATCGGGCCCGGTGCCGTCGCCTTCGATGAATGGGATGATGGGGTGATCCGGTACGACCCAACGGCCACCCTGGTAGTCGATCTTGCCGCCCGAGACACCGGCCACCGACACCCTCCTCGCGGGGTAAGTCCTGCACAAGAAGCTTGCAGTCTATATAGCGCCTGAGGGGTTGCGCCAGCGGGCCCTCCGGCCGGATGATTCCCTCCAGATGCCCAGACGTCGTGCGCCCCTCCTCTTTCTGCTCCTCGCCCTGGCCCTCGTGGCGTACCCCGTCACGATGCCCGTCGCCATGGCGGCCGAGGTGCCCGTCCCCCGGCAGATGTCGATGCCGGGAGATGGTCAGTGCGCGCATCAGCACCAGCCCGCCCATCATCACCACGCGCTCAGCACGTGTTGCGCCGGCGTCTGCGGCTCCTGCCCGGTCATCTCGGTGTCGTCCGGTGTGGCGCCACG
>DATEGY010000285.1:0-5669 GCA_035279865.1 Gemmatimonadales bacterium | reverse complement strand
ATCCGGACCGACCAGGCTATCGCGCTCGTGCTCGACGCGGCCGGCTGGCCGAGCGGCAAGCGTGCGCTCTCGCCGGGCGACACGACGCTCCTGTTCTGGTGGGCAGATGAACGTTCGGCCTGGGAGCTCCTGGTGGAGCTGCTGGCGTCGGAAGGGCCGGGCACGCTCTACGAGGACGGCGATGGCGTGTTGCCCTTCGCGTCTATCGAGGGCACTCGCAGGGCAGTGAGTGCCGGCCTCTGCGCGTGAGCGAGAGAGGCACCGGCAAGGAGGGCCACCAGTAGTCGGCGCATGGGTCTGATCCCGAAGTGGAACGTGAGCGTGAATTACCCCGCCATTCCGGGACTGATCAGGGGCGTTTTTGCGGCAGCGAAGGGTCGTTTTTGCGACACGGCCCGCCACGGGCTGTCGCATCCGCGACCTGGTGTAGCAAGGGAAACCACCTACCTCAGAGGCTCCGATGCGCCGCGGCGAGAGGATGAAACTCGGCAAGCAACCGCCCCGTCACGATCCGCGCACCCTGCTCTTCGCCACCTACTTCAGAGACCAGGCACTGCCGCCGCCGCCTTCATCTGAAGATTGGGGCTCGCGTGTGAAGAACTGGCCCATGATGGCCAACGACTCGATCGGCGACTGCACCACTGCCGGGGCGGGGCACATGATCGAGCAGTGGACCACCTACGCCGGCAAAGCCGTGACGCCGACCGACAAGGCCGTCATCGCGGCGTACTCGGCCGTCTCCGGCTACGACCCGCGGACCGGCGCGAACGACAACGGCGCCGTCGAGATCGACGTCCTCAATTACTGGCGGCACCACGGCATCGCGCAGCACAAGATCATGGCCTACGTGGCGCTCGAGCCGAAGAACCACACGCAGGTGATGGACGCGGTCCTGCTGTTCGGGAATTGCTACATCGGATTGGCGTTGCCGCAGAGTGCCCAGACGCAAGGCACCTGGAGTGTCCCGCCCGGCGGGCCCACGGGGTACGGCGCTCCGGGATCGTGGGGAGGCCATGCCGTGCCGGTGGTCGCGTACGATGAGCGCGGGCTCACTTGCGTCACCTGGGGAGCGCTGAAGCGGATGACCTGGACGTTCTGGGACGCCTATTGCGACGAGGCCTACGCGGTCCTGTCGAAAGACTGGATCAAGCAGGCGAGCGGCCAGGCTCCGAACCGTTTCGATTTGGCGGCGTTGCAGAAGGACCTCAACGACTTGACCTGAGGGAATGCGCAGTCTTGCGGTACGGCAGTCTGTCCCCGTCGTTCGCGGACTGCCGCCTGCAAGGCTGCGATTTTGCTGGTACTTTTTCCCCATGAACCCCGCCTGGATCGCCGCCGCCTTCGCCCGAGACCTCAAGTCCCTCAAACGCGAAGTCTCCGCTTACCCGAACGAGCGGGATATGTGGAAGATCGTGCCGGGAATCAGCAACACCGGCGGCAATCTGGCGCTGCATCTGGCCGGCAACGTGCGGTACTTCATCGGCGCGGTGCTGGGGTCGAACGGCTACATCCGGGACCGCAACGCGGAGTTCACCCGCAAGGACGTGCCGCGTGCCGAGGTGCTCACCGAGATCGAGGCGGCGTTCTTGAGCATGCAGAAGGGATTGGGGCACGTCACGGAAGCGGATCTCGCCAAGCCGTACGGGCAGCCGATCGGCGGCCAGCACTTGACCATCGGTGATGCGCTGCTGCACCTCGTCACCCATCTCACCTACCACCTGGGTCAGATCGACTACCACCGGCGGATCGTCACCGGCCAGAATGTCGCCGTGGGCACGATCCCGGTCGGGGAAATGGCGACCGCGAAGCCGGCGTAGCACACCTAGACGTCTAGACGTCTAGTCTAGTCCGTCGTACACACAACCCGTCGTTGCGGTTTCCCGAAGCTCAACCTTCGAGAGACTTCCCAGCCGCGGCTTCAGACGCCTCCAGATCCACTTCGCGAGCAGCTCGGTGGTGGGATTTTCGAGTCCCGGGATTCCATTCAGGTCGTGATGATCGAGCTCCGCGATCATGGGACTCGCTGCGGCGATGATATCCGCGAAATCCACCACCCAGCCGGCCTTCTGATCGAGCGGCCCGCGCACCGTAACCCGCAGCGTGAACGAGTGCCCGTGAACCCGCGCGCACGGATGCGCGGGCGGCACGTTGGGCAGGTGATGCGCGGCCTCGAACATGAACTCCTTGAAAATCTCCACGTCAGGGAATCCCCAGATACTTGTGAGTCTGCACACTCAGCCGCCAGCGCGGGTGCGCGAGGCAGTACGCCATGGCCAGTTGCGTATTCCGCTCCCGGTCGGGCCCGTCCATCGGCTGAAGATAGAAGTGGGTGAATGCGAGATCGTCGTACCGCTCGGGGTCGCCGCCAACCTGCGGATACACCAGCTTCAGCTCGTCCCCCGCCTTCACCACCAGGTCCGCTTCGGCCTTCGGGCTTACGCACACCCAATCCAGCCCGCGCGGCACCACCTGTGTCCCGTTGGTCTCGACCGCCACCGCGAAGCGCGCGCGATGGAGCGCCTCGATCAAGGGCTCGTCCATCTGGAGCAGAGGCTCACCGCCGGTGCAGACGACGAGCTTGAGCGTCGCCTCACCTTTCCACGTCCGGGTAACGGCGTCCGCCAGATCCTGCGCCGTGACGAACGACCCGCCACCGGGGCCGTCCGTGCCCACGAACTCCGTATCGCAGAAACGGCAGACGGCGTTCTTCCGGTCCTTCTCGCGGCCCGTCCAGAGATTGCATCCGGCAAAGCGCAGGAACACCGCGGGCCGGCCCGTGTTCGCGCCCTCCCCCTGGAGCGTGTAGTAGATCTCCTTCACGGCGTAGCTCATCGGTAGCGGGCGGGGTCCTTCCGGCCCAGCTCGGCGAACGCGCGGAGCCGCAAGGCACAGGCGTCGCACCGACCGCAGGCCAGGGGCCCGGGGGCGGGGTCGTAGCAGCTGACCGTCATCCCGAAGTCCACGCCGAGATCGAGCCCCTTCGCCACGATCTCTTTCTTGGTCATTCGGATCAGCGGCGTATGCACCGTGAATCCCGAACCTTCGGCTCCCGCCTTCGTCCCGAGGTTCGCCATTTTCTGGAAGGCCGCGATGTATTCGGGCCGGCAATCGGGGTATCCGGAATAGTCGAGCGCGTTCACGCCCAGAAAGATGTCCCGGGCCCCCGTCACCTCGGCCCAGCCGAGGGCGCAGGCCAGGAAGATGGTGTTGCGGGCCGGGACATAGGTCACCGGGATATCGGACCCCAGCTCCTCGACCGGCCGGTCCTTGGGAACCGGGATGTCGGCCGTGAGGGCCGAACCCCCCATGGCGCGCAAATCGAGTGGCATCGTCTGCTGCCGGACGCCGAAGTGCGCGGCCAGCCCTTTCGCCGCCTCGAGCTCCAGAGCATGGCGCTGGCCGTACGAAAAGGACAACGCCAGGCACTCGAACCTCTCGGCTTGGGCGATGGCGAGCGTGGTGGCGGAGTCCATTCCGCCCGACAGGAGCACGACGGCTTTGGCCATGGTTGAGGAATATCGCATTGGCGGTTCGATTTCGGGCCGGAGGAATTCCATGACCCAGAAGCTTCCTGCTAAAGGCCCCCTGCCGAGGCCCGAAAACCCGGATCAGGCCCGTGACGTCCTGCGCGCCGAGGCGTTCCCCGCGCCGAACGTGCAGGAGGTCACCCTGGAGGCGATGGAGTTCACCTCCATCTGCCCCAAGACCGGACAACCGGATTTTGGATCCGTCGTGATCACCTATGTCCCGGCAGGGCACTGCCTCGAGTCGAAGGCGGTGAAGTACTACCTCTGGAGCTTCCGGGATATCGGGAGCTTCTGCGAAAGCCTCGCCGCCCGGATCGCCGACGACGTGGTATACGCGATCGAACCGAAATGGGTGGCGGTGGACGTCCACCAGAACGTGCGGGGCGGCATCGCCCTCGTCGCCCGCGCCGAACGAGGACGCCGCTAGGAGCGGGGCCTCACGTCGAGCCAGGAGTTGAGCGGCACGTACCAGATGTTCGCCTGTCCGTCATTCCACGCCACCATCCGCTTGAGGGCGAGGGCGGCACTGGCGCGGTCCAAGTGGTCGGGGGGTGGAAGGACCCGCACGGACGACCAGTAGAGCGTCCGGTGATCGGGCGACAGACGCGCCTCGATGTTGTTCGCGCCGGCCTGATTGATTCCGGCTCCCATCGAAACGGGCACACTCCAGGCTGTGTCCTGCCGGAACGTGATGAACAGCCCGCCACCTGCCCGGCCCGACGAGAAGACCAGGAACGACTCATCAGGTGCGACCGCAGGGTCGTAGTCGCCGGTGTCGGGTGCCGCACTGAACGAGACCCGCACGGGCGTCTGGTAACTGCCCGCCGTGAGCTGCGAGCGATACAGATGAAAGCGGCCCTTGGGACCGTCGGGCTGCATGAAGTACAGGGACCCGTCCCCGGCGATGCTGGGGGAAAACACCGACGGGCCCGGATTCACGATGTCCGGGAGCCGGCGCGGCGCTCCCCAGCCGTGGGCCGTGCGGTCCACCCGCCAGAGATTCCCTCCCGCACCCTGCTGGATGCTGCCATTGTAGTGCCCGTCGAGCGGCGGTCCACCCGTCGTCACCGGACGATTCGACGCGAAAATGAGATAACTCCCGTCGGGCGTCATCGTCGCCTCGAGATCCCGCCACACCCCCGAGAAGGGCGCGATCACGGGCGTACTCCACTGTCCTTTGATGAGGTGTGACTCGAGGATCACCGACTGACTCGCATTCGCCCGCGTGAAGAACACCGTCTTGCCGTCGGCGGTGAATGCAGGAGACAGGTCACTGGCGGGGCTGGAGATGACACCCGGCGCGAAGACCTGAGGCTCGGGAGTCTGCGGCACGGTCAGCAACGCACTCACCAACAATGGAAGGATCATTTTGGATGTCCCACTCGGGCGTGAAGGTCGGCGACATGACGGCGGGAAAGGGCAACGCGCGCTCCGGTCTTGAGCGCGATCTCTCCATCTCCGGAGGGCAGCGTGCGGACTTCCGCGACGGCGTCGAGGTTCACGATCGCGGACCGGTGAACGCGAAGAAAATTGGGCGGCAGCCACTCGGCGAGATGCGCGAGGGTCTCACGGACCAGCGCCCTCGGGTCCCTCGCGGGCGTGTGCAGCCGGACGTAATTCCCCGAGGCCTCGAGCCACTGGATGTCCTCGAGCTTCACGAAGAACGTCGTGGACCCCGACCGGACCACGATCCGGTCCGGCGTGTTTCCGGCCCGTCCGTAGTCGGTCAGCAGCCGCTCGATCCGGTCGACGAGATCGGCCGGACGTTCCCACTCCAATCGCCCCCGGGCACGTTCCAGCGCCGCGGCGAAACGTTTGGCCTGGATGGGCTTCAGGACGTAGTCCACGGCGTGGACATCAAAGGCCGCGATGGCGTAGCGGTCATACGCCGTGACGAAGATGATCCCCGGCAGGTCCGTCCCGCCCAGCTCCCGCACCACGCCGATGCCGTCGAGCTCGGGCATCTGGACATCGAGGAGCACGAGGTCGGGTTTGAGCTGACGGATGGACGCGACCGCCTCGCGACCATCCCGGGCCTCACCCACCACCTCCACGTCGGGCTCGGCGGCGAGGAGCTTCTTCAGGCCCCTCCGCGCCACGGGCTCGTCATCCGCCACCAGCACGCGCAAACGGGTCACTGAG
>DATEGY010000284.1:0-5823 GCA_035279865.1 Gemmatimonadales bacterium | reverse complement strand
CGATGGAGGGCGCCCACGAGGCGCTCGTGGAGGAGAAGCTGTGGCGGCGGGCCCAGGACCGGCTCCGGGCGCGGGGGGCCGCCTTCGCCCACGGGGCGCGGCGGGCGGCTCCGGACGGGGCCCTGCCTTACATCTTGTCGGGCGTTGTGCGTTGTTCCTGCGGCCGGACGATGGTTGGTGGCGGGGGCATCCCCAAGGACGCGACCGAGGCCGAGCGGCTCAAGTGGCGGCGCTACCAGTGCAAGGCCTGTCGGGGAAGCGTCCAGCAATCCGCTCTGGAGTCCGCGCTCTTCGGCGCCGTCGCTAACTTCTTCCGTGAGGCGGACGAGGACGGCCGGCTCGAGAAGCGCATGCGGGCCTGGGTCGAGCGGCAGGTGGCCGCAGGCGATGCCGAGGCCCAGGCAAGCAGGCGGGCGGACCTGGAGCGTCGGAAGGCCCGCCTCGTCCGGCTGGCCGAAGAGACGGACGACGGGGACGTGACGGCCAGGCTGCGCGAGGTCTCCGCCGAGCTGAAGGCGCTCGCGAGCGAGACCGCCGACCGGCCCGACCCGCGGGCGCTCAAGGCCCACGCGGCGCGCTGGCTCGACACGGTGCGGAAGGCGTTCAAGTGGAAGCGGGAGCCCGACGCGGCGACGGTCAACCGCGAGCTCGCGGCGCTCAGGCCGATCATTCTGGAGGCGATCTGGGACAGGGACGAGAGGACCGTCGAGGTGAACCTCCGGCCGTTCACGGAGACCGGCCTCGCGCTGGTGCCAAGGGCCCCCCGGGCAAGACACTCCGACTACAACGGGCTCTGGCGCGCGCAGGCGTGACGTCCCGGCGCAAAGCCGAGGACTTGATCCGCGCCGGGCGGGTGCGGGTGGATGGTGTCGTCGCCGAGATCGGGTCGAAGGTCGATCCCGGCCGGCAGCGGGTCACCGTCGACGGCAAGCCGCTCGCCGCACCCTCCGTCGCCTGGTTCGCCCTCAACAAGCCCCTCGGCTATGTGGTGAGTCGCGGAGACCCTGAAGGACGGAGGACCATCTTCGACCTCCTCCCGAAAGTGCCCGGGCTCACCTACGTTGGTCGGCTGGACGTCATGACGTCGGGCCTCCTCATCTGCACCACCGACGGGGACGCCGCGCACCGGATGACGCACCCGAAGTTCGCGGTCGAACGGACCTACTGGCTCCGGGTCCACGGTCGTTCGATGAGCGAAGTGCGCCAGGCGCTCTCCGGCCGCGTTGTTATCGAAGGGCGCCCCGTCGTCATCCGCACCGCACGGGTGCGCGCGGTCCGGAAGAGTGTCGAGGTCGAGCTCACACTGGCCGAGGGACGGCACCGGATCGTCCGCCGCCTCGCCGAGGAGCTCGGACTCAAAGTCGAATGGCTGCACCGGGTGTCGTACGGACCGGTGCGGCTGGGCAAACTCCCGGAAGGACAGTGGCGCGCGCTCACCCCGCGCGAGATCGAGGCCATCGGACGGATCCATGCACCTCGCTGACAAGACCGTCATGCTGCTCGGAGGGTCGGGCCTGGTGGGACACGCCGTGGCCCGGCGCGTGCTCGCCGAAGCCCCCCGGCGGCTGGTCCTGGTCGCGCTCTTCGAGGGCGAGGTAAAGGACACGGCCGCCGCGCTGGCGCCGCACCGGGGCAAGGCGGAGATCGCCGTCGAGTGGGGGAACGTCTTCCTGCCGGCCGCCATCGCGCGCCACGAGCGCGGCGAGATCCTGGGGGACGGCGCGCAGCGCACGCTGGTGATCCAGGACCAGTTCGGCGACCTCACCGACGAGGTCCTCGAGCGCAATCTGCTTTATCAGCTGCTCATGAAGTACCGTCCCGACGCCGTCGTGGACAGCATCAACACCGCCACTGCCTTCGCCTACCAGGACATTTTTCAGAGCGCCCGCGATCTGCTCGCGGCGTCCCGGGCCGGAACGCTCGACCGGGCCCAGGTGGAGCAGCACATCCTGACCCTCACCATGCCCCAGCTCATCCGCCACGTGCAGATCATCACCGAGGCGCTCAAGCGGGCGGGGACGGCTGCGTATGTGAAGGTGGGGACGAGCGGCACCGGTGGCATGGGGTTCAACATCCCGTATACCCATTCCGAGGAACGCCCGAGCCGCACGCTCCTGACCAAGTCGGCGGTGGCGGGGGCGCACTCGCTGCTGCTCTTCCTGCTCGGACGGACGCCCGAGGCCCCGGCCGTGGTCGAGATCAAGCCCACGGCCACCATCGCCTGGCGCGAAATGGCGTTCGGGCCGATCCGGCGTAAGGGAAAGCCTCTCCCACTGGTCGACTGTCCGGTGCCGGTCGCGGTGGCCGACGCGTTCGGCGACGGGGCCAAGCCCTGGAAGGACCAGGGGAAGTCCGTGCAGGGGGTGTTCATCGACGTCGGCGAGAACGGGCTGTTCGCCAAGGACGAGTTCGCCACCGTCACGGCGCTCGGGCAGATGGAGTTCATCACGCCCGAAGAGGTGGCGGACTACGTCATTCACGAGCTGCAGGGACGTCCGACCGGAAGAGATGTGATCGCCGCCCTGGACGGAGCGACCGCCGGACCCACATATCGCGCCGGGCTCCTGCGGTCGGCCGCGCTGGGGCGTCTGGAACAGCTGGAAAAGGAGTCCGGGACCCGGTCGGTGGGTTACGAGATGCTGGGCCCGCCCCGGCTCACGAAAATGCTCTACGAGGCGTACGTCCTCTCCAAGCTGAAACCGTCGGTCCGGGCGCTCGCCGCCGCGGACGGGGCGGGGCTGGCGGTGGAGGCGGAGGCCCTCCTGGCGAAGGACACGGGGCTTCGGGCGCACATCCTGTCCGTCGGGATCCCGATCCTCTGTGCGGACGGCGCGCGGGTGTATCGCGGCAGCCTCGTCGTGGTGCCCCCCCCGGCGGGTGGCGAGCCGCTCGCGGCAGCCCCCCGCGGGTGGGTAGACTTGCGACCCGCGTCCCTCGGTGCGTGGGTGAAGCGGGCCCAGGCCATGCTGCGCGAGGCGACCGCCCGTGGAGGCGCGAGGGAGTCGGGTTCGGACGTCGACTGGACTGCCCTGGGTGCGGATGACCCGGTGGATCCGCCCCGGTTTGCGACCTGGGTCTTCAGCCATGAGGACAAGGGAGAGCGGATCAAGCGTTAGCGGGCGGTCGGGTGTAGCAGGAGACGACGTTTTTCTGGAGGCGGTGGAGTGGCCACGACGACTGGACGGACCTCGAAAGCTCAAGCGACGACGGAATCGGCGCTCGCGACCGCCCTGACGCGCGAAGTCGCGAAGCGCGTCGTGGGGCAGGACGTGATGGTGGAGCGCCTGCTGATCGGATTGTTGACGGGCGGGCACATCCTGCTGGAAGGTGTCCCGGGACTCGCCAAGACGCTGTCGGTGCGGACGGTGGCGGAGTGCCTCCGGATCAGCTTCTCACGGATTCAGTTCACCCCCGATCTGCTCCCGGCGGACGTGATCGGGACGATGATCTACGACCAGAAGACCCAGGAATTCTACCCGAAGAAAGGCCCCCTCTTCGCCAACCTGATCCTGGCGGACGAGATCAACCGCGCGCCCGCCAAGGTGCAGTCGGCGCTCCTCGAGGCCATGCAGGAAAAGCAGGTGACCATCGGCGGCGAGACCTTCTACCTCGGCGAGCCCTTCCTGGTGCTCGCGACGCAGAATCCGATCGAACACGAAGGCACGTACGCCCTGCCCGAGGCGCAGCTCGACCGCTTCATGCTGAAGGTCCGCGTCGGGTATCCCACCCGCGATGCCGAGAAGGAAGTGGTGGGGCGGATGGCGTCGGGTCGCCCGATCGAGGTCGAGCGCATCGCGAGCGGCGAAGATGTGCTCGCGGCGCGCAGTGCCATCGCCGAGCTGTACATGGATCAGAAGGTGGTGGACTACATCGTAGACGTCGTCCGCGGCACGCGTGAACCCCAGGCGGTCGGACTGCCGGAGCTCAAGCCGCTGATCGCGTTCGGCGCGAGCCCGAGGGCATCGATCTATCTGGCCCAGGCGGCCCGCGCGCACGCCTATCTCCGCGGCCGCTCCTACGTCGTGCCCGAAGACGTGAAGGCGATGGCGTTCGACGTGCTGCGGCACCGGGTGCTGCTCACGTTCGAGGCCGAGGCCGAAGACCTGGATTCGGACCGGGTCGTCGGCCGCATCCTGGAGGCGGTCGGCGTGCCGTGACCCCCGAAGTCCTGCGCCAGGTCAAGGGGATCGAGCTCCGCACCCGGTCTCTGGTCAACACCCTCTTCACGGGTGAGTACCGGTCGGTGTTCCGCGGGCAGGGCATCGAGTTCGCCGAAGTGCGCGCGTACCAGCAGGGCGACGACTTCCGCGCCATCGACTGGAACGTCTCCGCCCGCATGGGGACGCCGTTCGTCAAGGAGTTCATGGAGGAGCGGGAGCTCACGCTCCTCCTCATCGTGGATCACTCCGGGTCCCTGCATTTCGGCCGGCCTGCCTCCAAGGCGGGCATGGCGGTGGAGATCGGCGCGGTCCTGGCGCTGGCGGCGGCGCGCCATTCGGACCGGGTGGGAGCGCTCCTGTTCTCGGACCGGGTGGAGCACGTCATCAAGCCCTCGAAGGGCAGGGGCCACGCCCTCCGCGTCATCCGGGACCTCCTCGCCTTCGCGCCCCGTGGCCGCGGGACGAACCTCGCCGAGGCCCTTCGCTACGCCATGAAGCTCCTCAGGCACCGCGCCGTGGTGGTGGTGATTTCGGATTTCCGTGCCCAGGGCTGGGACGAGCCGCTCGCGCGCCTCGCCAGCCGCCACGACGTGGTGGCCATCACCATCGATGATCCACGAGAGACCGTCCTTCCCGACGCAGGGTGGGTGGAGCTCGAGGACGCGGAGACCGGGCGCCGGGTGCTGGTGGACACGGGCCATGAAGAAACCCGGGGGAAGGTCCGGCTCGCCGCGGAGCGGGCGGTCCAGGAGCGGCAGAAGCAGCTGCGGCGCGCCGGGGTCGACATCGTCTCCCTGCACACGCACGTCCCCTACGCCCTCCCGTTGCGGCGCGCCTTCGCCGAACGCGCGCGGCGGCTCAAGCGCTGACCGTGTTCGCCCCGTTCGCGCTCCTGGCCATGGCGCTGCTTCCGGCAGGAGCACCGGCCGACAGCGGGTGGATGATCGCGCCCCCGTCCCCGACGGTGGGGGACACCATCTGGCTGTTCCGCATCGTCAGCCACGCGCCCGACTGGCGCGTCAAGACTGCGGCGTTCGACAATCAGGGTGACGTCGTCTCCCTGGGCGACCCGCGCGTCGATCTCGGTGCCACGGCCGACACCGTGCGCTACGCCATCGTGGCTTGGACGGCTGGGGCGCACCGGTTCCGGCTCCCCACGCTCTGGCTGGTTGGGGCCGGCGGGCGAAGTGACTCGCTCACGGGCGGCGACGGCGCCGTGACCGTGCGCAGCGTCATCCCCGCCGACAGCGCGCGGCCGTCGCCCAAGGCGCTCCTTCCGCCACTCGATCCCCGTCCCGATTCTCTCTGGCCTCCGGTCCTCGCGGCAGCCCTGGGACTGGCGGGGCTCTTCCTGGTGGTTCGCCTGCGGCGGAGAGGGCCCCGGAGCACGGCACCGCCGGCCGAGTTTGTGATGGGGGGCGGAGCGCCGGATGCGCGCTGGCTGGCGGCCGGCGAACCGAAGGCTGTGGCGGCGCGGGCCGCCCGGGTGCTGCGACAGTCCCTCGCGCGCGTCGTCCCCGACGCCCTCGAGTCCCTCCCGGTCCGGGAAGCGCTGGACGCGGCGGAAGGCAAGATGCCGGGCACGACGTTCCGGCGGGTGCGCGAGTCTCTGCTCGCGCTCGACCAGGTGGCGTTCGCCGTCGCGCATGGCACCGACGTGGGG
>DATEGY010000283.1:0-19662 GCA_035279865.1 Gemmatimonadales bacterium | reverse complement strand
CTCTGGCTGCCGCTCCCCGAGGGACTGCCGTCCGCCACGTTCCAGCGCCGGGCGCTGGAGGACGTCGGCGTCGTGACGCTTCCAGGATCGGCGTTCGGGGCGGGGGCCGAGGGGTTCTTCCGGGTGGCGCTCACGACCGCTACACCGCGTCTGCTCGAAGGGGCGGAGCGTCTGGGAAAGGTGCTCGCCGCTGTTTGACCGGGTGAAGGGACCGCTCGCCCGGATGTCCACCGGGTGGATGATCGCCATCGCGATGCACGTGGTGGCGATCGTGGTCCTCATCACCATGCCGTTCGCCCACAAGACCGAGTCGAACGTCATCACGTTCATCCCGCTCGAGCGCCCGATGCCGGCGTATGCGGGGCAGGAACGCCGGTCGGCGCCGCAGGGAGGCTATGGAGCGGTACGGCCCGAGCCGCCCGCTCCGATCCAGGCGCCGCCACCCAAGCTGGCGACGCCCGCGCCGCTCGCCGCCGTGGCCGAAACGACCAGCGGCCCGCCCCGGGAGGCCCGCGGACTTCCGATTCCCCAGCTGGGGAGCGGCGTGCTCTGGGTGGCGCCGCGGCCTGCGCTGCCCGGCGATGTCGCGGACGTCATGTACAACGACACGCTGGCGCGCGACCGCCCCGTGGTGCAACGGCTCAAGGCGATGGTCGATTCCCTCAACGAGATGCTCGACGAGCAGCGTGCCCAGACGCGCAAGCCGTCGTGGACGACGGAGGTGGCGGGGAAGGAGTTCGGGATCGACTCGCAATACATCCATGTCGCGGGGATCGCGATTCCCACGGCGGCCCTGGCGCTCCTGCCGATCAGGCTGCCGGAAGGGAACTACGACGAGTACCGGCGGTCCCGTCAGCTCGAATTGATGCGGCAGGACCTGCTCTATTCAGCGATGCGGACGCAGACGCTGGCGGACTTCCGGCGTTACGTGCACGAATTGCGGGACCGGAAGCAGGCGGAGCACGATTTCGAAGAACGACAGAAGGGCACGAAGAAGGACACGGTCGTCACCCAGTAGCGGCGGCCAGTCGTTTCAGCGCGTTCTCCTTCCCAATCACGAACAACAGCTCGTTGACCGGCTCCGACACGGTGCCGCCCGTGAGGGCGATCCGGATCGGCTGGAAGATCTTCCCCGCCGGGACACCGCGCTTCTCGGCCAGCTCGCGCAAGCCCTTCTCGAGCGCCTCAGGCGTCCAGTCGACGCCGCGAAGGGCCTCGATACTGGACTTCAGCGAGTCGCCATAGCCACTCGCGTCCTTCGCGATTTCTTTCTTCGCCTTCTCGTCCTGCTCCACGAACTTCCCATCGAGGCGGACCGCCGTCTGCTTGGCGACGTCCAGAATGGTCCGGGAGCGTGTTTTGACTGCGCCGATGGCGCGCGCGATCGCGTCGGGAGCGCCCGTGGCGCCGAGCTTCTCGAGGTGCGGCATCACGAGGGGCACGAGCTCGGCGGCCGGCAGGGCCGAGAGGTACTGCCCGTTCATCCACTCGAGTTTGGTCGTGTCGAAGACCGCGGCTTTGGACTGGATCCCGCCGAAGGAGAAGAGATCCGTCATCTCCTTCTGGGTCATGATCTCCCGGTCGCCGCCGGGGCTCCAGCCCAGGAGCGCGAGGAAGTTGCGCATGGCCGCGGGGAGGATGCCGAGGTGCTGGTAGTCACCGACGGCGGTCGCGCCGTGTCGCTTGGAGAGTTTCTTCCCGTCGGGTCCGTTGATCATGGGCACGTGCCCGAACACCGGGAGCGCGGCACCCATGGCCCGGTAGACGGCGATCTGCTTCGGCGTGTTCGAGATGTGATCGTCGCCGCGCAGGACATGGGTGATCTCCATGTCCACGTCGTCCACCACCACCGCGAAATTGTACAGCGGCGTGCGGTCGGCGCGGAGGATCACGAAGTCCTTCACGTCGGCGCCCTGGAACGAAATCCGGCCGTGCACGGCGTCGTCCCACGCGATCTCCCCTTCGGGGATCCGCAGGCGGATGGCGTCCTCGTCCTTGTAGGCTTTCCCCTCGGCGAGCAGCTTGTCGGCCACTTCCTGATGGCGATTGATGCGGGCGCCCTGGAAGATCGGCTCCTCGTCCCAGTCGAGGCCGAGCCAGGTGAGGCCGTCGAGGATGACCTGGGTGTGCTCGTCGGTGGAGCGCTGCTTGTCGGTGTCTTCGATGCGCAGGAGGAACTTCCCGCCGACGTGGCGGGCGTAGAGCCAATTGAAGAGGGCGGTGCGGGCACCGCCGACGTGCAGGTATCCGGTCGGCGATGGGGCGAAGCGGACGCGGGTCATTACGGAGGAGGGGGGATTCGAACCCCCGATAGGGCTATTAGGCCCTATAACGGTTTAGCAAACCGCCGCCTTCAGCCACTCGGCCACCCCTCCCGACAACGACTTACGCCATCGGCACCCGGACCCAGAACCATTTCCAGAACCACGGGGACGAGGTACCGCCAGCGAGGCCGTAGGTTAGCCACCCTCCGCAGGCGGCACAAGGCGTGTTCGGCCGTGGGGAGTACGACGGACCACCTTAAGAAATTCCATGGCGGTCTCTACCAAGCTCATGTGCACAGCATCTCGTTCCTTTTCAATGCCAATCACGCCGAGTCGACCATGCACGAGGGCGAGGTAGTAGAGACCCCGCGTCCACACGGACGGGCTTGATAGCTGACGTACAATCTGCTCCTCACTGAGCACACGCCGGGGACTTCAGTGTTACCTCCCCGCCCGGCCCGATGGCCCGGCGAAGTGCATCGAACTTCCCCGAATCCAGGGCCCCGACGTAGGCCATCAAAGACGTCCCCACCTTCCCAACGTCATGAACAAAGTCATTGCGAATCTCGGATAGATTGCGGATGAACTGCTGTTCGTCGTCATCCAGAAGTCCTAGGGGCGCGGCGAATCTCACCTTGTCGCTTACCCTGGCGCGGGAAGGCCGTTAACCAAGCCGCGCCGGGTGCCGTGGCCCGTAGATGATGTGACAGGGCAGTACGTGCACCTCACGGACGACGACCTCGGCGCGCTGGTGGCCGAGGTCACGCGGCCCGTGGACCTCAAGCGCCAGCTGCGGGCGGGGTGACGTGCAAGGTGCCCGGAGCTAGCCGAGCGCGGACTCCACTTGGTGTGGAGGGCAACGAACCGACCCGTACGAGCAGAATACGCAGCAATCACCCGCCTTGGGGCGCAACAGGGTCCCGCAGCTCTGGCATTCGTAGAAGTGGACGCACGCGTTGGCGGGCATCGTCTCGCGAGCCGTTTGGCCGCAGTTGGGGCACGTGATGGTCGCCTCAACAATTGGCGAACAGCAGTCGTCAGCGGTCACCGAGTCCCCGTAAGTTCGCGCGCGTGACTGGTCCATCGTGTAGGGTTGAGGTGCAGGTCCGGCGGCCCGGAACTCAGCTGGTGCTCCCACCATGTGGGCGTCGGAGGCCCGTGCGAACCCCACGTCGCCGACCGGTTGAACAGCATCCAGGTGTCCCACGCGGGCAGGGGGAGGTCGAGTAACGAATCGTATGCCGTGCCGACCAACTCCCCCGGGTCCCAATAATGTCGCACCCGGGGGTCTGACACTAGGGAAGCCCCACCGGCCACGTGACCCTCATTCGCGCCCAGCTGCGGCGACCAGACGACATAGACCGCGACATTCTGGCTGGAGTCTTGCGCAAGCCATAGTCGGTGCAGCTCAGACGCCGCGCGCAGGCAGAGCCCGCAGGTGGGCGAGGCGAGGAAAATCGCGCGCACCTTCCCTGAGTCGGCGTTAAACGCCTGCTGAAGCGTGGCCACCGACGTCAACACGACGTGCTCAGGCGACGCGGCGGCATGGCATCCCAGCAGCAGGGCAGCCGCTATCATGGCGGTCCAACGTGTGTGGCGCCTCATCCGACGAACCACCGGACGAGGAGCGATGCCATCCACAGAGCTGCGCTGAACCACAGGATGGGCCGGACGAGCCGGGGGAACCAGCGCGAAAAGCCACTCGGTTCTACGGCGACGTCACACGCCGGTCGGGGGCGGTACACCATCCAGAACGCACCGGCCAGGAGGATGAAGGCCCCGGTCAGCAGGTAGCCAGTGTAGGGCTTCAAGCCCGCCGCCCACGCGGCGCCGCTCGCCCCGAGGACTGCAACGATGACGGGCGCCAAGACCGCGCTGGCGCAGCAGGCTCCGGCGGCCACGGTGGTCAAGGCGGCCCCCATGCTGGCGGATGCCGCGCCGAGCCCGCTGAGGTCACGACCAGAAAGGCCGGTGTTGCTCATAGCTCATCCTCCAGCGCGTGTAGCACGGGACAGTCATCGGTCCGCGAGCGAGAGTCGCAGGCTTCCACCAAATGCTCCAGAACGCCTTTGAGGCGACGGAGCTGTCCAATCTTGGCCGACACCACGTCCAGCTTCTGACGCGTCTTGCGCACCACCGTGCCGCAGGCGGCGCCGGGGCGCACGCGCAGCGCCAGTAATTCTCGAACCTCTTCCAGCGAAAAGCCCAAGTCTTGCGCGTGTCGAATGAATCGCAGACGAGTCAGGGCCTCGGGCGCGTATTGCCGATACCCACTCCGCGAGCGTGGCGGCGTGGGCACAAGGCCCCGGCGCTCGTAGTACCGGACGGTCTGAATGTTCACATGCGCGGCTGAAGCAACCTGCCCAATGGTCAACGTATCCATGGCCCGACGATTCTCCCTCCAGGATATGGCAAACCTTAGACCTTATACTCAGGTACAGGGCAAGAGCGCGGAAGTCAGACACCGGTCAACTGCGGTGAGTGCCACTCGACGTCGGTTGGAGGCTTGGATTCGTGCGGCAAGCAGGTGCGGCGTTCACAGAGTGTGTGAACCATTTCGTGAACTACTACGCTATCAACGGAGGGCAATTCCTACGACGAGTGACTAGCGGAGGCGTATGTACACGGGATAGCAACGAGATACACGCGAAAGCAATTTCGAGGTCGCCATTAGCAAACCGCCGCCTTCAGCCACTCGGCCACCCCTCCCGGTACAGCACTGGCGAGCGGAGCAGTTTAGCCGGGGGTCGAGGGAGACACAAGGCGGACAACGGCATGCGATGCGGGCGCGCCGGAATGGGACCCGGCGTGTCGGCTCGAACGGCTCGCATGCCGATCGTTCGAGCTTGACGCCCGGCCTCCGCACCGTACCATATTCGAGTCATGTCCCATCACGCGGGATACCTGGTCCGCGCCGGGCTCGGCGGCATGGCCGTCGCCCTGGTCCTTTCCTGCAAGAACGTCGACGAGCCCCTCGCGCCGGCCGCCATCGACGGCGACTGGCGCTACACCGAGACCCTGGACGACCAGCTCGATCAGCTCACCTGCGCCGACACCGGAACGTATACGTTCGAACAGAGTGGACCGAAGTTCACGGGGCACTACACGCAGACGGGGATCTGTCACAACGGATCGACGAAGTTCGTGAATGCGGGCGTCGGCCAGGTCACCGACGGCGCCGTGACGGACGTGCACGTGCAGTTCACGGCCGGGGCGATCTGCACCTATGGTGGGCGGCTCTCCGCCGCTCACGACGCGGTCAGTGCGGGAACGGGGATCTGCGACTACGTGGATTCGGCGACTTCACACCACTACTCGGTCCAGGTCAAATGGGAGATGAGCAGGCCGTAAGGAGGTCCCCTTCAGTGCGCGTGCCGTCGCTCCGCCCAGCTCCGCCGTTCCGCTCCCACCCGCCGTTCGTCGCTCCGCCGCTCGCCGCCCGCCCGCCGCTCCGAGGCCACGCCCGACATACTCGACCGGCGGACCTCGATCCGGCGCTCTTTGGTCTTGCGCCGGGGAAACAGCGCGCGGCGGTCGAAGGGGCGCCGCCGGCGTTCGCTCTGAGACGCGTACTTGCTTTCCATGACGCCAGAAGCTGAACCCTGGTACGCGCTCCCGCTAGAGGCGAAGGCCCGTTACTGTATCACACCATGTTGCGGATTGTGATCACCGTCACGTTTTGTGCCGTGCCTTGCCTGGTTTCCGGGCAATCGCCGCGTGTGGCCAATCCGGAACGCCCGACGTACGCCACGCATGCCTACGCCGTCGCTCCCGGGTACGCCGAGCTCGAGCAGGGGATCAGCGCCACGGGGACCGCGGGCCTGTCGCAGGGGACCATCTGGGGCATCGCCCTTAAACTCGGCATCTCGCCGTCCCTGCAGGCGGAATTCTTCGGCCCCGCCTACGCGCGGACGTCCGCCGGCGGAGGCGTGGGTGACCTCGGGCTCGCGCTCAAATTTCGACACGACCTCTCCGGGAAATCCGCGGTGGCGCTGATTCCCGGAGTGACGGCGCCTACCGGGAGCACCGCCAAGGGTCTCGGCGCAGGCCGCGCGCTGGGGTCGCTCACCGCCGTGTACAGCGTCGATCTGCCCGCCACGGTGCACCTCGATCTCAACGCCGGCCCCACCGGCGTGGGGGCCGGCGCGACGCAATGGTTTTTCTCGGTTTCGGGATCGTGGGGTGGCCGCGTGCTGGGAGTGACGGGGGAGTGTTTCGACTTCACGCCGGGCGGCGCCGGGCCGCGGTTTGCGGGTGTGCTGGGCGCGGTCACGGTCCGGCTGGCGCCCTGGGCGGTGGTCGATGCCGGCGGCCAGTTGGGGACCACGATGAACTCCCCCAACGCGCTCTTCCTCGGCCTCACGACGAATCTGGGACGGGTGTTCTAGTCCGGTGACGGTGGTGCGCCCTCGGTGCGGGCGTGGGCCAGGCTTACGAGCGCCACGAGCTGCACGACCGGAATCGCGACGAGCGTGAGAGGCTCGTGAACGAGTCCCGCGACCCCGAGACCGACCGCCGCTATCCCCAAGGACGCCAGGAGGTCGGGCGCGCGAGTCCCCGGTGCGGCGATCGCCATCCCGCCGACCATCCCGAACGACTCACCGACCATCGCTCCGATGATGAATCCGCCGAGGCCGCAGAAATCCTGGCAGCTCTGACTCGACCCCTCGGCCACCGCTGCACCACCGAAGCCGCCCGCAAAGAACCCCGCGGTGCCGCCCAGGAGCCCTCCCATGATGCGATTCCCATCGTCAACGGTGGAGCCGGCCGGATGTCGGAGTAATGCAGCGCGAGCCGGCGCGAATGCGACCGGTGCGGGGACCCAGACCCGGGCGAGCTGTTGGGCGGTGGCGGGTGAGGCGAGCAATGCGAACAACGTGACGCGGACGACGAAACGGCGCACCGGAACCTCAACTGAGCAAGATGCGCATAGATACTCGTTGAGGTTCCGGTACGCAAATCAGCTAGTGGACCCAGACCGCTCCGATCGAAATTCCTTCGATGTCACCGATGCCCGCCGAGATTCGGGCGTCGAACCGCCGGCTGAGCCGGAAATCCGCTCCCAGGCCCAGATCGAAGTCGACGTGGCTCCCGCTCCCGGCGATGAGGAATGCAGTGGGTTGGACGTACGGCACGATGCTGACGGGAGAATCCTGCATGTCGAGCCGGCGGCCGAGGGAGAGGCCGACCGGGATGATCAGCACCGAGTTGCCGGAGACCAGGTTGGCGCCCGCGCCAAGGATCAGCGCGCCGTCCAGCGGAAAGTCTTCGTTGTGCGAGAGCACGCGTTCCCGTCCCTCGACGCCGAGGAGCAGGACGCTCGAGCCGCCGCCGCCGGGAGCAAAGATTCCACCCTTGAAGCCGATGTCGAACCTTCCGGACGACATGCGGTACGCGCCTTCAAAGGCGGTCCCGCCGCCGTTCGGGAAGCTCACCAGAACGCCGAACTCCGAATTCGAGAACGCACGATAGGGTGCGTTGAACGTGGTGGTGCCGGTGGCCTGCGCGGGCAGGGAGGCCGGTACGAGACCGGCGGCACACACCACGGCGAGTGCAAAAAGAGTCGTTCGTTGGGACGACATCATCGCTCCTGTCGAAGTTGAGAAACGCTTCGACTCGGGTACCCGAGGGTCACGCGGGCGTTCCGGGATTTCCTGACCCCGGCCCCCGTGACTCTCGTCACCCGCCGTTGCGTGAGCGATGCGTTACCGCCAGTGGCCCTCGATCCAGTACCATTGATGACCGTGGTGGCGCCAGTGACCCGGTTCCCACGTTCGGTATCCGGATTCCACTCTCGCCCAACGGCCGCCGACCCACATGAAGTCACCGCCACTCCACCCCCAGTGGCCGGCGATCCAGACGTAGCCGGGTGCGGGGGCGACGCCGATCACTTCGACCCGCTCGGGCGGTGGGCGCCGTTCGACGACCACGGCTCCGGGCGGTGGAGGCGGGACGCATGCGATCGCGCCGGCCAGGAGCACCGACGCGGCGGTCAAGGAAAAGGAATGCAGGATCTTTTTCATCGTCAGGGCTCCGATTGGAAGGAGTCGAGTGCCAGTACCCGGGAGACGCGAATGGCGTTCCCGGGTTAAGCCGATGATGAGACCCGCGTAGACGTGACGAACGTCACGAACGGAAAATTGGGTCGAGAGACAAGACGTCGGGGAAGACGTCAAGAAACAAATCGTCGAGAAGCAAGACGTCGGTGGGGGAGTCACCGAGCAGCGAGGGAATACGGAGGGCACAGGACTCGAACCTGTAAGGGCTTGCGCCCAGCGGTTTTCAAGACCGCCGCCTTACCAATTAGGTCTAGCCCTCCCAATTGCTACGCCTCAACTTAGCGGCCCTGTTGTGATGGCGGTACCCTGTTTCCAACTCTTGAAGCGCGAGGGCTCAATGAGAGCATCCCTCCATTCGCTCCTGGCCCTTGGTCTCGTTTTCGTGGGCGGGTTCGTCGAGTCAGGAACGACCCCAAGCAATGCGAGTAGCGGAGTCGTGCATCTCTACACGTCCCAGACATCCCTCGCGCCATATCCCATCCGAACCGCCATCCGCGATTCTCTCACATTTCGGAAAATGTGGCGCGAGATCGTTGGTGCAAACCCCGCTCCTCCCCAGGTCGACTTCACGAAGTATTTGGTGGTCATTGTGGCGATGGGCTCGGTGGGATCCACCAACCACATAATCAGCGTCCTTTCCTTCGATTCAGCTGTCACTCCCGGGCTGCGCGTCAGAACGAAGTTGGTCGCTCCTGGCAATGGGTGCGTCGTTGGGGGAGCCTTCACCTCGCCAGTCGACGTGGTTCGCATCCCGGACATTTCACCGATCGTATTCTTTTCAGACACGCTCATCGCAAACGATTGCTGACACGTGGCTATTTGTCGCACCAAGGGGGCACCGAGTAACCCCGGTGCCCCCTTGGTGCCCACGGTTTCACGATTGCCCCAGGTCAACGGAGCGCGGTCGGCGTGCTCCCGATCGACGTGTTCCGGAAGACCGAATCGGCCCGCGCGGTCAGGAGCGCTGCGAGCGTCGGGTTCTTCTTCTGGATCGTGTTCGCCAGGCTCTGATCCATCACGCCGTACGTGTAGAGAATCCCCTCGGACGGACGGTCCACCCAGCCGCGGGGCCGCTGACGCGTGGTGGTCGCATGGTGATACACATCATCCAGGAGGACCGTGGTCCGCGGCACGTTGACGTACCCCATCTCCTGCGTCATCATCACGCTGTCATTCGCCACGATCGGTGCCGGCACCAGCTTCCGCGCAAAGCCCTGGCCTTCGAGATACGCCGACAGTCCAAACTGGTCCGGGTAGTACCCCGTGGTCCGTGAGAAATAAATCGGGCGTTTGCCCATTTGATCGCGGATCACCATCAGCGTCACGATGTCGGCCCGCTCGAGATAGTCCTTCCCGAGATACTCCGGATCCACAATGATGGGGATCGTGCCGAAATGCAGCATGGACTTCTGCTGCACCGGATACACAGGGGGAATCGAATCCACCTGCTCAGGGGTGGCCTCGATGGGCGGGCCCGAAGGCCTGGGCCAGACCCGGCCCCGGTAAATCGCGGGTGCCGTGGTGGAATCGAAGGCGGCCACCGGCCGGCGCTGCATCTGTCGCAGATACCAGTCCGTGTTCGCCAGCGACAGGTTGAGCACCGTCACGTCCTGGCGGACGTGCTCCACTTCCTGTGCGTACCACAACGGGAACGTGTCGTTGTCGCCGGCGGTGACGAGGATCCCGTACGGCTCGACCGACTGCAGGAGATCCACTGCGAAATCACGCGCCAGCGTCTCGCCGTGGCGGGAGGCCGTGAGCCGGTTGGCCAAGAGGGGGATCAGGGCGACCAGCAGGACGGGAGACGCCATCGCCCAGCGGCGACGGTCCGACGGCTCCCGGAGCCGGAGCCCGTCCTGCAGCCACTCCATCAGGCTGGCGAGCCCCATGGCCACCCAGATGCCCCACAACGCGAAGGAGCACAGGAAGAAGTAGTCCCGCTCGCGCACCTCGCGGGGCAGACAGTCTCCCGTCGGCACTGGCGGGCATGTGGGCTTCGTGGGATCCCAGGAGAACCCGTACTTAAAGTTGAGATAGAAGATCAGCAGGACGGTGAACGTGCCCATCAGCACCAGCATCGCGATCGCGTGCCGCCGGTTGGCCATCCAGTGGCGGTAGGCCCCCAGCACCCCCAGCACGCCGAACACCACCGCGAGGGCGGCCTGATAACTCTGCCGCAGGTCATGCCCCCACTGCCAGCCGAAATACTGCCCCCACATCCCCAGCTGGGCGGCGAAGCTCGCTTGCCGGTCCGTGACGAAAGGCTTGCCGTACTGCGCGCGCGTCAGGACATCCCGCAACGCCTGCCAGTGCGTCGGCTCACCCTCGTTGATGGGCGGAAAGTGCGCCGCCCGGATGGGCAGGAAGACGTAAACCGAGAGACCCACCACGGCCACGGCCAGGGCGACCAGCGCGAAGCGCCAGTTCCGGGTGTGGAGCGTGAGCGCGAACGCCGCCGCGAAGAGCCCGAGTCCCACGAACACCATCTTGAAGCTCTCGAGGCCCGTGCACACGATCACCGCGAACACCGCACTGAACGCCGCCCACTGGCCCCACTCGGCCAGCCGGCCCGCTTCGGTCGCGGCGCGGTTGGTCATCAGCGGCGGGAACAGCAGGACCACCACCACCGGACCCACCAGCACGCCCATCATGTGATTGGTGGACGTGAGCGCGAGCAGGTACACGATGGCCAGCAAGTGATGGTCATGCGCCTCGCCCGCGGGCTGGTCGTCCCAGCGGACGATCAGCCAGAGGATGAGCGCGATCGAGAGCAGCGAGAGCGTATAGACCTTCTCGTTCACCACCGACTGGTTCCACACCGTGAACGCGGTCGCGGCGACGATCGCACCCGCAAGGGCGCAGAGCCGCCGCGGCAGCTCGAGCGGCACGATGTCCCGCAGCCAGCGCTCGCCCACCAGGAACCAGCAGCCCGCCGCCACCGCGCTCGTCGTCGCCGCGAACAGGTTGATGCGCGCCGCATATCCCGCCATGAAGGGGAAGAACCCCCACACGTGCGCCATCATGGTGAAGAGGGGATTGCCGGGCGGATGGGGAATGCCCAGCACCTTGGCCGCGGCGATGTATTCCGACGTGTCCCAGAACTGGGTGGTCGGCGCGAGCGTCAGGATATAGAGGACGAGCGTACCGATGACCACCCCGAGGGCCATCCGGTACGGCGGGCGCTGCGCGGTCGATTCGGTCGTCTCGTCCATGCCCTGGTCGGGTTGAGAGGCCTGTAAGCTAATCAACGCCCGTAGGCCGGAGGCGTCAGCTGGAACTGGTACTTCGTGTTCCGGAGCACCGCGAGTGCCATGTCGTACGCCTGTTGTGCCCGCTTCGGGTCCTTCTTGGCAAGCGCCTCGGCGATCGTGTCGTACACGAAGATGTACGGCACCAGGATGTTCTGGGACGCGAGGTCCACCCAGCCCCGGGGCCGGTACCGGCCCGCGCTGACGCCATGATACACATCGAAACCCAGCGTGACGGTGCGCGCGATGTTGGTGAACCGCCCCTGGACCGGCGAGGTCTGGATGGTGTCGTTCGCCTGGACGGGGGTGGTCATCAGGTGCCGCACCATCCCCTCGGTCACGAGATACGGTGTGAACCCGAGCCGATCTCCGTAGTCGGCCGTCGTGGTGGAGAAGTAGATCGGCCGTTTCCCGAGGTCCTCCTTGACCATCTGGTAGACCGCGAGATCGATGCGCGTCAGGTATCCGGGATTCGGGAGCGAGCGCGGATCGATGGTGATCGCCAGGGGACCCAGCTTGCCGTTCACGGCTTGGGGAACGCTCAGGATCTCCGGCAAGGTGTCCGCCGGCGACGTGTAGAGCTGGTCCCACCACTTGCCCGGTTTAGTCCAGGTCCGGTTCCGCAGATACGCGGGGCCCGCCGCCGGATCGTACGTGGGCAGCGGACGGTTTTCCGCCTGGTCCAGATACCAGTTGATGTTGCCCAGGGAGGTCACGATGACGGTCACGTCGGGACGGACCCGGTCGACTTCCTGGGCGTACCAGAGCGGGAAGGTGTCGTTGTCACCGCCCGTGATGATGACGGCGTACGGTTCGAGTGAGTTGAGGAGATCGTGGGCGAAATCCCGTGCCATCGTTTCGCCGGTGCGCGGGGCGCTCAGATGGTTGCTCCAGAGCGGGATGAGCGCGAGGGCTGCCACCGGTGACACGATGGCCCACCGTCTGTCCACGGCAGACACGCGCGTCTGCAGCCCCTCCTGGAGCCATTCCATGATGGTCGCGAGGCCCATCGCGACCCAGATGCCCCAGGCTGAATAGGACACGATGAAGAAGTAGTCGCGCTCGCGCACCTCGCGGATGAGCTGCTCTCCGGGGAACTGCGAATAGCCGTACTTGAAGTTGAGATAGAAGATCAGCGCGATGGTAACCGTGAACATCAGTATCATCATCGTGATCGCCTGCCGCCGCTCCGCCATCCAGTGGCGGACCGCTCCCAGGAGACCGACCACGCCGAAGACCGCCGCCAGAATTGCCTGGGCCCGGTCACTCAGATCCCGGCCCCACTGCCAGGAGAAGTACTGGAGCCACATCCCGATCTGCGCGGCGAACGTGGCCTGACGGTCGATCACCGACGGCTTGCCGTACTGCGCGCGGCCGAGCACGTCGGACAAGGCCTGCCAGGTCTGGGGGTCCCCCTCATTCATATACGGGTGGTGCATGGCCCGCAGCGGCAAGATCAGATAGACGGTCAACGCGAGCAGCAGGGCCGCGGCCGATGCGGTCAGGACCCTCGGACTGATCATCACGCGCCAGTCGACCATCAGGACGAGCACCAGCACCGCGGGCCCGGCGAGGAGTCCCATCTGGTGATTGGCGGTGGTGAGAATGAGGAGATAGACGATCAGGACGATGAAGTTGTCGCGGCGCGCGCCCGGCGGCTGATCGGACCAGCGGATCGCGAGCCAGAGCACCAGGGTGATGGTCAGGAGCGAAACGGTGTAGACCTTCTCGTTCACCACCGACTGGTTCCACACCGTGAATGCCGCCGCGCCCGCGATGGTCCCCGTGAAGGCCAACAGCCGCCGCACCAGCCGGGTCGGGGCGATGGGCTGGAGCCAGCGCTCCGTGATCATGAACCAGAGGCCGGCGGAACAGGCGCTCGTGAACGCGGCGAAGAGGTTGATGCGCTTCCCGTAGTCCGCCGCGAGGGGCAGGAGCCCCCACACGTGCGCCATCAGGACGAAGAGCGGATTGCCGGGCGGGTGCGGGATCCCGAAGCTGTGGGCGGCCGCCATGTACTCGGGTGCGTCCCAGTACTGCACCGTGGGCGCCAGCGTCAGGAGGTACAGCCCGAACACTGCGAGGGCTGTCAGGGCGCCGAGGCGGTAAGGGGGCCTGGCGTCGCGCTCGTCCATAGGTCGTTGTTCTCCGCTTAGTGTCGGAATTGCCGCGTTCCGGTCAGTACCATGGCGACGCCATGCTCGTCGGCCGCCGCGATCACATCGGGATCCCGTACCGATCCGCCGGGCTGAATGACGGCCCGCACTCCGGCGGTGGCCGCTTCGTCCATCCCGTCCCGGAAGGGGAAAAAGGCGTCGCTCGCGAGCACGCTCCCCTTCGGATCATGTCCCTGTTGCCGGGCTTTGTGGACCGCGAGGAACGAGCTGTCCACCCGCGACATCTGACCCGCGCCGATGCCGATCGCCGCCTCGCCCCGGGCCAGAAGAATCGCGTTGGATTTTACTACCCCGACGGCCGCCCAGGCGAAGCGCAGATCACGCCATTCCGCGTCGTCCGGCTTGCGCCGGGTGGGCACCGTCCAGGCCTTTTCGTCATCGGGGCGACCGGGCCGGAACCGCTCCTGGACCAGAAACCCGCCCCGAACGCGCTTGTAGTCCCAGGTGGGCGTGGCATCGGGCCTGGGGAGCGTGATCACCCGGAGATTCTTCTTCTCCCGGAAGACCGCCAGGGCGTCCTCGGCCACCGCCGGGGCCACCACGACCTCCACGAACAGGTCCCGCATCGCTTCGGCCGCGGCACGATCCACCGGCACGTTGTACGCGATCACCGACCCGAACGCTGATTGGCGGTCGGTGGCGAACGCCCGTTGATAGGCCTCCGCGGGGGTGCCGCCGAGCGCCAGGCCGCAGGGGGTGGTGTGCTTGATGATGGCGCAGGCCGGGTGCTCGTGGTCCCAGGGGAGGACCGCGCTCACGGCCGCGTCGACGTCCAGAAGATTATTGAAAGACAGCTCCTTGCCATGGAGCTGGACCAGGTCCCGCATCCCCCGGCCCTCGTCGGTGACGTACAGGGCGGCGGGCTGATGGGGGTTCTCGCCGTAGCGGAGGGCCTGCCGGCGTTCGAGGACCAGCGCGACCGAGGGGGGGAAGGGTTCCTGGCCCCGAGTCGACAGGTAGTTCGTGATCGCGGCGTCGTAGGCGGACGTGTGGGCGTAGACCTTCGTCGCGAGGCGCCGGCGTTCGTCGGCGGGCACCCCTCCGGCCTTGAGCGCGGCGACGACGCCGGGGTAGTCCGCGGGGTCCACGATCACCACGACCGACTCATGGTTCTTGGCGGCGGAGCGGAGCATGGACGGACCGCCGATGTCGATGTTCTCGATGGCGTGTTCGAAACTGGTGTCCGGCTTCGCCACGGTCTCGCGGAACGGATAGAGGTTCACCGCCACCAGGTCGATGGCGGTGATTCCGTGTTGCTTCATCGCGGCCACGTGCTCCGGATTGTCGCGCCGGGCGAGGAGGCCGCCGTGTACGTTCGGGTGCAGGGTCTTCACCCGTCCGTCCATCATCTCCGGAAAGCCCGTCACCTCGTCGATCGAGATGACCGGGACGCTGTCCTTGCGGAGGGCTTCGGCGGTCCCGCCGGTGGAGACGATCTCCCAGCCGAGCTGCACGAGCTCCCTGGCGAAGGCGGCGACTCCGCGCTTGTCGGAAACGGAAATCAGCGCTCTCACCACACCTCCGCGGTGGCCTGCACGATGTCGGCGAGCGACGCCACGTCCTTCAGGTCGATCACCTCGGCCGGGGAGTGCGAGTAGCGGAGGGGCCACCCCAGCGCGACGTCGGGCACGCCAAACGGCACGAACATCGAGCCGTCGTTCCCGCCGTTGGTGGTGCCCACCTGGATGGGAATGTGCCGGGCCGCCGCGATGGTCAGCACGGAGTCGACCAGGGCGGGAGGAGTGACCGAGCTGTTGTCCAACCCCCGGACCACGGCGCCCTGGCCGATGGGCTGGTCGGCGAAGTTCTTGGGATCGAGAGGGGCGTCGGACGACACAAAGGTGTCGATGGCATACACCCGGGCGGGCGCGGTGCCGAGCGCGTGCGCGGCCGCGCGGGCCCCCTCGAGCCCGATCTCTTCGCGCGTGGACCAGAGAAAGATCACCTGGTGCGTGAGTCTGGAACGGTCCAGGTGCCGGACGGCGAGAATCAGTGCCGCGTCCCCCACACGGTCATCGAACGAGCGGCCGGTCGCGCGGGATCCGGCGAGCCGCTGATAGCTCTTCGGCATGGTGACGGTAGCGCCGACGGTGACGCCGAGGCCTTCCGTGGCGGCGCGAGACGTCGTGCCGACGTCGACCCGGAGCGTTGAGCGCAGGGGATCGCCTTCGACGCGACCCAGCGGGGGCTGGTGCCGCAATTCCCGCGGGTCGCGCGGGATCGAGTCCCGCGTCGGGAACACCCCTGGTACATCTCCCTTCGGCGTGTGTACCAGGGCCGGCTGGCCCTCGAACAGGGACTCGAAGAATCCGCCCTGGCGGTCGAGCTGGAGGGAGCCGTCGTCCAGAATGGCGGAGACCTTGAAGCCGATCTCATCCATGTGCGCCACGTAGACCACGGGGGCCCCGCCCGATCCCACCCGCAGCCAGACGTTACCGGCGGTATCGACCTCCGGCTTGGCCCAGGACGGCAGGAGGGATTTCACGACCTCCCGCACCGGCGCCTCACTGCCGGACACGCCATACGCGGGGATGAGCCGCGCCAGGACCGAGTCGGCCTCGGCGACTGTCGATTGCGCGCGGAGGACCGGTGCGACCATGAAGGTCATGGCGATGCCGAGGCGCTTCATTTCGCACCTCCGATCCATTGCACGATCCGCCGCTCGAGCGCCTGCACGTCACCGAAGAGCACGGTTTCCGCCGCCGTCTCCCGGTACTTCACAGTCAGTGTGGCGGTCAGCGTATCCGCGAACGGGCCGTGCAGGGCCGTCACGCTTCCCAGTCCGGGGTTGCCCCCCTGGAGCCCCTGCACGGTGAAGCTGGCCACGAGTGACCCCATGACCTTGGGATGAGAAAGGAGCGCGGCGGTGAGTGCCGCGCAGGCTGCGTGCCGGCCCACCGCCGGCGCCGCCACACCGTCGCCATAGCGGTGGGGTCTCTTTTCCAGCGCCACCGGTGAGAGCATCCGGACGCCCAGTGAGGCCGCTTCACCTGCCGACGTGGCGCCGATGTCGACGTAGGCGTCATCGGCTGTGAAGGGGGTCTCATTGGCGGCCCGCCCACGCGTGAGATGCACCGACCGGACGCCGACGACCCCAGGCAGGGGGCCGGACGCGCCGAAGACGATGACCCGGTGGCCCTCGAGCTGCTGCTCGAAGAGCGGACTGGTGATGCGGCCCTCGCGATGGAGCGTCAGATATCCGTCTGCCGTGATGCCCCCGACCGCATATCCGGCCTCGTCGATCGGGCAGGACACGAGGCGCCGGGGAGTACCCGAGCCGAGCCTGACGCTGACGTCCCCGAGACGATCGCGTGTTGCCCCCGGCAGGAGCGCCAGGAGCGAGTCCATCACCGGTTGCTCGTAGCCCGACGCTGTGGTGAAGCCCGCGAAGCGGAGGGTCAGTGACTCGAGCGACTGCGAGGGCAGGGACGCCGTGACGGCGACCGAGAAAACGAGGGCGGCGAACGCCGCGCGGCTACTGTGCATCGAGGTCCTCCAACCGGACGGCGTGATTCGGCAAACCCATCAGGGACAAGACGGTGACGACGTGGGGAAGCAACCGGTGCTCGGCGGTCAGGACCCGCGCCGCGAGCGTGCCGGGGGTGTCTCCGGGGAGCACCGGAACCCGCGCCCGGGCGATCACGTCGCCCCGGTCGTACTCCTCCGTCACGTAGTGGACACTCGCCCCCGACTCCTTCTTGCCCGAGCTCAGGACGGCCTGGTGCACCTTGATGCCGTACATGCCGGGACCTCCGAACTCCGGGAGGAGGGCGGGGTGGATGTTAATAATCCGCCAGTCGAACCGGGACACGACGGCGCTGGGGACCAGCTTGAGATACCCGGCCAGGACCACGAGCTGGGCGTCCCCGATGGCCTCGAGGTATTCGTCGGCATTCGTGTGATCCGACAAGGCGTAGGTCGGCACGCCGGCCCGGCGCCCCCGATCCAGCGCGCCCGCGTCACTCCGGTTGGAGATCACCCGGCTCACGCGAGCGGCCTTGTTCGTCGCGCCATTCAGTCCGTCGAGCAGGGCCTGGAGGTTGGTCCCTCCGCCGGAGACCAGCACCGCCACCCGCACCGGGGTAACGGTCATCCGTGACAGGGAGCGAGGGACGCCGGGATCGCGCCCGAGCGGACCGCCAGGGTGAAGTCTCCCACCGTATTCCGGTTCGAGGTCGTCACCACGATGGTGCACTCGCCGCTGGCCGGCATTCGGAGGGTCAGACGGGCATTGCAGTGGCCACCGGAGTCGTCATCCTGGAGCGGGCCCGTGGTGGAGTCCAGCCCGGAGCCCCGTGCCATGAGGAAGGCATCGAAGGCTTTCGAGGCGAGATCGATCGTCACCACGTGGCCGGGCGTGGCCTTCAAGGTCCACGCTTGCGCATAGGTGCCATCGGCCGTCCGGCGGTCGTTCCGCGTGAGCGCGCCCGTGACGGTGGTGCCGACGACGAGCTGGTGCACGGTATCGGTCTGGGCGTGCGCGGGCGTAACCGTGACGAGTGCCAGACCGAGGGCCAAGCAGGCGCGGGTCATTGGTGCTCGAGGATCAGGTCGACCGCCGTTTGGAGATCCGCCGCCACCGTGTACCCCGCGTTGATGGCTCCTTCCGCGTACTCGCCCCCATGACCGGTCCGTACCAGGATGCCGCGGCCACCGAGCGCACGGGCCGGCTCGATGTCGGATATCCGGTCTCCTACATAAAAGGAACGGCCGAGGTCCAGCGTGAGCTCGGCGGCGGCGTCCCGGAAAAGTTTGGCGCCGGGCTTCCGGCACTCACAGGGCCCGGAGATGTCAGGATGATGGGGGCAGACGTAGGCGCCGTCGAGACGGGCACCGGCCCCCGCGAGAAGCTGCACGAGGCGGGCATGGACCGCGTCGTATTGCGCCACGGTGATCAGGCCCCGGGCGATGCCGGATTGATTGGTCACGACCACTACCGCCAATCCGGCCTGGTTGAGGCGCCGGACTGCCTGCGCCGCCCCAGGAAGCAGCTTCAGGTTCGCGGGATCGGCGAGGAACCCGGGGTCCTCGATCAGCGTCCCGTCCCGATCGAGAAAGGCGGCACGGCGTCTCCGGCCCGGCTCAGGCATCGAGGGCCGAACGCAGCACGCGGGCGGTCAGGGGGATCTCGCCGGGGGAGAGGGTGCGCGGGTCGAGGACGACATGGCCATCCGCGATGCGCGTGATCACCGGAGGGGATGCGGCGCGGAGCCGATCCGAGAGACCGTCGGCGGAGAGATGGCTGACCGCGATCCGCACCAGCCACGTCTTGAGCGTCGTGCCGGGGAACGACCCGCCCCCCACCTCCGACTCGCCGGGGATCAGGCTCGCCTCGGCGCCAATATCCTTTGCCAGCGTCTCGCCTTCATGTCTGATCTCCTCCAGGCTCTTCGTCAGCATGCGCAGCACCGGAATGTCACGCCGCGCGGTCTCCGGCGCCCGGTACAGGCGCAGCGTGGCTTCGAGTGCGGCGAGCGTGAGCTTGTCGGCGCGGACGGCTCGGGCGGTGGGGTCCTTCCGGCATGCCTCGATCACCGCGCGCGTCCCGACGAGGATGCCGGCCTGCGGTCCGCCGAGGAGCTTGTCACCGCTGAATACCACGAGGTCGACGCCACTGGCCACCGCCTCCCTCACCGTCGGTTCACCGGAGAGGTACCAGGGTGCGAGGTCCATCAGCAGCCCGGAGCCGAGGTCGAAGAGCGCCGCGGCGCCGCTCGCGTGCGCGAGTTGCGCAACCTCGCTGGGCGATACGTCGGCCGTGAAGCCTGAGACCTTGAAGTTCGACCGGTGCACCTTGAGGAGCACCCGTGTCTTGTGACTCACGGCCTTGGCGTAGTCATCCAGGTGCGTGCGGTTGGTGGTCCCGACCTCGACCAGCTTCGCGCCGGAGCGCGCCATGATGTCCGGCACGCGG
>DATEGY010000282.1:0-26533 GCA_035279865.1 Gemmatimonadales bacterium | reverse complement strand
GGCCGCCTCGATCGTGCTCGAGTTCGTGCGCGGCCGGGCCGCCGCCGGGGGAATCGTCCGGCTGATCGCGCGGAACCGCCGCCGGTACGGCGGCTACATCGTGCACACCGGGATCGTGATGCTCTTCGTCGCGTTCACCGGCATGGCCTTCAAAGTGGAGACCGAAGCGTCGCTCAAGCCGGGGCAGTCGGTCACGCTGGCCAGCCCCTACGGCTGGACCTACACCTTCAAGCATCTGGGCATTTCGCAGTATGACGCGCTGAACCGCAAGGTGACCGCAGGCACGGTGGTCGTGTCGCGGAACGGCAAGACCATCGGCACCATGGTGCCGGAAAAGCGCCAGCACGTGGACTCCTTCGGTAACCCGACGTTCGAGCCGTCCACGGCGGTGGCCATCAGGAGCGATCTCCGCGAGGATCTCTACGTCGTATTGGGCGGGGTGGTCGGCGGCACCGAGACCGCGGTCTATCGATTCACCATCAACCCGCTGGTCTGGTGGGTATGGTACGGCGGGATGATCGTGGCGCTCGGCGGCGTCATCGTGATGTGGCCCGGGGGAACGGTCGGGTCGAACCGGGTGGCGGCGGGGTATGCCGCGAAGATTGGGGCAACGGAATGATGGCATCTCCCAGCGTGTCCCGCCGTGACTTCTGCGGCGCCATGACTGCAGGGTTCTTGCTCCTGCGGGGGACCCAGACTCCGCAGGCGCCGGCGACGGCGCAGCAGCCATTGCCGGGATCCGGGCCCGCGGGCTCGCTCGCGGACCCGGAGCGTGCCGGCCGCCCCCTCGACCCCGTGACGGCCAAGGACAACGATGCGGCGATCCAGGCCATCGAAAAGCGGCTGTCGTGCACCTGCGGCTGCGGGCTCGACATCTACACCTGCCGTACCACCGACTTCAGCTGCACGTTCTCGCCCGGCTACCATCGCCAGATCCTCTCGCTGGCCGCCGGCGGCATGAGCGGCGACGAGATCATCGCCGAATTCGTGAAGGAGCATGGGGAATCCATCCTCATGTCGCCGCCCAAGCGCGGGTTCGCGCTCTTCGGCTACTTCGGCCCGTGGATGGTCGTGGCGGCCGCCGCCACCGGGCTGGTGCTTCTGCTTCGGGGCTGGAGCCGGCGGAGTGCGGCGGTGGCGGCACCGGCTCCCGCGGTTCCCGCTCCCTCGCCGGACGACCTGGCGCTGGTGCAGCGCGAGCTCTCGCGCTTCGAGTCCTGACCGCCATGTGGGGCCTGGTCGCGGGGGTCGTGCTGGCCGCGGCGGCGGTGTGGGTGGTGCTCGATCCCATCCTGCGTCCCCGGGCCCCCCAGGTGCCCGTCGACACCGGCATCGATCCCGACGATGACTTAAGTCCGCGGGCAGTAGCCCTGCGGGCGCTGGCGGAGATCGAGTTTGACCGGGCAACCGGGAAGCTCTCGGCGGACGACTATGAATCCCTCAAAGCCCGCTATACGCGCGATGCGGTGAGTGCCCTGCGGGGGGGAGACCAGCCTTCCACACCGCCCGCCCCCGCCGCTGCGCCGACACCCAGTCCCGTTCTTCCCCTTTCCCCGAAACGTGCCGCGTTGCCGGCGATGGCCTGCCCGGTGCACGGCGTCCGGTCCGAGATGGGCGCCGTCTTCTGTTCGGAGTGCGGCCGCCGCCTGGGCCTCAAGGAGGGGGATCGCGTTTGCGGCCGGTGCGGCACGCTCCTCGAGCCGGACGCCAGCTTCTGCGGGCGCTGCGGGGGCCGCGTCGCCGCATAGGGCGTGACGCCCGTCACGAACCGCCGGGGCGTACCGCCCGGGCACGACCCCCCGGACCTCGTCCCGGGTTAACAACTCCTGGCCCGGTCGGTCTCCTCTCCCGAGTTTCCGAAACAGCAACCGTTCCTACTTGGGTAAGGAGATTCAGGCCATGCGCACAAACCTGCTCGCCGTCGTGCCGGCGGCGCTGGTGCTGATCGGAGCGGCCGCGATGGCCGCCTGCAGCGACACGACGTCGCCCGCGTCCGATCAATCGGACGTGATTCAATCGTTGACGGACGAATACGGCGCCCAGATGGACACCGATTTCGGGGCCGTGGGCGGCACCACGTCGGACGTCCCGACCGCGGCGGCTCCCGCGGGGTTCCGGGCCGACGTCCTCGCGGATACCGCGACGCTCCCCGCCTTCTGGGGCCGGCTGCGGATCATCCCCGGCGGGCCGAAACCGATCCTGGACCGCAACGTCGTCATCCAGGGTGATACGGCCAAAGTCACCCAGACCATCAGCTTCCAGGGGTTGTTCCTGGTGGATACCACCGCGGACACGGTGTTCAATCCTTCATCGAAGCAGTTGAACGAGGGGATGACGCAATCCGCGGTGCTGGTCCGCGACGCTGCGAGGCCCCATCACTGGCGCGCGGTGTCCCTGAGCCTGCAGAACTGGCTGCCGACCGATGTGGCGGCCCGGACCGTCGCGGTTACCCAGATCACCGTGAAGGTGAATGACACGATCCGCATTACGGCGGACACGCCCGACTCGCTTTATACCGTGGGCCGGATGCTGCACCTGCACATGGGGGACACGGTGTCCGTGACGGCGTCGGTGACGAACAGCGATGCGACGTATTCACCGACGACCTTCGTGTTCCTGCACGTCCGTCATGCGTACAACGATCTGTTCTGGCACCGGGTGCCGATGCGGAACAACGGGGACGGGACGTTCAGCCGGACCTGGGTCGTGGCGCGGAGGGGGATCGACCGCTTCATCATCGACGCGATCAACGCGGCGACGCTCGAGCGGGGCACGCTCAACAACTACGACGCGAACGAGTGGGGCATTCCGTACCGGATTGATTGACGGAATGAGTGCGAGTGAAAAAAGGGCGGCCATTGGCCGCCTTTTTTTTTCTCTACACGGTCGGACGGGCCGCGGTCACCTGTTCCAGAACCCGGTCTGTTTCGGTCTTCGCCTGGTCCACCAGTTGCCCGAGTCCGTCGACCGTCTTGGCCTTCCCCTGGTGCTCGATGTCCGCCAGCATCTTGGCGAGTCCCACCGCGCCGATGGTCGCCGCCGCCGACTTGAAGGCGTGCGCGCCCTTCGCGATGGCGGTGGTGTCTCCCGAGCGCACCGCGGCGATGAGCGTCTCCATCCGCTTGGGAGCATCCGCCAGAAACGTGTCGAGAATGGGCCCCAGGGCATCGGCGGCCCCCGCCTCCGTAAGCTCACGCCGCAGGCGCTCCAGATCCGCTGCGGGCGGGGCGGCGGGCTCCTCCCGCCGTTCGGGCTCCCGGATCCCTACGGCCTCACCCTCGACGCCGGCCGCCCATCCTTCGGCGGCCGCGAAGAGCTCATGCGGCTTGAACGGCTTGCTCAGGTACCCGCTCATCCCGGCGGCCAGATATTTCTCGCGATCCCCCGAGAGGGCATGTGCGGTCAGGGCGACAATGGGGAGCTTCTCGCCTTTCTTGGTCTTCCGGATCTCCGCCGTGGCCTCCATGCCGTCCATCTCGGGCATCTGGATGTCCATGAGCACGATGTCGTAGTTGCTTTTTGCCACCGCGGTCACGGCGTCCCGTCCATTGTCCACGACGTCCACCTGGTGGCCGCGCTTTCGGAGCATGGTGGCGGCGACCTGCTGATTGACCGGATTGTCCTCCGCCAGGAGGATGCGGATGCCGCGGCGCGCTTCGGCCATCGAGTGCCGCGTCACCACGTTGCGATCGACCGTGCCGCGGAGGACCGACGCCACGGCGTCCAGGAGATCGGCCCGGGAGGCGGGTTTCGGCAGGTATCCCTGGATGCCCAGCTCCCGGCACCGCTGGCCATCCCCGGGCATGGCCGCCGACGTCAGGAGCATCAGCCGGAGATCCGCGAGGGACGAGTCCTGGCGCAGTGCCTGGGCGAGCGAGAACCCGTCGAGGTCCGGCATCTGCGCGTCGAGAATCACCAGGGCGTACGGTTGTTTGGCGTCGCGGGCGTTCCGCAGCACCTGGTGCACCTGGGTCGCTTCGCCGATTTCGTCCACCTGCGACCCGGCTGCGACCAGCATTTCGCGGACGATCCGCCGGTTGGTGGGGTTGTCGTCGACCACCAGGATCTTCGCCGTGAGGGCGGCCGGCGTACCCAGCACCGGCGTGTGGGTCGCCTTCTCGACCGGATAGCGGAGCGAGAACGAGAACTCCGTGCCTTTGCCCACGTGGCTCTCGACCCGGAGCTCGCCCCCCTGCAGCCGGACCAGGCGACGGCAGATGGCGAGTCCGAGGCCGGTGCCGCCGTACCGGCGGGTCGTGGACGAATCGGCCTGCGTGAATTCCTCGAAGATGGTTTCGAGCTTGTCCGCCGCGATCCCGATCCCGGTATCCCGCACCGTGAAATGCAGCAGGACGTCGTGCGCGTCCGACGGTTCCCGCTTGGAGACGCCCACCACCACTTCGCCCTGGTCGGTGAACTTGATCGCATTGCCGACCAGGTTCGTGAGGATCTGGCGCAGCCGGGTCGGGTCGCCCCGGACACTCGGCGGCACGCCGGGCTGCACGTCGGTGATGAGGTCGAGGCGCTTCTCGCGGGCCCGGACGGCGAGCAGGGCCAGCGTCGATTCGATCAGGTGGCCCGGGTCGAAGGGAATGCTCTCGAGCTTGAGCTGATCCGCCTCGATCTTCGAAAGGTCCAGGATGTCGTTCAGCAGGGTGAGCAGCGTCTCGCCGGCCGAGCGTACCAGGTCCAGGGAGTGGCGTTGCTCCGGTCCGAGGGGCGTGTCGAACAGGAGCTCCGTCAATCCCAGAATGGCGTTCAGCGGCGTCCGGATCTCGTGGCTCATGTTCGCGAGGAACGCGGAGCGCGTCCGGGCGGTCTGCTCCGCGGCCTCCCGCGCGTGCTCGATCGCCTCGCGGGCGGCCACCCGCTCGGACGTATCCGTAAAAGTCACGACCGCCCCGGACACGCTGCCGTTCAGCTCGCGGAGCGGGAACGCCGTGAGCGAGACGGGGAAGGGCGTGCCGTCCTTCCGCCAGAACACCTCGTCGTCCATGCGGATGCCCTGCCCATCACGGAGCGCGCGGTAGACGGGGCACGCCTTCGCGGGATACGGGGTGCCGTCGGGGCGGGTGTGATGGAGGAGCTCGTGCGAGCCTTTGCCGAGCACTTCCGGCAAGGTGAATCCGGTGAGGCTCGATGCCTCCGGGTTGAAGAAGGTGATGTGGCCTTCCACATCGACGCCGTAGATCCCCTCGCCGGAAGAGTCCAGGAGCTGGCGAAAGTGCGCTTCCGCCTCCCGGATCCTCGCTTCGGCGCGGCGCCGCTCGCTGACGTCCTCGTACAAGACGACGATGCCCTTCGTCCCGTCCTCACGGTTGACCACGGCGGCTGAGGCCAGGACGGCGAGCTCCTGCCCCGACTTCGTCAGGCGCCGGAGATCCGCCGCGACGACGTCGCCGTCGAGGACGGACTGCTGCAGCATCCACCCGCGGTCATGCTCGGCGGGCGGCACGATGAGCTCGTTGATCTCCCGGCCCACGGCCTCGTACTCGGCATATCCGAACATGGTGACGAACCGGGGGTTCACGCGCTCGATGATCCCGTCGGGCGTCAGCTCCGCCATCGCGATGGGGGCGCTGGCGAACAGGGCTCCCAGAAAAGCGTTCTGGCGGCTGGTCTCTTCCTCGCGGATCCGCAGCAGCGCGCTTGCGCGCAGCATCGCCACCAGGGCGAGGTGCGAGCGGCGCCCCTGTACCCACATGTAGGCGCCATACAGAGTGACGAGCACGATGGCGACTTCGCGGGCGCGGGTACTGTCCGGCGTGGTGTTGAGCCACACGCCGAAGGGCAGCGGCCCGAGGGTCGCGAGCAGGAAGATGCGGAAACTCCGGAGATCGGCAGTCAGGGTCCATGCGGCGCCGGAGACGAGTCCCGCTTCAGTGAGCAGGATGAGCGTCACGTACCGCATGGGGATTTCGGGGAAGTAAACGGCGGCGCCCACCCCCCACGCCAGGCCTACCGATGCCACCGAGAGGCGGACGGCGCGAGCCGCCGCCGCCGGAGAGACGTCGATGGTCTTCACGCCGGACATCAGGATGCCGCGGACGATTACGGCGATCACCACGGCGCCCGCCCAGGCCGTCAGCATCGGTGTCCGCAGGACTCCCGCGAGCAGCCAGACGCACACACTGAGCAGGACCAGGTGCGCTACCTGCGCGACCCGTTGTTCGGAAAGGAGGCGGTCGGTGAGGGCGAGGGCTACTTCGGCCTGCGCCCGGCGCTCCCGCTCGTCCGCCGAGATGGGAGCGATGGTGGAGCGACGGGGAACGGCGCCCTCGGGAGCAGCCATGGGGCTACGCTAGTGCAAGGCCCGCAGCGAGTCACGGGTGACGAGGCCCACCGGCACGGGGATGATACTCGGAACTGATTGTCCTTTCAGCGCTTGCACAACCGTCTCGATGGTCCGCCGGCCGATGGTCACAGGGTCCTGAACGGCGTCCGCCACCAGGGCCGTCCCCGAGGCGATCTCGGTGCGGGCTTCCGGAGTCGCGTCGTACCCCACCACGAAGATGTTCTTGGTCCCGGCGGCCTGGATGGCCGCGAGTGCCCCGAGCGCACAGTCGTCGTTCGTGCCGAACACCGCGTCGATGTGCTGATCGGTGGTGAGCAGATTGTCCATTTTCTGTTTCGCCACGTCCCGGAGGCCCCGCTCCACGGCCGGGCGGGCGACGATCCGGATGTTGGGATACTGGGACAGCGCGTCGGTGAATCCGGTCACGCGGTCCCGCACGCTGGCGACCGTCGGTTGATCCAGGATCGCGACGTTCCCGCCCCCCTTCAGGCGCGTCGCGACGTATTCACCGAGCAACCGGCCACCCTGGATGTTGTCGGAGGCGACGTGCGCCACCACCTGCCCGCCGTCCGCCGAAATGTCCGCCGTGAACACGGGGATGTGCGCGTGATTGGCGTCTTCGATCGCGCTCACGATGCCGCTCGAGTTCACGGGCGCGACCACGATCGCGTCCATGCCCTGGGTGACGAAGTTCTGCACCTGCGAGGTCTGGCGCGCCAGGTCCCATTCCCCGGCCACGACGTGGAGGTCCACGCCGAGGGAGTCGGCGCCCTGTTGCAGTCCCTGTTTCAAGTTCTGGTAGAACACGTGCGCCTCGGTCAGCAGGGTCACGCCGACCTGGGGGCGGTCGTGCTTTTTCTTGCCGCACGAGGCGAGGAGAAGGGCGAGTGTAAGGACACCGAGGGTCCGTTTCGTCATTGCGTCGATCCGCCGTTTCGCTGTTTGGTCCAGACGTCGAAGAGGACTGCGAGGAGGATGATGGCGCCTTTGGCGATCTCCTGCCAGAAGGCCTGTACGCCCATCAAGTCCAGAGAGTTGTTCAACACGCCGATCAAGAGTGCCCCGGTGAGAGCACCCCACGCGGACCCGATGCCGCCCATCAGGGACGCTCCGCCGATGACGGCCGCCGCGATGGCATTCAGCTCGTACAAGAGCCCCGCGTCGGGACCGCCGGACCGCAGCTGGCCCACCATGAGCACACCCGCCAACCCGGCGCAGGCACCGGCAATGGCGTACACGCCGACCTTTACGCCCCGCACCGGAACGCCCGAAAGCCTGGCGGCTTCTTCGTTTCCCCCGACCGCGTAGACGTACCGCCCGAAGCGGGTGCGGTCGAGCACGACGGCGCTCAGGAATACCAGGGCCAGCATGACGAGGGCAGGGACCGGGAAGCCCTGTCCGGTCCCCGGGATCGGGATCCTTCCGCCGCCGAAGGCGTGGAGGGCGTCGAGGGCTCCCACCTTCTGCGCGAAGTGAGGATCCCCCATGGGCGGGAAGCCGATCGGCACGCCCCCGGTCACCAGACGTGCGGCCCCCCGCGCCACCGTCATCATGGCGAGCGTCACTATAAATGGATTGATCCCTAGAAACGCGGTCAGCGCGCCGTTCGCCACCCCGACCGCCGCGCCGACCGCCAGTCCGATGAGTGTCGCCACGACGGCCGCTCCTCCGACCCCTACCGCGGCAATCAGACCCGGCGCGGTCAGCGCACCGGCGACCAGCACGCCGGCGAGTCCGAGCAGGGACCCCACCGAGAGGTCGATCCCCGCGGTGATGATCACGAACGTCATCCCCAGGGTGAGGATTCCGTTGATCGAAACGTGGAGCATGATGGTCGACGCGTTGGCCAGCGAGAAGAATCCCGGGGCGACGATCGCGGCGGCGATGGACATCGCGACCAGGGCGGCCCCGACGCCGTACCGCGTGATCCAGGACCGGCTCGGGGCGTTCATGCCGAGCGAAACGCCAGGGCCATGACCGCCTCGGGGGTCAGGGCATTCGCGATCTCCCCCTGCACGCGTCCCTCCCGCATCACGACCGCGCGATCGGCGAGGGCGATGAGCTCGGGGAGCTCGGAGGAGATGACGATGACGGCTTTGCCGAGATCGGCGAGCGCGCGGATCTGCCGGTGAATCTCGGTCTTGGCGCCGATGTCGACGCCCCGGGTTGGTTCATCGAAGATCAGGACGTCGGCCTCCGTGAGCAGCCATTTCGCCAGAACGACTTTCTGCTGGTTTCCGCCCGACAGCGTGCCCGCCTGCCGCTCGATGTCCGGCGGCCGGACGTCCGCCCGGCTCGCCGCCCCCTGCGCCAGCGCCCGCTCGGCATCGCCCTGGAGCAGGCCGTTCCGGGATACCCGGCCCAGCACCGGCAGCGTGACGTTCTCCCGGATGCGCATGCCCAGGACCAGTCCCTGACGCTTGCGGTCTTCGGGAAAATAGACGACGCCGGCCCGGATCGCGTCCGCGGGAGACCGGGGGTTGAACGGAACTCCCCGGAGGCTGACCGATCCCTGTTCGGGACGGTCGATGCCGGCCAGGACACGCGCCACCTCGGATCGCCCGGCACCGACCAGCCCGCCGAGTCCCAGGATCTCGCCCTGCCGCACGTCGAAGGAGACGTTCTGAATCGAGCGTCCGCGTGACAGGCCCCGCACCGAGAGGATCGCCCCGGACTCCGGCTCCCGTCCCGGGGGACACCGCTCGAAGACCACATCGCGGCCCACCATGGTGCGGATCAGGGTCCGCTCGTCGATCTGCTCCGCCGGGCCGGTCCACACGCGGTGCCCGTCGCGCAGGACGGTGATCGAGTCCGCCAGTCGTCTGATCTCGTCGAGCCGGTGGGACACGAACACGACCGCGATGCCCTTGGCCCGGAGCCATTCGATCTGCGCCACCAGATGGGCGACCTCGTGCGCGGTGAGGGTGGCGGTGGGCTCGTCGAGCGCTACCAGCCGGGCGTCCCGGACCAGGGCTCGCGCCAGCTCGACCAGCTGGCGCTGGGCGACCGAGAGCTCGCCCACCGGCTGGTCTGGGTCGATGACGAGCCCCAGGTCCGCGAGCGCGGAGGCCGCGCCCGCGCGCATGGCCCCCCGGTCGAGGAACCCGCCCCGCCGGGGCTCCATGCCCAGGTAGATGTTCGCGGCGGCGGAAAGGTTCGGCGCGAGGGTCAGCTCCTGGTAGATGACGGTGACGCCTCGAAGCAACGCTTCCCGGGGACTCGGCACGCTCACGGGTTGTCCGTTCCACGCCATCACCCCGGCATCGGCCCGCTCGGCCCCCGCAACGATCTTGAGCAGGGTGGACTTGCCGGCCCCATTCTCGCCCACCAGGGCGTGCACGGAACCTGCATCGATGTCCAGATCCACCCCGGCGAGCGCGGTGACGCCCGGGTAGCGCTTGGTGATGCCCGAGAGTGTGAGGAGGGTCACTGCGGCTCAATGTAGGATTCTGGAGGCATTCCTCAAGGAGCATTCCATGACACGATCGACCTGGCGGCTTGCCCTCCTCGTGGCGGGAAGTCTGTTGGCGGCGGGGCCCGCGGCGGCACAGCGCGCATCATACGGCCTGCACTTCGGCTACAACTTCGACGTGGACGATCCGCTCGCGGGCGCGCAGGCGACGTTTCCGCTCAGTCGGTACGTCGCCTTCTACCCGACGTTCGACTACTACTTCACAAGCGGCGTCTCCACCTGGGCGTTGAACGGCGATCTGAAGCTCTATCCCGGCGTCTACCGCGTGTTCTACGTCGCGGGCGGGATCAACTACACGCGGGTCAGCGTCAGCGGCAACGGCTCGAGCAGCACGAATCTCAACCTGGTCGCCGGCCTGGAGGGTCACCGGCGCTTCGGCGCGCCGTACCTCGAGGGACGTCTCATTCTGGGGAACGGCTCGTCGTTTCAGATTGTGGGCGGTTTGAGCTGGCACTAGCGGGCCCGGTCAGGGCTCGTCCGGCAACTGAAAAGCGCGGGACAAAGGAGCGGTGGCCCGGTACGAGGGGCCATCGCTCCTTTTTTTTCACTTTGTCGGCCGCCTAGAACCCTCGCATCGCGGGCCGCCGGCGAAAGCCGGCGGGCCCTTCCTGATGCATCACGCCCATCCCGCGGTGCATCTGCGCCAGCTGCGTCCGCTGCGACTCGGTCAGCACCGCTTTCGCGCGCGCGTTGCCGACCAACATGGCGAGGTGTGCCTGACCCATGGCGTCGTGGGCGGCCAGGAAATGCGTGCGGATAGCGTTGGTGTCGGGCAGGGCTGCGTCCAGCGTCGTGCGCAGCTCATCCATGTGGGTCTTCATCTTCTCCATCGCCGCGTCCCGCGCCCGTTTGACCTGATCCCGGATGGCGGTGAGCGCGGTGATCTGCTGTGCCGTCAGCGAGAGCTCGCCGTTCAAGGCCAGCAGGTGGGCCGGGCTGTATTCCATGCCGGCCATCATCATCTCCATCCCCGGCATGCCCGGCCCCATCATGCCATGCTCCATCATCCCCGGCGCCATCATCCCACCGTGGGCGTGGCCTGAGTCTCCGGCCATGGGTTGCTGAGCGGCGAGGGGGACGGCCCGGACGGCTAAGACAGCCGTAACGGCCAAGACGGCCAAGACGGCCGGGATCCGGATTCCACGCTTCATGATTCCTCCACAGTCAGAGTGTGATTCGTCGGCATTGCATCCGATACGCAGGCGACCGCCCCGGAATTGAGTCACGGCACGTGGTGCCTGCCCGAATCTCCCGCTCCGTCGGTCCCGGCGCCATGCAGACGGCCTTAAGATTCCTTCGTGCGCGCCATTCGGCTCCTCTCATGGTGCGGGGCCGCCCTCGCGACGCTGGCGGTCCTGTTCGCGACCGCGCCCCGGGGGCCCGGCCTCACTCCGGACGGCATGTCCTACCTCGCGGCCGCGCAATCCTTCGCGCACGGGGGCCCCCTCCGAGAGCCCTTCGCTTCGTGGAGCTCGCCGGACAGCACGTCACGCCTCGCGGACTATCCGGCCGGGTTCTCCATCGTTCTCGCCGCCCCCATGGCCCTGGGCGTCTCTCCCCCTCAAGCGGCGCGTTGGGTAGAAGCGCTCAGCATGGGTCTCGCGGTCGCCATCACCATCCACCTGCTCGGCACCTTGGCCGGGATATGGGGCGCGGCGGCGGGATTCTCCTTGGTACTCCTGATGCCGGCGTTCACCGACATCTCGGTCCTCGTCGTGTCCGAGCCGCTCTTCTTTGTGATCATGCTTGGGTGCGTCGCGACGATGGTGCGGCGCCCTGATCGCCCGCTGGTCGCCGGCCTGCTCGCCGCGGCGGCGAATCTCGTCCGGTACGCCGGAACGTTCCTCGTGGCCGGCGTCGTGATCTGGAGCGGGTTGCAGCCGGGCTCCTGGCGGTGGCGGATGGTGCGGATGGCCGTGGCGGCCGCCCCCGGCCTGCTCCTGCACGCGTTCTGGCGGGTGGCGGGAATCGATCCCGGTGGCGGCTTGACCTCGAGCGCCTACGGCGGAGTGGGCGACGCCATCCGGGAAGGGTGGCATACGGGGGTCGCGTGGCTCGCGCCGGGGCTGGCCGGCGCCGCGCAGACGGTGGTCACGCTCGTCTTCCTTGCGGGTCTCGTGGTCGCCTTGGGGATCGGATACCGCCGGAGCGCCGGGGAGGCTCGTCGGCTCTACCAGGTGTGCGGGGTGCTCGCCGTGCTCTATGTCGGCACGGTGGGGTTCGCGCGACTCTACGTGATTCCGGACATCCCGTTCGACAGCCGGATCCTGTCGCCATTTTTTCTGACGGTGAGTCTCGCGGCGGCCCAGGCGGTCGTGGTCGTCGGCGCGGCCGCTCGCACCCGAGTCGTGACGGCCCTGGCGGTGTCCGCGTGGTGTGCGCTGGCCGGCGTCCGTGACGCGCAGGTAGTGCGGCAGGCCCGGGCGAGCGGACTGGACTATGAGACCGCGGAGTGGCAGGAGTCGCCGGTGGCGGACTGGTTGCGCGGTCCGGGGCGCGCGCTGACGCTCTACACCACCGACCCGGCGGGCATCTGGTTCATCAACGGCAGGCCCTCACGGCTCCTGCCCGACACCCTCGACGCGGATTCCGTCAGCGCGTTCCGCAGGCAGTTCGAATCGCGGCCGTCGGCCCTGGTGGCGTTCGATGTGCCGTTTTCAGAGATGGCACCTGCGGACTCCATCGTTGCGGCGCTGAGACTCACCCCGGCGGCGCAATTCGCGCACGGTGTGGTCTGGGTCGGCCGCCAAGACGCCAAGTCGCCAAGTCGCCAAGTCGCTAAGGCGGGACTTACCAACGTAGCGTCCTAGCGTACCTGTATCTTCGCAATTCTGCCCCGTGGCCCCACCATCCAGCCCGCGCGCGCACTCGCAAACCCCACACTCCAGTAGCTCGCCGTATCGAGCGCGCTCCAGGACCCGCCACCGTCCGGTGAATACGCCGCGCCTCCCGGTCCCACGGCCACCAGGCCCGCATCGGTGCCCGGGATGTACGCGAGGCCGTAGATCCCGCCGGGGAATGCGGGTGAAGATCTGGGGGTCCAGCTGTGTCCACCGTCGTCGGTACGGGTCACGTGGACCGATTCCGGAAACGACTTCGTGATGTCTCCGCCCCCGGCGAACCCGCGTTGCGCGTCCCGGAAGGCGAGGGTGGAGATCCCGGTCGTCGGGGTGCCATGCTGGATGGGGGTCCGGGCCGACGACCACGTCCGGCCGTAGTCGGTCGTCGCCAGCACACGGGCGCCACCCACCGGACTTGCCCCCGTGCCGATCCAGGCGCGGCCGCCCGCGGCGGTCACGAGGCAGGTCCCGCTGGCCGCGAACGCGCCCTCACCGGAGTCGGCGGCCGGACTCACGTCCACGGGCCGGAGCGCCCAGTGCGCACCCCCGTCGTCGGTCACGAGAATGGGGAAGTGCCCGCGCACGCCGTCGCTCACGGCGATGCCGTGCTGTGCATCCCAGAACGCCAAGCAGTCGTAGAACGCGGACGAATCCGCATTGCGAAACTGCTCCGTCCAGGTGCCGCCGCCGTCCGCGGTCCGGTAGATGCGTGAGGCCGGGCCGGGGCCCGCGGCCAGGAGCCAGGCCGTGGCCGAATCCAGGGCAGCCACATCGCGGAACTCGAGCGAGTCGGCGCCCGGGACGACGCCGGCCCGCCAGTGCTCGCCGCCATCGGTGGTGATGACGTAGGTCCCGTGGGTGCCGCTCGCCCATACCACGCGATCGGTGACGGGGTTCACGGCCTGGAGCCGGCTGGTGGTCCCGCTCGTCTGCTGACGCACGACGGGCGTGGGGGCGTGCGCGAGGGACGCTGCGAGAAGCAACGTCGTCAGCAAGCGGAGCGGAGAGGTGAGCATGGTGGCTCAATACTAACGCTGGAACCGGGGGTTGGTCCCGACGTATGATTCGCCCGTGATGTCACTGCTGCTCCTCACCCTGGTTGGCCGTCTCGCCGTCGGCGACACCATTCCTCCCGGAACCCTGGCCGGAACGGTCCGCGACACGATCTCGGGCCAGCCGGTGGGGCTCGCCGTAATCCGGGTGGCCAGCGGGGGCCCCGCGCACTCGGTGATGACCGACGACGAGGGCCACTTTCAGATTCCCGCTGACTCCGGACCGGTCCGCCTGGAGCTGCGCCGCATCGGGTACCGTCCCCGCACGGTCGTGGTGACGGCGCCCGACACGGCGCTGGTCCTCTACATCGCGCCGATGCCCGTCGGGATCGCGGGGATCACGGTCCGGCCGGTGGAGGATCCGGCCATCGAGATCATGCGCCGAGTCATCGCGCACAAGCAGAACGTCCTGTCGCACCTGCACGACTACCGGTACGGTGCCGACATCAAATTCGTAGTCCGCAACAAGGCCGTGCCGGCCGACTCCCCGGCGTCGATTCTCGTGGTCACCGAGTCCCGGACCACCGCGTACTGGGAACGCCCTGATCACTATCAAGAGACGATCGTCGCGCGCCGCCAGACCGGCAACCTCGACCCGGACCGGAATCTCGTGTCGGTCGGTGAGATCGTGAACTTCGCCAAGGACCGGATCGATCTCCGGAAGTACTCCGTGGTCTCTCCGATCGCCACGGACGCGCTGAATCACTACGACTACCGGATGATGGATACGACGGCGTCCGCGTCCGGGAGCCGGGTCTTCACCATCGCGATCGTACCCAGGTCCGAGGCTTCGCCCCTGTTCGTCGGGGTGCTGACCGTCGCGGACTCGACCTACGAGGTGCTGAGCATCGACGTCGGCGCCAACAGCGCGTTGCGCTTCACCTTCGTTTCCAATCTCCGGTATCACCAGCAGCTGGCGGATCAGGGCGGGGGGCGCTGGATGCCCGCCGAGATCCGGCTCACCGGCGAAATCCGGCTGGCCATGCCGATCCCCGGCATTCCCGGCCACCTGAGCTTCGAGCACGCGGCTTCCCTCAGCGGATTCGAGTTCGACCAGGGAAACCGGCCCCGGGGGATGGGCGAGTACCGGGTGGTGGTGGCGGACAGCGCGGACCGCCCGGACTCCTCGTGGGCGGAGGCCATTCCGCTCACGCCGACGGAGCGGGAGGCGTGGACGCGCATCGACTCGATCGCCACCGCGCCGGGCTCGGTCGGCCACCGCGTCGCTCTCGGGCTCAGCGCGGCGGTGTTCCTCGCGGCGAACCCCACCTTCTTTCATTACAACCGGGTGGACGGGGCGTATGTCGGCGCGGGCGGCGACTGGGGGGCGGGACCCCGGTGGGTCATCGGTACTCGGGCCGGTTACGGGTTCGGCGCCAAACGCTGGCAGGGAAGTGTGAGCGTGAGCCGGATGATCGATGACGACCACCAGATCTGGATCGGCGCCGGCGCCTACGATCAGACACAGCATCGCCCGGCCATCGTGTCGGGTGACTACAACCCCACGTTCCGGAATTTCCTCTCCCGAATCGATCCCCTCGACTACTATCGCGAACGCGGCGCGCGCGCCTTCCTGTCCGGCAAGGTGTTCCGGGGCACGCGGCTCGAGCTCTCGTTCGTCGATGCCCGGCAGTCGAGCCTGCCGGTGACCACGGACTACGCGCTCGGCATTCCCAAAGCGCGGGCGTTGCGGCCCAATGACCCGATCGAGGGGGGGACGCTGAAGGCGGTGGGTGCCACGGCAGTCTATGATTCGCGCCCCCTGCTCAGGTCGAAGGGGCGCGACTACCGGCTGCGCCAGCTGGTCCAGACTCGGGTGACGGCCTCGGCGGAGGTGGCGGCGCACGACGTCCTGGGCGGGGACTTTTCCTACCGCCGCTACCTCCTGCGGATCGACCGCATCCAGCGCACCCTGAATTTCGGGGTCACGACCATCACGGCGGTGGGAGGGATCGCCACCGGCTGGGTACCGCCGCAGCGGTATTTCACCGTGGATTTCGGCAAGGAGCTCTATACCTACCAGCCGAACGGGTTCAACACGCTGGACGGCAATAATTTTTCGGGCACGAGGGCGGCCCTGCTCACCATCAACCACGACTTTGATCGTTTGCTGTTCGCGAAGAGCCGCATTCCGGGGGTCCGTTCCCTCCCGTTCACCATGAGCGTGCACGTGGGCGCGTTCTGGACCGATTTCATCGATCACCCGGTGAGCCCGGGGGACGACCTCCTGCGCACCGCGCCGAAGTTGTATACGGAAGCGGGCTTCGGCCTGGGAAATCTGACCCCGTTTCTGTCCCCCATCGATCTCGCGGCGTACTTCACCTGGCAGCTCTCCGCGTATCGGACCAGGACCTTCCGTTTCGGGCTGGGACTCACGCGGCTCTAAAACGACCTCCGCGGGTAGGAAGTTCGCGCAGTTCATGGGTGGAACGGCCGTTTCTTCCTTCACCGTCCGGAGTGCTTGATGGCCCCGAATTGTGTCCGCGCGCTGGTCGTCCTATTCACGGTTCCCGCACTCCTTCGCTCCCAGACTCCCGACTCCACACCACGCGACTCGACGACGCGGGTCCTCCGCCTGTCCGCCGGCGCGCGGCTCACGCGCGCGCATCTGGACAGTCTCCCGATCGACCGTCCGGCGACCGCGATGGCGCAGATCCCGGGTGTCTTCGTGCGGGGGCCGGACGTAGGCGTCCGGGCCGGGGACTCCCTGTCGATTCGCGGAGGCGCCGCGAATGGAGCCGCGACATTCATCGATGGCGCGCCGGTCCGGTCGTTCCTGACGGGTCGGGCATTCATTGAGCCCGCCCTGAACGGGGTCGCCGGCATCGACGTGACCACGGGGCTCGGGGGCGCCGAGCTTTCGGACATTCAGAACGGCATCGTGTCGTACGAGACCCCCACGGGCGGGGACCGTTTGGCGATGCACTGGACCGCGCACACCGACAATCCGTTCGGGCCGGTCGCGAGCGTGGGCTACAACCGCTTCGCCGGGGACATCGGCGGGCCCATACCAGGCACCACCGGACTGACCTTCTTCGCGGCGGGGTACGTCGAGGGGCAGTCCTCGGAATATCTGGGCTTCGGCGCGCAGGACGTCCCGACGTACGAGCTGGGCGGGCTCGATACGACCGTGCTGGTGAATGCGGGCGGGGGAGGCGTCCAGTCGGTGGCCGTACCGAAGTTCGTACAGGTCTCGGGCTCGTGTGTCGCCGCCGCGAACGGGGCGAGTTGCCAGGGGCTCACCCGGCCATTCGACTGGCGGACGGGCCTGCGGTTCCAGGGACGCCTGCGCTGGGCGTATGGCGACGGCTCGAGCCTCTCGGTGACCGGACTCGCCGACGGAGCACAGTTCCGTGATTCCCCGGGGGCGGCGCTGGGTGATCCCGCGCTGTTCAGCGGGGCACATGAGTGGTCCCGGCTGGCGGTCGTGAACTGGCATCACCGTCTCACCTCGAACCTCGCGTTCGAGGCGGTGATGTCGCTCGGGTCGGACAACTCCCTCGAGGGGACCCTCGATCCGGCGAGCGAGACGGCCACCCGCGATCCCTCGATGGGGATCGAGCTGTCCAGTCTCCATTTTTCCGCGCTGGGCCCGATCGGATTTCCGCTCTCCGATCAGATCATCAGGGACATCCGCACCAACTCCGGGCTCCGGGTTCCGTACCAGGGCCAGACCCAGCTCAGCAATGTGCAGCCCTACCGCATGAACCCCTTCGCGATGCTGGGAGGGGGACTCTACACGGGGGGAAGCATTGCCCCCATGAGTATGGCGTCAGAACATCGGCGGACCGGGCGGTGGGCACTCCAGTGGAGCCGCCCCGGACACGCGGTGACGGTCGGGATCGACGCGGATGGCGCCGACCTGACCAGCTACCAGGCCCAGTCCCCGATCACCGAGCTCTCGCTCGATGCGTGGACCGCGAGTCCGAGCCGCGTGGGCGCCTTTGCACAGGACGTCGTGACGTTGGGGAACGCCAAGCTCGAGGTCGGCGCAAGATTCGACCGGCTGAGCCCGGGCGTCCTGGTTCCCAACATCCCGGGGTTCATATTCAACAACCCCAGCTGCTCGAGCACCGTTACCACACAGTGCTGGGACCATACGCTCACGTCGACCAGCCCGGACGCGGCCTATGAGGCCGCCGTTTCGAAGGTGTATACGCCGGGCCGGCATCAAATCTTCCTGACGCCGCGGGCCCGCCTCGCGTGGAACATCGATCCGGCCACGACATTCCGGGCGGGACTCGGATGGGCGGTCGTCACGCCACCGGTCTCCGCGGTGGCCACGCATACGAATGCCGACTTGACGTTCACGGGTGCGGAGCAGGTCTTCGGGTCCGACGTGACTTACGGCGTGTCGACCAATCTGGATCTGGAGATTCACCATGAGTTCGGAAGGGCGACGTCCCTGAACCTGGGCGTCTACGACCATCTCAACGTGCCCACCTTCAATTTCGTGCTTCGATCTTTCGACGATCCGACCAACCCCGGTCACGTGCTTCCGCTCAACGTCCTCGCCCGTACTCGGGATGGATCCGTCCAGGGTGTCGACGCCGGTGTGAGCCAGATGTTCGGCGCGGCGGTCGCGGCGTCGCTCTCCGCCGGCGTATCGAGCCACGGATTCGACAATGTGATGACGATTCTCCCCCCTCCGGCCTGTGGGGTCTGCGCCGCCACGACGCTCCTCACCCGCACCACCACGACGACGGAAGCGCTGTCGGCGTCCGTCCGCCTGGCGGTTCCCAGGGACTGGGCGTCCGAGGGCTGGCGCAAGGTTCTGCGGGATATCGGTGCGGTGGCGGAATTCCGGATGATCAACGGGGTCCCGTACACACCGTTGCTCAATTTCGGCGTCGGGACGGTGGCGCCGGAGCCGAATTTCGGATTCTCGCAGCCTTCCGGGGCTGTGCACAGCCAGGGCCTGCCCTGGACCAAAGTGCTGGACCTCCGCGTGACCAAGGGTGTGCGGGCGAACGGTCTCGATTGGACCATCTTTGCGGATTTCCGCAACCTCTTGAATATCAATAACGTGTACACCCAGTATGCGGAGACGAACAGCACCTCGAACCCGCTCTTCCAAAGCGTCGTCACAAGCTCTGAGTCAGCGGCTCTCGCCAATGAGGCAGCCAGCAATGGTGCGTTGGCGGCCGGAGGCTCGATCACGCTGACCGGCTGTGGCAACTGGAGCGGTAACACGGGTCCCGTGAACTGCTTCCTGCTCCGCCGGGCCGAGGCCCGGTTCGGTAATGGGGACGGGACGTACACGCTGGCCGAGCAGCAGAACGCCATGAACGCCTACTTCAACATGGTCTATGGGTCGTACCGCTTCTACGGTCCCCAGCGGACGGTCCGGGTTGGATTGGAGCTCGCCCTCTGACCGGTGATGACGGATTCGTGACGTGCAGAGACGTTGACCCGTCGCATGCGCGCGTTTAGGTTGGACCATCAGCGGCAAATGATGCCGCCCCAACGGAGAATGCCTGTGAAGCTGTCGCTCTTCCTTGCCGTCGACACCGTGGATCTGGTCGCCGTCGTGCGCCCCGACCCGCGCAGCGTCGAGACTGAAGAGCGTCACAGGTAACATCGCCGCACGAGCCGACTCGCTCGTCCCGATCGCCCCACCTGTGCCGCCGGCCGGGTGGGGCGATCGGTTTTTCATGACCGACACCATTCACGATTGGGAGCACCACGTGTCAGAAGCAGTGATCGAATCGACTGGAGAACATCAGGCGCACCAGCCCGGCGGCTGGTGGGCCACCATTCGCGAGGCGCTGCGCGGGTCCCACCAGGACTACACCGCGGGCCCCGTGGGCCGGGCCATTCTCCTGCTCGCCATCCCGATGGTGCTGGAGATGCTGATGGAGTCGATCTTCGCGGTGGCAGACGTGTTCTGGGTCTCGCGCCTGGGACCCGAGGCCGTCGCGACGGTCGGCATCACGGAGTCGCTCCTCACGCTGATTTACACGGCGGCCATGGGTCTCTCGATCGGCGTGACCGCCATGGTGGCGCGCCGGATCGGGGAGAAAAACCCGGCCGGCGCTGCGGAAGCGGCCGTCCAGGGGATCGGCCTCGGCATCGGCACCTCCATCCTGATTGCCGCCGTCGGCGTACCGCTCGCGCCCTGGGTCCTGCGCTTCATGGGCGCCGCACCGGAGGTGCTTGCCCACATCTCCTACACCCGCATCATGCTCGGCGGGAACGTCACGATCCTCCTCCTCTTCCTCATCAACGCGACCTTCCGGGGAGCAGGGGACGCAGCCATCGCGATGCGTACGCTATGGCTGGCGAACGGCATCAACATCGTGTTGTCCCCGCTCCTGATTTTCGGTGTGGGGCCGTTTCCCCGGCTCGGCGTCGCCGGAGCCGCGATCGGAACCAATATCGGCCGCGGCATCGGCGTGGCGTATCAGGTCTACCGCGTGCTCCGGAAGGATGCGCGGGTGGTGGTGCATCGGGCCGACCTGGTGCTCCGTCCGACGGTGATGAAGGCCCTGCTCAAGCTCTCCGGGTCGGGCACGCTCCAGGTGTTCATCAGCACGGCCAGCTGGGTGGGATTGATCTGGATCCTGGCGCACTTCGGGACGGATGTCATGGCGGGGTATCTGATCGGTATCCGGCTCATCGTGTTCGCGCTCCTGCCGTCGTGGGGGTTGTCGAATGCGGCGGCGACGATGGTGGGGCAGGGGTTGGGGGCCCGGAATCCGGAGCGTGCCGAGCAAGCGGTCTGGCGCGCGGGGTTCTATAACATGGTCTTCCTGGGGCTGGTGGGCCTGGTATTCATCATCGGCGCGGAGCCCATCATCGGGCTCTTCCGCCAGCCGCCCGACGTGGCCCTCGTGGGCGTGCAGTGCCTCCGGATCGTGAGCTACGGGTTCCTGTTCTACGCCTTCGGCATGGTGCTGACGCAGGCGTTCAACGGCGCCGGGGATACCTGGACGCCCACCTTCCTGAACCTGTTCTGCTTCTGGCTCTGGGAGGTGCCGCTGGCCTACGTGCTGTCCCGGACGCTGGGGTGGGGACCGCAGGGCGTGTTCACCGCCATCACGATCGCGTTCTCCACGATCGCGGTGGCGTCGGCGATCCTGTTCCGGCGGGGGCGCTGGAAGCAGCAGCGGGTCTAGAGACCCAGCCGCTTCTCGATGTGGGTCTTGACGCCCGGGGTGATGACGCCGCGTGCCAGGAGCTCGGTGAGCGCGGCGCTCACCTTCGGGCGGTCCGCATCCAGCTTCTCGTCCCGCAATTCCTGGAGCACGCGGGCCAGACGCTGGTCGTACTCACCGTGCCGCAGCGAGCCGGCATCCATCTCCTTCTTCAGTTTCTCCAGCTCTTGAACGAAACGGCCGATCGGCACGGGCATGGGGTGCTTTCTCCGACGAAAGGGATGAGAGAACTCGTCTCTCGTGAACCCCCAGCTTGCGCTGGGGGTCATGTACACCGAAGCGGAACAAGATTTTCATGACCCCGGGCGCAAGCCCGGGGTTCGGGAGCCATGCACTCCTTGCATCAAGCCTGGTTGAGCCGCCGCCCGGCGCGGAGCCCCCGCTCGCGGGCTTCCTCTTCCTCTCCCAGCCCCTCAATAGTCCCGCTGGCCTGGGCGGACAGCCAGACGCCGGGGAGCGGCAGGGTGACCACCACCTCGTCAGGGACCCGGGAGCCTCGCGAGCCATACTGATGAAGGGCCGCCGCCACCTGAGGAGGCGCCAAGTCGGCCGAGAGGAGGGGAAAGGCGAGGTAACTCCCCAGCGCTCCCGCCACCTGGTTCTCGATGACGTCCGACACCGCACGCCCCTCCGCATCACGTACCTGCGAAAGGGCGAGGTGGCGGACGGCCGGATCCCCCGCCGCGATGATCGCCGCGGAGTAATGCGGCAGGTTGGCGGTTACGTGCGCCAGGAGGCGGCTCTCCTGGGCGGCCAGGCCGACCGACTCGATCATCGCCGCGAGCGATGCCAGGGGCATCCGGGACTGTCCCGGGACCAGGAGGTTCTGGACCGTCAGCAGCCGGCGCCACGCATCTCCCTTCCGCCCCTCCACGTGCAGGGTCTGGAAAAGGGCGGGAGCGGCCGAGCCGTTCTCGATGGCCAGCTCGCCGGGGTAGCGCAGGGGATGCTGGTGGAAATCGGCGAGCCGGATGGCCCCGATCCACTGGCTCGCCTCCGGGTGATCCTGGGCCAGCGGTCCGCGCGCCGCCTCGGCGGGAAAGAAATGGACGGGGTACCGCGTGGCGTCCGCGTGGAGAAAGCAGAAGATCTGTCCCAGCTGTCCCGCGGTCTCAGCGCCGGGCTCCACGATCAAGCGCAGCTCGGAAATGGGGGGCGTCGTGCCGGCCCGCTCCCACTCCGCACCGGAACCGGTCGTGCCCAGACCGAGGAGCGCATCGAGCTCAGGTGTTAGGGAGCGATCGAGGAGCACGCGCTTGAGCACGTGACCGTACTGCCGCACCATCGCGCGCACCGCCTGGCTCGGCAGCCGGAAGGGAACGAGGATCGCCGGCCTGACCCGCGCCGTCCGCGCCACCACCCGGTATTTCTGGAGTGGTTCGAAGAAATGATAGGTCATCAGCCGGTCGGTTCGCGGATTCTTCACCGTCCGGATGGCCGCATCGGGGGGCGTGTCGGCCCGTACGTCGCCGACCCGGAAGGGGGCCCGCCGCACCGTTTCCGCTACCCGCGCGGCGCGCTCGTTGAGATGCCGAACCGTGTCCCCGGCGCCCTGGGCCAGCGCGCCCGCGGCGTCCCCTTCGGGCCGGAGGGTCAGAGGCTCGAGGGGCCAGGCAGCCGCACCCTCCGAGACCAGGTCGGACAGTAAAGGAGAGCCGATCAGCCGGGCGAGCGTCTGCAGCGGCCGTTCACGGGGTGGGCCGCCCTCCCCCCACCGGCCGTCGAGAATGGCGACGCGCGCCTCGTCGCCGGGCGCGAGGGCCGCACTGTACAGGAGATCGCCCGTCGCGTAGCCCAGCGGTTGCCAGTACTGCTCCACTTCGACGATGGCGCCATAGCGCAGATCGGTGGGGGCGTCGGCCGGCAGCTCGAAGAAGTCGACGGCTCGGGTCGCGACGGGGAGCGCCGGGTGGTCACCGGCCGACAGCAGAGGCAGCTGCTCAGTGGCAAGAGGACGCGCGGGCGGCGCGAAAACCACGAGGCGCGCGAATTGGAGCACCTGCCCGGGCAGGCCCGCCGGGGACGACAGGTCGCCGCCGGTGACGGGCCGCTGCACCGCGCCTGAGGTCCGCTCGGTCCGTGTGGCCACCGCCATCGCCAGATCCTTGGGGGCGGGGAGCTCGACCGCCCCTTCGAACAGCCGCAGGGCCGTGAGCTCGATCGGGACTTCGTTGCGAAGGCCCACGCGCAGCCTGACCAGCGGCTCGTCGGTGGGCGGAATCCGCACCAATCCTTCGGCGTCAGAGACCCAGTGCCCCGCCGCGTTGCCCTGCTCGTCGAGTCTCGTAACCGGAACCCCCACCGCGGGACCACGGCTGGACCCGTCGGGGCGCACGATGCGGAGAATCCAGGGCGGGCGAGTGGTGGGAGATGGTGTGTCAGTCATCTGTCTGAGAATATAGAGCGCGCTGGCCACGCCCGCCGCCGCTCTCCATCTTCCCTCCTCCCCTGAACCCCGGAGTCGATGATGTCGGACAGGAATCTGGATCGTCGGTCGTTCATCGGTGTCACGGCTGCGGCAGGGGCTTCTGCCGCTTTCGGGCGGGGTCCGCGTCTGTCTTCGGAGTCGACGGCTCCCGGCTTCCGGCTCCCGGCCTCTGACATCGACCTGGACGAAGTAACCGTCGCGGGGCTCCAGGCCGGCATGGCGAAGGGGCAATACACGGCGCGGTCGCTCACGGAGGCGTACCTCGGGCGGATCGAGGCGGTCAACCTGACCGGCCCGATGCTCCGCGCGGTGATCGAGACCAATCCGGACGCACTCGCGATCGCCGCGACGCTGGACGCCGAGCGGAAGGCGAAGGGGCCGCGGGGCCCGCTGCACGGGATTCCGGTCCTGCTGAAGGACAACATCGCGACCAAGGACAAGCAGCAGTCGACGGCCGGATCGCTGGCGATCGTCGGGATGGAGGTCCCCCGGGACGCGTTTCTGGCCGACAAGCTCCGGGCCGCCGGCGCGGTGATCCTCGGCAAGACCAACCTGTCCGAGTGGGCCAACTTCCGTTCGTCGCACTCGTCTTCGGGGTGGAGCGGGCGTGGCGGGCAGTGCCGCAATCCGTACGTCCTGGACCGGAGCCCCTCGGGCTCGAGCTCCGGGTCCGCCGCCGCGATCGCGGCGAATCTCTGCGCCGTCGCGGTGGGCTCGGAGACTGACGGATCCATCGTGTCGCCGTCCTCCTGCTGCTCGCTGGTCGGGATCAAGCCCACCCTGGGGCTGGTCAGCCGGGCGGGCGTGATTCCGATCGCGCACAGCCAGGACACCGCCGGGCCGATGGCCCGCTCTGTCGCCGATGCGGCGACGCTCCTGGGTGCTCTGGTGGGCATCGATCCCCGGGATCCGGCCACGGCTGCAAGCACCGGGAAGTTCAAGGCCGACTATACGACGTTCCTCGACCCCCAGGGACTGAAAGGGATGCGGCTCGGCATCGCCCGCGCGCATTACTTCGGGCAGAGCCCCAAGACCGACGCCCTCATGGAGAAGGCGATTCAGGTCCTGAAGGACCAGGGCGCCGTCGTGGTGGATCCCGCGGACATCGCCACCCTCGGCAAGTTCGACGACTCGGAATTCGACGTCCTGCTCTACGAATTCAAGGCGGATCTCAACGCCTATCTCGCCCAGCTCGGCGGAACGGGGCCGCGCACGCTCGAGGACCTGATCGCGTGGAACACCGCCCACACGGACCAGGAGCTCAAGTACTTCGGGCAGGAGATCTTCGTGCAGGCGCAGGCCAAGGGCGCGCTGACGGAAAAGGCGTATCTCGACGCGCTCGCCAAGGACCACCAGATGTCCCGCACCGACGGCATCGACGCGACGATGGACAAGTACCAGCTCGACGCCATCGTGGCGCCCACCAACGGCCCGCCGACGCCGATCGATTTCGTGAGCGGGGAGGGGGGTTCGGTTTCGTCTTCGACGGTGGCCGCGGTGGCCGGGTATCCCAGCATCACCGTTCCGGCCGGGTACACGTTCGGGTTGCCGGTGGGGATTTCGTTCTTCGGAAGGCCCTGGACGGAAGGGACCCTGATCAAGGCGGCGTACGGGTACGAACAGGCCACGAAGCACCGGGTGAAGCCGCAGTTCACGCCGACGGTGAGCTTCTAGGCTGAGTCCGGTGAACCAGCTGCCGCCGCGGCGAATTCGCGCACAATGTCCCCGGCTGGTTCGATGCGGTCGATCCCCGCGACACTCTTGCCGGCCTGCCAGTAGTCCTTGGACGATGTCCCCTCGAGCGCCCCCCGCTTGAGACTCCAGGTCGAACGCAGGGCATAGATCAGGCGCATCCATCCTTTGGTGCGGCGATGGCGAAGCAACCACCGGGCCACGGGACCCGAGCGCGTCCCCACCCGCTCCACGAAGGGCGTCCGGATGACGGCCAGGGGTACGCCGGTGACCCGCTCGGTGAGCACGATGTCGTTCTCGTCGGCATCCACGATGGCCTGTTTGTAATCCGGGTGGGCGTGACATTCCGGTGTCGCAATGAAGCGCGTGCCCAGTTGTGCCCCCGCGTACCCGAGTCGCAGCACCCGCGCGAAGTCGGCCGGGGCTCCGATGCCGCCCGCACAGACCAGAGGGACTCCCAGCCCGCTCAGCTCGTCGAGGAGCTCCTCGGCGCTCCGCGCGCCCGCGTGGCCTCCGGCCCGGTTGTTCACGCCGATGAGACCTTTCACTCCGCCGTCGAGCGCCTTCAGCGCCCACTTCCGCTCCGTCACGTCGTGATAGACCACGCCGCCCACGGGACGAACACGGTCCACGACCCACCGGGGATTCCCGAGGGACGTGACGAAGAACCGCACGCCTTCCTCAAGCGCCACGTCCAGCCAGCGGCGCATCTTGTCCAGGTAAGCACGGGATGACTGTTCGATGAGGACATTCATGCCGATGGGTTTCGGGGTCAGGCGCCGGATGAGCCGGAGGCCCTCCCGGAACTCGTGGCCGTGGACGTAAACCATCGACAGCGGCTGGGCTATCCCGATGCCGCCGGCGTCCGACACCGCCGCCACGAGCTCGGGGTTCGAGCAGGGGTACATCGCGCCGCAGATGAGCGGCACGGCAATCCCCGCATCCCGGGTCAGCGGCGTCTCGAGAGTGCTCACGCGGGGAGCGTTGGTGCCAGACGCCAGCGCACGGTGGCCCGGGCCACCACGTCGCCGGTCTCGTCGGTCACCACCGATTCGAAGTCGTGGTCCTCAGCCGCGGCGATGGCCGGGACCGTCACCCGGGCCGACGCGATCAGCGTGCCCCGGGCCTTCTTGGTGTAGTCGATGGTCAAGCGGACGACGATGCCGCGCACGCTGGGAGGGAGGGCGGTCGTCATGGCCAGGCCGCTCGCCAGCTCGGCGACGTTGGCCAGAGCCACCGCATGCACCGAGTGGAGGTGGTTGCGGACTCCGCGCCGGTCTGACAACCGCACCCGGGCGAGCCCCGGTGCCAGCTCCTCGACATAGGGTCGTGTGGTGCCCGAGTAAGGCACCATCCAGCGGATCAGCCAGCTGAAGATCCGCCGTCCGCCGGGCAGGGGGCGGAGGCGACGCCAGGCGGTGCGCAGCGTGTCGCCGGGGGAAGCAGGGTTCGGCATGGAGGGATGGTAGTGAGCCGAGTCTCGAACCGCTACTACATTTCCGCATGACCCGAATCGCCGGGAAGACCATCCTCATCACCGGCGCCTCCTCCGGGATCGGCGCCGCCTGCGCCCGTCGGTTCGCCGCCGAGGGTGCCA
>DATEGY010000281.1:0-3014 GCA_035279865.1 Gemmatimonadales bacterium | reverse complement strand
TCGAGGCCGGCGAACGCTTCGGTGATCTGCGTGCCGATCGAGGCGATGTTGATGACCGGTAGCGCCACCTGGGCGACCAGAATCCCGTACAGCACGAAGTCACCCATGGTCATGGTGCCGGCCGCGACCGCCCGGCCGCCGATCAGCATGATGAGAATCCCGATCGCGCCGACGATGACCGACGCGAACGCCCCCACGCCGGAAATCCCCGTCATGGTGGTCGCGACGTTCCGCAGCAGCGAATGCACGCCCCGCCCGAAGACCAGGCGTTCACCCTTTTCGGCGCGGTAAGACTTGACGATCCGGATGCCGCCCAGTGTTTCGGCCAGCCGGCCGGTGACGTCGGCATTGATCTTCCCGCGGTCACGGAAGAGGGGGCGCAGCTTGGTGAACGCGTACGCCATCCCGCCGCCGAAGGTGGCGAGAATCAGGATCGCGTAGCTGGTGAGTCTCCAGTTCAGGAGGAAGAGCCAGACCAGGGCGATGGTGGCCGTGAGCAGGCCGCCGATCATCTGCACGAGACCGGTCCCGACGAGATTCCGGATCCCCTCGGCGTCGGTCATGATGCGGGAGATCAGAACGCCGCTCTTGGTCGAATCGAAATAGTTGACGGGGAGGCGCAAGACGTACGCCTGCACCCTCCGCCGCATGTCGGTGATCGCGGCTTGCGCCGCGACGCCGAGAATCTGTGAATTGCCGAAGGACGAAGCGGCGCCGATCAGCGTCGCGAGGCCCACCCACAGAGCGATGCGGGGGAGCAGCTCCGGATGGTGCCCCAGGATCACCTGGTCGACCACCAACTTCGAGCTGGCCGGCAGCACGAACCCCGACAGACGATTGATCAGCATCAGCAAGAGGCCGAGGGCCAGGCGCCAGCGGTGGGCGTAGATCAGCGCCCGCGCTTCCTGCCAGGAACCGGCGGTGATAGCCTTCTTCTTCGGAGGCTTGGAAGCGGCGGGTGTCGTTGGTGCGGTCACGCGACGGAATCTAATCGAGAGGAGGGAGGAGGGAGGAGGTGCAGTCCAGGTGCAGGGAGACTCCATCGCCCGGACCTCGACCCCTCCCCCTCCCTCCTCCCCGTTCCTTCCTTTCGTCGTATCTTGTCCTCCGTGACCGATTTCTCCCTCCCCCGCGAGTCGATCCATGGACGCCTCCTCCTCACTGAGGGGAAAGAGCGCGAGGGGTCGGTCTTCGTCATGGCGCGGGCACCGGCCCGGGAGGGTCCGGAGACGCCGCTCGAAATGCTGAACCGGCCGGAGGGGTTCTTCCCCTTCCTGCCCGACAAGCAAAAGGAAGTACTCCTCGTGTCACGGGCTCAAACCATCGCGCTCACCGTCCCGGCCGGCGGGGAGACCCGCGCGCCCGGAGCGATCGAAATCGGACTCGAGGTCGCGCTGGTCGACGGCACCGTCTGGGACGGCGTCGCGGAGGTCGTGCTGCCGCAATCGATGTCCCGGCCCATCGACTATCTCAATGCCGGCGGAGGTCCCTTCTTCGCCGTGACCACCAACTACGCCACCCATCTGGTGAACCGCGCGCATGTACTGTACGCGCGTCCCACGGACTGACCACATGGCCCGTCTCGATCCCTTCATCGATCTCCTCCTCAAGAACGGCGGCGAGCAGCTGGTGCTGGTGCCGGACGAAGCGGTGGGGATGGAGAAACAGGGCCGGCAATCCAAGCTCTCGAAGCAGGTGATCACCGAAAAGCAGCTGTACGCCCTGCTCACCGAGATGGCACCCAGTGAAGCGGCAGACCGGATCGGCAAAGGCACCGGGGCCACCTTCGAGTATGCCGGTGGAGCCGGCCTCGTCATCGTTCGCGTGACACCGAAAAATGGCAAACTGCACGCCCAGATCACTCCGGGCGTCGATGCCGGAAGTGGCATGTCGGATGCGCCCCTCGAAGAGTCCGCTCCCCCCCCCGAGCCGCCGTCAGGGGGCCGGAAGCCGCGGCTCTCGGTCGTCGTCGCGCCACCGCCCATGGAAGCCTCGACGAACGCCCCGGGTGCCCTGCCCGCCGAGTTCGCCGATTCGCGCCTCGAGGGCGCCCAGCGACAGCTGGGAGGATTGCTGCATGCTCTGGTGCACTCCAAGTCGTCCGACCTCCATCTGCGCGTGGATGAGCCGCCGATCTTCCGGACGCACGGCGAGATCGTACGGCACGGGGAGAACCCCGTTTCTGGAGAGCAGCTCGATCTGCTCCTCCTGTCGATCATGCCCGAGCGGAATCGCGTCGAATGGCGGGAGTCGGGCGATACGGACTTCGCCTATGAGATCGCGGGGCTCGCGCGCTTCCGCGTGAACGCCGCCCGCGACCGCAAGGGATCGGTCGGCGTGTTCCGCGTGATTCCGGCGAACGTGGTCACCGTCGAAGACATGGGCATCACGCCCGAGGTGCAGAAGCTCTGCTATCTCACCAAGGGCCTGGTGCTGGTGACGGGGCCCACCGGGTCCGGCAAGTCGACCACGCTCTGCTCGCTCATCGACCTCATCAATCGCGAGCGCTCCGATCACATCATCACGATCGAAGACCCGATCGAGTTCGTCCACGAAAACAAGAAGTGCCTGATCACCCAGCGGCAGGTGCACGTCCATACCGAGAGCTTCAAGTCGGCGCTCCGGGCGGCCCTCCGTGAAGATCCCGACATCGTCCTGGTCGGCGAAATGCGCGACCTCGAGACCATCGCCATCGCGCTCGAAACGGCGGAGACGGGCCACCTGGTGTTCGGCACCCTGCACACCACCACGGCGCCCTCGACGGTGGACCGCATCATCGATCAATTCCCCGCGGACCGGCAGGCGCAGATTCGCATCATGCTCTCGGAGTCGCTCAAAGGCGTGATCGCGCAAACGCTCTGCAAAAAGGTGGGCGGCGGGCGTGTGGCCGCCCGGGAGATTCTGCTCACCACGCCGGCGATTGCGAACCTGATCCGCGAAGGCAAGACGTTCCAGATCCCGTCCATCATCCAGACCAGCAAGAAGCTGGGGATGATCACGCTGAACGACGCGCT
>DATEGY010000280.1:0-9777 GCA_035279865.1 Gemmatimonadales bacterium | reverse complement strand
CTCGTCCACGCGGGTCCGCGCCTGCGGGCCGAGCGCGAACTCCGGTGCCGCACCGTCAGGGTGCACGTCCAGGTGCCGCGCGGCCTCGAAGTAACGCTCCGGCACCGGCACGTGGGAGCCGTACCAGTCGAGCTTGGTCGAGATGAGCCATTCCCGCGCGAGCTTCCGTTTGCGGTACCCGGACCACTGTCCGGGCAGAAGGAACCGCAGGGCGCGGCTGCGGAGCGAGCCGTGGAGATCGAGTCCGTGCGTGGGGGCCAGGACTCCGAGGCGTCGCGCCAATGACCGGACCGGCTCGTCCGGTTCGAGCGCCACCACCCGCGTCAGGTGAGGGTTGTCGGACACCAGCGGGACGAGGGCCCGCTTGGTGACGAACGTCAGCTCGGCCTCCGGGTGTCGGCGGCGGAGGGCCCGCACGAGGGGCGTGGTGAGGACGACGTCACCGATGGAGCTGAAGCGGACCAGCAGAATGGACAACACGGGAAGATTGTACCCTCTCGTTGCCCGGCTCCGCCAGCCGGGCTAGCACCGTTCCAACCCAATTCACCATGCCCGAGTGGTCACGTCGTTCCCAACAGGTTGGAACGGCGCTAGCTTTGCCTCACATGGCGCGTCCCAAGAGCATCCTGTGGGTCGACGATGAAATCGAAGGCCTCGCCGGGCACCGCCGTTTCCTCGAACAGCAGGGATTCGCCGTCGAGCAGGCGGCGCACGGAGACGACGCCCTCGCGCTCCTGCGCCGGCAACCCTACAGCGTCGTGCTGCTGGACGAGCAGATGCCGGGCCGCCGCGGGCTCGAGCTGCTCGGCGAAATCCGCTCCATCGATCCCGCCATGCCCGTCGTGATGGTCACCCAGAGCGAAGACGAAGGCACGCTGCGCGAAGCCATCGGCATCCAGGTCGACGACTACCTCGTCAAACCGGTCCATCCCCGGCAGATCCTCTCCGTCGTGACGCGGCTGCTGGAAGGAGACCGCATCCGGCAGCAGCGTCTGGCCCGGGACTTCGTGGGCCGGTTCCGCGAGCTCGAAGGGAAGCGCGCTTCGAGCCTGGCCTGGCGGGAATGGATCGAGTACTGGGTGGAGCTGGCGCGGTGGGAAGTGAAGCTGGCCGCGGCGGCCGAGCCCGGACTGGCTGACGCGCTGCGCTCGCTCCAGATCGCGCTCCGGAAAGACTTCACCGATTTCGTGAAGCGGCAGTACGCCCGGTGGCTCGCGAACCCGGAAGGAGACCGGCCGCCGCTCTCGGTGGATGTCGGCGCCGAATTCCTGCTGCCGGTGCTCAAGCGGGCGGGGAAGGTGCTCTTCATCGTGGTGGACTGTCTGCGGCTCGACCAGTGGGAGGCCCTGCGCGACCTGATCACACCGATGTTCGACATCGAGGAGTCCCACTATTTCGGCATCGTCCCGACCGCGACGCCCTACGCGCGCAACGCCATCTTCTCCGGTCTCTACCCCATGGAGATCGCGGCGCGCCATCCCGAGTGGTGGGGCCACGCCTCGGACGACGAGAGCCTGAACGCTCATGAGGGGGAGCTGCTCACGGAGCAGCTGGCCGATCTCCTGGGGCACCCGGTGCCGGTGCGGTACGAGAAACTGTTCACCGCCGCGGACGGGGTCGAGCTGCTCAAGCGCCTCCCCGCGCACCTGGCGCAGGACGGCGTGACGGCGCTGGTCTTCAACTTCATCGATCAGCTGACCCACGGCCGCTCCGAGAGTGCCATCCTTTATGAAGTGGCCCGGGACGCCGACGCCCTCCGGGGACTCACCCGCACCTGGTTCGAGCGCTCTCCGGTGATGGCGGCCCTGGCGGAGGCGGAGCGGCGGGGCGTGCCGGTGCTGCTCACCACCGACCACGGTTCCATCCACTGTGAGACACCGGCGACGGTGTTTGCGAAACGGGATGCCACCCAGAATCTCCGCTACAAGTTCGGGGAGGACCTGCGCGCCGAGGACGCCGAGGCCGCGGTGATCGTCGAGGATCTGAAGTCGTACGGGTTGCCCTCGATGGGCCTGGGCGTGCGAATGGCGCTGGCCGCGGGGGACCGGTTCTTCGTCTATCCCACCAAGCTTCGGGAGTATCAGGCCCGCTATCGGGGATCGTTCCTGCACGGCGGCATTTCGCCCGAAGAGATGATCCTCCCCGTGGCGCTCCTCACGCCCCGCGCCCGCGGGGGAGGACCGCGCTAGATGCGCGGGGGCGCACGCCTCTACTCGCTGCTCCGTCCCTATGCCTGGCTCTTCGTCGCCACGATGCTCGTCACCGTGGTGGCGTCGGTACTGGACGGCTTTTCACTTTCCATGCTGGTGCCGTTCCTCCGGACCATCTTCGGCGAATCCACCCTCCTGCCCGCCGGCGGCTCCAAGGCCCAGGCGCTCATCGCGTGGATCACGGGACCCTTGCTCGCGACCGGCTCCCCCGAACAGGCGCTCCGCAGCGTCGTGGTCGTCCTCCTCGGCGCGCTGGTGCTGAAGAACCTCGCCGAATATCTGTCGGCCTACTGGAACGTGGTGATCCAGGAGAACGTCGTCCGGGATCTCCGGGTGCGGCTCTTCGGCCATCTGCAGACGCTCCCCCTGGGTTATTTCCAGCAGACCAAGGGGGGGCAGACGATCGCCCGGTTGATCAACGACACCGATCAGGTGAAAACCGCGGTGACGGCGGCCCTCGCGTCGTTCTTCCAGAACATCGTCATGATCATCGTCTATCTCGGGATCATGCTGTCGATCTCCGTGCGGCTGTCGCTGGTCGCGCTGGTGCTCGCGCCCGTGCTCCTGGTGGTGATCCGCCCCCTGATCAACCGGTTGCGCCGGCGGTCCCGCGAAATGGTGGCGGAGCGGGGCGACCTCACCAGCGTCGCGGGTGAGATGGTGGGCTCGGTGAAGCTCATCCGGGCGTACGTGGCCGAGCCGTATGAGGGGCGCCGGTTCCTGGACATGGCGAACCGGTACCGCAAGCGGGTGCTGCGGGCCCAGCGGTTTTCGTCTCTCACCAGTCCGGTGAGCGAGGTGTTCGGTGGCGTGGTGCTGGTCGCCGTGCTCTGGTACGGCACGATGCTCGCCCTGCAGAACAGCATCAAGCCCGAAGAGCTGATGTTGTTTCTCGTGATGGCCCTGCGCCTCATGTCGCCCATCAAGTCCATCTCGAACTATCCCGGCGTGATGGCCGGTGCTCTCGCATCCGCCGAACGTGTCTACGAGGTCCTCGATCTGCCGTCGAGCGAGCGCGACGTGCCGGGAGAGGGGCCGGCGGCGTTCCGGAACACCATCGAATACCGGAACGTGTCGTTCGCCTACGGGCACGATACGGGTGTATTGCACGACGTGAGCTGCTCGGTGTCGCGGGGACAGGTGCTCGCGATTGTGGGGCCGTCGGGGGCGGGGAAGACCACATTGGTGGACCTGCTCCCCCGGTTCTACGAGCCGACCGCCGGGGTGGTATTGATGGACGGGACGCCGCTCACCCGGTTCACGCGACCGTCGCTGCGCGGACTGATGGGGATCGTGTCGCAGGAGACTATCCTCCTCAACGATACGGTCTTCGCGAACATCGCCTACGGGCGCCAGGACTTCACGCTCGAGCAGGTGCGCGCCGCGGCGCGCGCCGCCAACGCCGACGACTTCATCGCGCGGCTGCCCCAGGGCTACGACACCCTCCTGGGTGAGCGCGGCACCCGCCTGTCGGGGGGGGAACGCCAGCGGATTGCGATCGCCCGGGCGGTGCTGCGGGACCCGCCCATCCTCATTCTCGACGAGGCGACCAGCCAGCTCGACACCGAGTCGGAGCGGCTGGTGCAGGATGCGATCGACAAGCTCATGAAGCACCGGACCGTGCTGGTCATCGCCCACCGTCTGGCGACGGTGCAGCACGCCGACCAGATCGTCGTCCTGAAGGAAGGCCGCATCGTGGAGCGAGGCACCCACGCCGAGCTCTATGCCGCCGACGGGCTCTACCGTCGGCTGCACAATCTTCAATTCCGAACCTGACATGCTTTCAGGCTTCACCATCGTCCGCAACGCGGTCAAACTCGATTTTCCGATCATCCCCGCCATCCAGTCGGTGCTGGCGGTGTGCGACGAGGTCGTGGTGAATGTGGGCAAGTCGGACGACGACACCCGGGACCTCGTCACGTCCATCGGAGATCCGCGGATTCGGATCCTCGACACCGTCTGGGACTTCACCAAGAAGAACGAGATGCTGGGGATGGAGACCCTGCGCGCCATGCAGGCCTGCCGGGGCTCCTGGGGCATCTACATCCAGGCCGATGAGGTGCTCCATGAGGACGGCGCGAAGATCCTCAAGGAGAAGGTGGCCGAGTGGGACGCGGATGCGCGGGTCGAGGGACTCCTGGTCAAGTATCTGCACTTCTACGGCGGGCTGGACATCGTGGCCCAGAACCGGCGTTGGTACCGGCGCGAAGTCCGCTGCCTGCGTCTGGGCCGTGACATCCGTCCCTACCAGGGGGCCCAGGGGTTCCGGGTGGGGCCGGAATACCGGAAGATCGGCGCCCGGCCCACCGACGCGGTGATGTTCCACTACGGGTGGGCCCGTCCGGCCAGGGCGATTCGGGAGAAGTACGAGGCGTCCAAGGTGATCTATCCGTGGAGCAAGGAGCGTTCGGAGATGGAGCAGAAGCGCGGGTACCTCGAATGGCTCCCGCTGCTCAGGAAGTTCGAGGGGCGCCATCCGGCGGTGGCGCAGGCGTGGGTGGACGCGCGCGCCCACGATCCGGAGCGGGTCATCGGGCCCAGGCACTTCAGGCTGGAGCACCTGCGGTTCTATCTGTCCGACTGGATCGAGCGACTCACGGGCGCCCGGATCTTCGAGTTCCGCAACTACAAGGTGGTATAAGGGGTCGGCCGGCCCTCAGGCAGCTCGCCGGTATCCAGCAGGTGTCGGTAGAACCGCACATACTCCTCCGCCATCACCAGATGGGTGAAGTACCGCTCGGCATGCGCGCGGCACCGCGCCGGATCCCGGGATTCGATGGTCTTCGAGGCCTCCACCATTTCGTCCAGCGTGTTGCAGAGTGCCCCGACCTCGGAGGTCAGGATCTCGGGGAGGGCGCCGCGCCGGGTGCCCAGGACGGGCGTCCCCGAGAACAGGGCTTCGATGTTGGTGAGGCCGAAGGGTTCGTCCCAGAGGGCGGGCATCCAGAGACAGCGGGCGTCGGCGAGCAGCTGCGTCTTCTTGTCGCCGTCCACCTCGCCCACGTACTTGATGCCGCGGGAGAAGGTGGGCCGCCAGCCGCCCGCCAGGATCAGCCGCCGGCCCGTGCGCTGGGCGCCTTCAATGGCCCAGTGATAGCCCTTCGCGTGGTGCAGGCGTCCGATGAAGAAGTCGTAGTCCTCCTTCCGCGCCTGGAACCGGAACTCGGCCGGATCGAGCCCCGCGTAAACGAACACCTTGCTCCGGTTGCGGCCGGCGTGATTCGCCGAGAGAAACACATTCCGGGGCGGGACCGGCTCGTCCGCTTTGAGGTTCCCGTACAACGTCTGGAGAAAGGGAGGGCCGTCCGGGGCGCCGGGGAGGGTTCTCACCACGAAGTGGGCGTGGAGGACGTCGGCGTCCCGCGGCACGAACGTGGTGAGCGAGAACTTGGGATCCTTGAACGCCTTGGCGGGAATGGCGACGAGCGACGTGCCGGGGATGGCGGTGCCGGGAGGCGCGAGCAGGGTGACGCGATGGCCCAGGGCTACGAGTCCTCTCGCCAGCGCGGTGACGATTCGCTCGGTACCTCCGTACCCCTCGACCGGCAACCGGTGGTGTGAGGCGACCGCCACGTGCATGCCGCGTAGAGTATCACTACCTTCGTGTACATGCCAGCGGGGCCAGCGGCGCCACTGAACATTCTGCAGCTCACCTTCCAGGGTGACGGCGCCGGATCCACCCAATCGATTTTCAATCTCACCGACCATCTCCGGCGCCGCGGCCATCGGGTCCTCCTCGGTGTCCGTGACGAGTCACTGCTCGCGAAGCTGGGGCGCGAGGCCGGCATTCCCGTCGTCCCGCTCGACTTCACCCGTCTCGGTCCGCTCGCCGCCCGCCTCGCCGAGGTGATCGCGGAGGAGCGGGTGGACGTGGTGAACAGCCACGCGACGAGAGACCGGCGGGCGCTCACCTGGCTCCGCTGGCGGGGGCGGCTGCGAACGGGGTTCGTCGTGACCCGCCGCACCATGCCGCTCACCTCGCCGCTCGAGCTCTTGTGCATCGGACATGCCGCCGACCGTACCATCGCCGTCAGTCAGGCCGTTTCGCGCGCACTGACCGCGCGCTGGCACCCGGGCGCGCGACTCCGCGTCGTCCCGAACGGGATCGACCTCGCCCGGATCGACCGGGCGCCGTCCGCGGCCGCTATGGAGTTCGCGCGCCGCACGATCGGAGACGCGGCGGGGCGGCCGGTGATCGCGATCGTCGCCCGGCGGAAGGATCAGGATATCGCCATTCGCGCCCTCGCCTCCGTTGAACCGCCCGTGGTGCTGGTGTGCGCGGGAGTGGACGAAGACCCCGGACTCGCGGAGGCCCGGGCGACCGTCCCGGAGCGGCACCTGGTGCGGTTCGTGCCGTTCGGGCCGGAAGCGCTGGCGTTCTATCACCTGGCCCGGATCGCAGCCCTCCCCTCCGTGATCGAGGGCCTGTCGCAGGCCCTGCTCGAGGCCATGGCCCTGGGTCTCCCGGTGGTCGCCTCCCGGGCCGGCGGCAATCCCGATCTCGTGACGGAGGAATCCGGCCTGCTGGTGGACCCGCGCGCCCCGGCCGCGTGGGCGGCCGCCTTTACGCGCCTCCTGGTCGACGACGGGCTCGCCGCCCGGCTGGGTGCGGCCGGGCGGTCGCGCGTTCGCACCGAATTCACCCTGGAGCGGACCGCCGAGCGAACGGAAGCCGTATACCGCGAGGCCCTGACGGCCATTAGGATTGAATAGGGTATGCCCGCGCCGGTCACGGTAGTGATCCCGACGCTGAACGAGGCCGCACAGATCGAGGACGCCGTCCGGCACCTCGGCTGGGCGACCGAGGTACTGGTGGCCGACGGCGGGTCCACCGACGGGACCCAGGGGCTGGCACGGCAGGCGGGGGCGCGGGTGCTGGACGTTCCCGGCCTCACCATCGCGGGGCAGCGCAACGCGGCGATCGGCGCCTCGAAGACCGAATGGGTGTTCGCGCTGGACGCCGATGAGCGCATCTCCAGGTCTCTGGCGGACGAGCTTGCCCGGACGGTGGCTCAGCCGGCTCATGAGGCGTACGCGGTAGGACGCCGGAACTACTACCTCGGACGGCTGATGCACCGGGGCGGGTGGGGCGATAACTGGGCGGTCCGCTTTTTCCGGCGGGACCGGCGATTCGTCGAGCGCCGGGTGCACGAAGGACTGGAATCCGTGGCCGATACGGGGCGCCTGGTGGAGCCCCTGGAACACACTCCCTACCGGGACCTGAGCCATCACCTCAAGAAGATCGATCTCTACGCGACGTGGGCCGCCCAGGACCTCCGGGACCGGGGCCGCCGGGCCCGGCTCACCGACATTCTGGTGCGGCCGCCCTTCACGTTCTGGCGCACCTACTTCCTGCAGCTCGGCATCCTCGAAGGATGGCATGGCGCCGTCCTCTGCGGGCTCTCTGCCGTGAGTGTGTTCCTCAAGTACACGCGCCTCTGGGAGCTCGACCACCGCGCCGATGGCTAAAACATTCCTCCTGACGGACGAATTCCCCCCGATGCACACGGGGGTGGCGCGGATGATGGGTGAGATCGCGCTGCGCTATCCGAAGGGCGAGCTGCTCGTCTCCACGGGGCAGAATCGCGACGCCGTCGAAACCGACTCGACCTTCCCGTCGGTCATCGACCGTTTGCCCATCCCGACGCGGTCGCTGTCGGGTCTGGCCGGCCTCCTCTTCTGGTCGCGGCGGGTGGCGACGCTCGCGCGCGAAGCGAAGCCCCGCTTCGCGTGGTGTGACTCGATCCGCCCGGCCGCGTACGCCGCCAAGTGGACCCACGAACGGCTGGGCACGCCGTATGGCGTGCTGGTGCACGGCGGCGACGTCCTGAAGGAGCTGCACAAGATCCACCACTCGGCATTCGCGCGGCGCACGGCCCGCGCCCTCCTCGGCTCGGCGGCGGTGGTGGTCGCGAACAGTCAATGGACCAAGGAACAGGCGCAGACGGTGCTGCGCGAGCTCGGCCTCGATCCCCACGCTGAACGCGTGCGCGTGGTCCCGCTCGGAACGGACCCGGCCCAGTTCCGTCCCGGAATCGACACCCGGGAGGTGAAGGCGCGCCATCGCCTGGAGAACGGGAAGTGGGTGGTGACCGTGGCCCGGCTCGAGCCGTACAAAGGCATCGACACGTCGCTGAAAGCGGTGGCCGAGGTCCGGAAGGCGGGGCACGACGTCGGCTATCTCGTGATTGGCGCCGGCAAGAAGAAGGACGCCTACAAGAAGCTCGCCCAGGAGCTCGGCATCGCCGAAGCGGTCCGGTTCGCCGGGTCGGTGCCCGACAAGGAGCTCCCCGCGCTCTACAACGTGGCGGAGGTCTATCTCGGGGTTTCGCGCCGGGCCGAGGGCACCCGGGTGGAGGGGTTCGGGATCGCCCTGGCGGAAGCGAGTGCCTGCGGGTTGCCGGTGATCGCCGGGCGGAGCGGCGGTGTGGCCGAGGCGGTGAAGGACGGAGAGACGGGCTTCGTGGTAGACCCGGAGGATCCGACGGCCGCGGCGCAGGCCCTCATGCGCCTGCTGTCCGACCAGCTCCTCGCCCGGCGCCTGGGGCAGGCGGGCCGAAAGGCGGTAGAGACGAATTACAACTGGGACCGCGTGGTACGTGACCTTCGGGAGATCGAATCACAAGTCTCCTCCTGAGCTTCAACTTTCCCCCGCATGGCGGCGGCATCGCCAGGATGATGGGGGAGCTGGCCCTCCGGTATCCCCCGCACTCCCTCGTCGTCTCCACCGGCACGTACTCTGACAGCGCCGTCTCCGACGCCCGATTCCCGCAGACGGTCGACCGCGTCGGTATCCGGGCCACGAGACTCCGCACCATCAACGGACTGGTACTCTGGACCTGGCGGGCGTCCGCCCTGGCCCGGCGGCACCGGCCTGGATTCGCCTGGTGCGGGGAGCTCAAACCCGCCGGCTATCCGGCGCGCTTCATCTCCCGCTGGCAGGGAGTCCCCTACGGGGTCGTCGTCCATGGTACCGAGCTCCTGCTCCTCGACGCGAAGATCCGCCGGTCGCGGTTCAAACGGTGGACGGCGGGCGGCCTGGTGTCCGGGGCGGCCGTAATCGCGGCGAACAGCACGTGGACCGGCAACCTGGCCAGACAGGTACTGGAGCTCCTCCAGCGGCCCGACCTCGCCCGCCGCGTGCGCGTCGTCCCCCTCGGCACCGAGCCGCGTGAATTCCACCCCGGCATCGACGCCCGGGCGGTGCGCGCGCGGTACGGGCTGGACGGAGGTCCCTGGCTCCTGACCGTCGCCCGCATCGAATGGCACAAGGGGATCGACACCATGATCAAGGCCCTGCCCGCGGTCAGGGCCACGCATCCCGGTGCACGATACGCCGTCGCGGGAGTGGGACCGCGCCGGCACCAGCTCGAGGAGCTGGCGAGAGATCTGGGCGTCGCCGATGCCGTGCGGTTCCTGGGTCCCGTCTCGGATGCGGATCTGCCTGCCCTGTACAATGCAGCGGATCTCTACGTCGGCGCGTCGCGCCGCCACGATCTGCTGGTTGAGGGGTTCGGGATTTCGCTGGTCGAGGCTTCTGCATCGGGCCTGGCGGTGGTCGGCGGCA
>DATEGY010000279.1:0-2461 GCA_035279865.1 Gemmatimonadales bacterium | reverse complement strand
CCTGGCTCTTGTTCACGCAGGTCTATCATGGAGAGGCGTCGACGCTCGTGCATGCTCTGGCTGCCCGTCGAGGACAGGTGGTGAGCACTGTGGAGAGGAGCGGCGCGACGCTCGACCGGGTGCGCTTCAAGCGATGAAGCGACTGGGATGGGCGCTGGCCATCACCTGGGTACTCTCCGTCGGGTACGCCGCGGAGGGACTCGACCGCGGTTGGATACCTCATGACGAGGGGACCATCGGCCAGAGCGCGGACCGCGTGCTCGCCGGCCAGCTCCCGCACCGGGATTACGACGAGATCTACACCGGCGGGCTTGCTCTCGTGGATGCGGCGGCATTCCGCCTCTTCGGCGCCAACCTGTTGTCCCCGCGGCTCGTGCTTCTGCTGGTGTTCGCCCTCTGGGTTCCCGCGATGTTCTACGTGGCTTCCCGGTTCCTCGGCCCGGTCGCCGCGGCGGGCGCCACCCTCGCCGCCGCCGTCTGGAGCATCCCGAACTACTCCGCCGCGATGCCTTCTTGGTTCAACCTCTTCTTCGCCGGGTTTGGCGTTGCCTGCCTGGTCCGGTACAGTGAGACCAACGCCGGGCGTTGGATCTTCTGGGCGGGGGTTTGCGGGGGCCTTTCCTGCCTTTTCAAGATCGTCGGTCTCTATTACATCGCCGGCGCGCTACTCTTCCTCGTGTATCGGGAGCAGGCGACGGCGAGTGAAGCTCCGGAGCGCACCGCCGCGTGGTACCGCGTGCTGGTCGCCGGCGCGCTGTTGCTGTTCGTCGCGGCCATCCTCGACCTCCTTCGGGGACGCTGGACCGGCGGCGACATCGGGTTGTTCGCGTTCCCGTCAGCACTCCTGGTCGTGCTCCTCATTCTTCGCGAGCCGGGGCGCGGCCCGGGCGGGAGTCGTCTCGCCGCGCTCACCCGGAGCGTGGGACTCCTGGCCGCGGGAGTGGTCGTCCCGATCCTGCTTTTCCTGCTCCCGTATTTCTTCACCCATGGCCTCGGCGCCGTGGCGTACGACGTCTTCGTGGCGCCGGCGCGGCGATTCGCGTTCGCGTCGATGCGCGCGCCCGGACTCAATACGCTCCCCTATGCGCTGCTCTTCGTCGTGCCCGTCGGACTCTTCTGGTGGCGTCCCTCGTGGGGGCGCGGCGTGGCTGTCGGGGCAGCGATCCTCCTCGCGGCCGTTTGGGCCCTGGGTTTCAAGGGGAACTACTACCGCATCGCCTGGTGCGCAGTCCAATGGACGGTGCCGCTCGCCGTCATCGCCGGGACGTTCGTGTTGCGGCCGGGGGCGAGTCGTGATGCCTCGCCCGTCAGGGGCCAACAGCTGTTCGCGCTGCTGGCGGTAACTGCCGTGGCGGCGCTGGTACAGTTCCCGTTCAGCTCCCCGGTTTACTTCCTCTATGTTGCGCCTCTGGCCGTACTCGCGGCGGCCGTTGTTCTGAAGACCCGCTTCGGTGACCGGGCGTACGGAGACACGCTGGTGGGCCTGCTGCTTCTGTTCGCTATCCTCTTTCCGTTGCGATGGGTCCGGCCCGGGTTCACCTGGGACTATGGGTTTCACTACAAACTCTATCCCATGCCGGCCTGGCTTCCGGGACGCGCCGGACTGTGGGTGACCACCGCGGATTCCACGGAATACACCGGCATGACGGCGGTGGTGACGGCGCACGCCCGAGGCGGATACGTCTACGCCACCCCTGATTGCCCCGAAGTGAACTTCCTGACGGGCACGAAGAATCCGACGCGCACACTCTTCGATTTCTTCGATGATCCCGTCGATCGGACGTCGCGGATCCTCGCGCGTCTCGATACCACCGGGGTGACCGCGGTCGTGCTCAATCGCAAGCCGGGTTTCTCGGGGCCGGTGCCGGTCGACCTCGCGGCCGCGCTGGCGGTGCGGTATCCTCACGCGGAATCCATCGGACGCTTCGAGGTGCGGTGGCGGGAATGAAGATCACTGACAAGTTGCTCGAGCAGCCCATCGTGTACCGGACGTGGATGGCGCCCTTCGCCGAGGCGAAGCTGGCGCCGATGCGGGCGCATACGGACTTCTCGAAGCTCAGGCGGGTTTTGGACGTGGGCTGCGGCCCGGGCACGAACGCCCCCCACTTCGCCCAATGCGACTATCTGGGCGTGGACATCAATCCCCAGTACGTGGCTGACGCGACCAAGCGCTACCAGCGGCGTTTCCTGGCGGCGGATATCACCCAGTATCAGGTGACCGGGGAGCCGTTTGACTGCATCCTGGTGAACAGTTTCCTGCATCACGTCGACTTGCCCAGCACGCACCGTATTCTCGCTCACCTGCCGTCGCTGCTGCCCTCGGACGGGTTCGTGCACATCATCGAGCTCACGCTGCCTCCGAACGCGTCGCCCTCCCGCCTTCTCGCCAAAATGGATCGTGGGGACTATCCCCGGCCGCTTGAAGAATGGCGGAGGATCTTCCGGGAGCATTTCGAGGAAG
>DATEGY010000278.1:0-3331 GCA_035279865.1 Gemmatimonadales bacterium | reverse complement strand
GCCACCCCAACTTGAAGTCACAATCTGTGACTTCAAGTTGGCGAATTCCCTTTCCGACAATTGGAACATGAAGTCCGCAGGGAACCGCGACCGGTTCCGCTTGATCGCCTGGACGAGAACCTTGGGGACCACGCCGTAGAGCGAAGCGAGATCACCCGACAACATGACCCGCTCGCCGCGCACGAGGTGAATTCGCCCGTCCAACGACGGTGCCAATGCGGCAGGACGGGGCAGGGCAGACCTCGGACACATGATTGGAGCACGATGAGCGATCGACTTCAACAGCTCATCAACGTCCCGTATCCGTTCGTTAGTCGTTGTCACAGTAGAAATGCTTCCAGAACGGCCGCTCCCCCGCCACCAGCCGCCAGGCGCTCCACCACGCCTGGACCGCGCTGGGCGACGTCCGATTGAGTGCCAGCGCTTCCCGATAGCTCTGAATGGCGTTTTCGCGGGCGCCGGGGCTGGCGGCAATCGGAGTCGCGGGGTCCGCATCGGGACCCCCTGGCATACCCACGCTATCGGCCCACGCGTCTCCGAGAATCTTGTACAACTGGAAGCGCACCGCCGAGTCCCGCACCGACTCCAGCAGCTGCTGCGCCCGATGGATGGCGGCCGTGGGAGAACATTCCCCATGGAATTGCTTCATCACGACCAGCGCGTGAGCCGGCCCGCGCGGGTTGAGCCGGTCGGCGCTGTCGAGGAAGGACCCGGTGTAGACCCAGCCTTCGTAGTGGTCTTCGTCGAACGTGGCACCGAGCGTCTCGAGGCGCCCCCGCTCAACGGAGTCCTCGAACCAGTGCTCGTCCTTCATGATCTGGTCGAGAAGAAAGAACGACGCAGCGCGACGCAGGGAGTCCAACCCCCGACCTTGTCTAACCCACAGATCGACGGCGTCGACCAGGTGTAGAGCGTCGACTCGCGCGGCGGCGATTTGCTCAGGTACGGTGGCCTTCGGATCGATGGCCTGGCTCCTGGATGAATCGTATCTGGCCTTTGCCTCTTTGAGGTGTGCGTAGTCGGCGTCGCGGCCCGCGAGACTGACCGCCCGCGCGAGAGCGGCCTCCGCGTGCCCCTGGTCTTCGCCGCCGAGGTCCATGTGGTACTCAAACAGATGGGACACTGGCGCGAACCCGACCGCGACCACTCGTGGTGAGAGCGTTCGGACCGCCGACTGACGGCCCACGAGGAACACCAGGGAGTCACGGTGCCATTCCCCGCGCAGGGCGACCAGTCGCACGCTCCCCTGTAGGTAGTGGTAGAAGGGATTGCGGGGCGCGCCGCCCGAGCCCCATTTGGCGATCAGGGTGTCGGTGACGCGGCCTGTCAAAGGGGCGATGCTCGTGTCGCTCACCGGAACCTCAACCGTGACGGTTCCCAGAATGCAGTTCCGGGAGATCACAGCGGGAGCATCACGGGCGGGTAGCACGGACGCCGGCGTCAAAGGAGGTACATAGAAGTAGGCTCGGCGGATGACGATTCGGTTCGATACCAGCCGGTAGGACACCGCTTCTGCACACCACTCGTGGGGCTCTCCGTACAGTGCGGGGGCGAACGCCGTGACGGAGTCAGCCTGATGGCCCTGCCGCCAGGCCGCGACGGTCATCGGGCGCTCCAACACCGACAAGCCCTCCAGCACCGCCCGGGGGACGGAGTCGCTCTGAGCCTTGAGGGGCCGAGCTCCCAGACCCAGGATTGCGGTGAGTGCCAGTAATGCCGTACCGTGAAGCCTCATGACGGCCTCCTTAGACGTCCTGCTGAACATCGCCCTCCGGACTACGGTGGTGTACCTCGCCGTGTTGGTGGGCTTGCGGCTCACCGGCAAACGCCAGCTCGGCCAGCTTTCGGCCTTCGATTTCGTTCTGCTCCTGATCATCGCCAACGCGGTCCAGAACGCGATGGTCGGACCCGATACGTCCCTGATCGGCGGCCTGGTGGCGGCGGCCGTCCTGCTCTTCTGGCACGCCGTGATCGACCGCGTCCGCCGCGCCTCCCGCACGGCGGCCAAGTTCCTGGGCGGGAGCGCGGTACTCCTTATTTACCGCGGCAAGATCCTGCACGACCACCTGACGCGTGAGCACATCACCTCGGACGAGCTCCTGCAGGCCCTGCGTGAGCACGGGGTCGGCGCCATCGAGGACGTGCGGATGGCGGCGCTCGAGCCCGATGGCGCCGTCTCCGTTATCCGGGAGGACGAGATGGGCGCTGCGCGGCCGCATCATCGGATCCGGGCGATCAAACGCGGGATGTGACTCTCATCAATTTCTGTCTTGACAACGGCCTGAAAATGTAATCGTTTACATTCCCGAGCGATCGAATGACCACGATCAAAGACGTCGCCCGGGCCGCCGGGGTGAGTGTCGCGACGGTCTCCCGCGTCCACAACGGGAGCCCGCTGGTCACGGAAGCGACCCGCCGTCGCGTCCGGAAGGTCGCCACACGCCTCGGCTATTCGCCCCACGCCGCCGCCCGCTCCCTCTCGAGCAAGAAGACCAACGTCATCGGCGTCCTCCTCCCCGACCTCTACGGCGAGTTCTACTCCGAGCTGATCCGCGGGATCGACCAGTGCGCGCAACAGCGCGGCTTCCACCTCCTGGTCGCGAGCTCACACAACGAGCGCGCCGAAATTGCCGGGGCCGTCCAGTCGATGCGGGGGCGGGTGGATGGCCTGATCGTGATGTCCCCCGCGCCGGGGGCCCACCGCCCTGTCAAAGACCTCCCCGCCACCTTCCCCGTCCTCCTCCTCGGCGCCGCCGGGCCCGGATTCGACTCGATCGCCATCGCCAACGAAGCGGGCGCCCGCGAAATGGTGCGGCACCTGATCGCCAAAGGTCACCGCCGCATCGCGATGATCCTCGGGCCCAAAGAAAATCAGGACGCCGCCGAGCGTTTCGAAGGCTATCGGGGCGCACTGGCGGAGGCCGGGATCGCGGAGGACGCCGCGCTGCATGTCACCGGCGACTTCACCGACACCTCGGGCTACAACGCCGCTCGCGCCATTCTCGATACCACGCCGCGTGCCACCGCGATCTTCGCCGGCAACGACGCCATGGCCGTCGGTGCGCTGGGCGCCCTGCGCGAGGCCGGCCGGCGCGTGCCGGAGGACATGGCCGTCGCCGGCTTCGACGACATCCCGATGTCCCGCTACACCCACCCGCCCCTCTCCACCGTCCGCGTCGACATCGCGGCGCTGGGTGAGCGGGCGGCGGTCCGGTTGTTTGAAGCGGTAGAGAATCACCGCCGACATCGTGCCCGGCGTGAAGTCGTGCCGGGGCAGCTCATCATCCGTGCGTCCACCGATTCACCGTAACTGGAGGGAGTTCCCTATGCT
>DATEGY010000277.1:0-3228 GCA_035279865.1 Gemmatimonadales bacterium | reverse complement strand
GCCGCGCACCAGCTCGGAGCCCTCGATGGTGATGATGCCCCGCTCGCCGTCCTCGAGCCACTCGTCACCCTGCAGGAGGTTGGCGGCAGGCACGATCCGGAACCCCGCGCTCTCGAGCTCCCGAAGCGTGGCTTCGTTGCGCGCGTAGGTGATCGCGACGCCGGGCCGCACCGTGAAGAAGTTGCAGGCCGACGACCACTGCTCGCGTTCCTGGAGTGAACGCGCCGCGCCACCGCAGAACACCGGCTCGAGGGGCTGGTCCACCGCCTGCATGGCCGCGAAGAAATTCGGCATCTCCTTCACACCTTTCGATTTCTTCCGGCGATGCAGCACCGCCAGGCGCTCGGGCCCGATGAAGTGCGGCGGATAGATGCAGCACACTTCCCGGTCGATCTGCGTGAAGATCATGTCAAGGTGGATCGCGGTGCGCTCGGCCGGGAGCACCACGATCACGACGTCGGTCACGCCGCACTGCTCGAACACCAGGTCGCAGAGCTGATCGAGGGCCGCGGGGGAAGAGCGCTCCGAAAACCCCAGCACCATCAGATCGGGCCGGATGGGATGCACGTCCCCGCCCTCGAGCGTGTAATTCGACCGCTTCTCTTCGGAGCCGTCGTACAGGATGCCGGCGTTCTGGAGCTTGGGGTGATACGTGAAGAGCGACTTGATCAGGAGCTCCTCCGTCCACCGCACGCCGTACCGCATCGAGCCGATGACGCAGTGGTCGCCGATCACCATGCCCGTGTCGCGGGTGAAGAACAGGTTGGGCAGGGGCGGCAGGGCGTACCCGCCTTCATTCAGCGCGCGCGCAATGGGCCCCGCCTCCTCGAGGGCCCCTTCCACCATCAGGCCCACCAGGTCCTCGGCCGGGAGCTTGGCCATCCGCTGCGCCAAGGCGTCCGACGGGATCACATCCAGGGTCCGGGTGATCAGGAAGTCCCGCGCGTCCTTCTGCGCCACCACCTCGGTGACCAGATCCCGGACCTCGTAGACCTCCGCGAACCGTTCCAGAACGGCCACGAAGCGCCGGTGCTCGCGCTGGGCCAGGTCCAGGTCGATGATGTCGTCATACAGATAGTCCTCACGGTTCCCCGGGGTCACCGCGACCAACTCGGGACCGGGGGTGTGCACGAGGACGGCCTTCAGGGGGCCGATTTCGGAGGTAACGCGGACGTTCGGCATGGGGGGGAAATCTACCGGGGCCGTGAACCCCCCGGCTCGCGGGGCTAACGGTTTGCGAGCGAGTAACTTAGCGCTTCAAGCTCCTGTGCCATGTTGACGGTCTTCACCTCGACATCCCGCGGGACTTTGAGCTGGATGGGGGCAAAGTTGAGGAGGGCCTTCACGCCCGCGCGGACCAGCCGGTCGGCGACTTCCTGCGCGGCCTCGCCGGGCGTCACGACGATGGCGATGTCCGTGGGTTCCTGCTTGAGATCGGCCTCGAGCTGCTTCACATCCCGCACCACCAGGCCGTTGGAGCGGGAGCCGATCTTCTTCGGGTCCCGGTCATAGATGGCCGACACCTCGAAGCCGCGGCGGCGGAAGCCCTCGTAGTGCACCAGGGCGCCGCCGATCTTCCCCGCCCCCACCAGCACCACGCGGTACGCGCGCTCGAGCCCCAGAATCTCCCGGAGCCGGGTGACCAGTGCCGGGACCTCGTAGCCCATCCCGCGCTTCCCGAACGAGCCGAAGAACGAGAGGTCCTTCCGAACCTGCGCCGACGTGGCGCCGGAACGGCGGGCGAGCTCTTCGGAAGACACTGTGGTCCGTCCCTGGTCCCGGGTCTGCTCCAGATACTGGAGGTAGAGGGAGAGGCGCCGGACCGTCGATTCGGAAATCTTCCGCATTGTGAATTATTTCACAATTGCCCGCTCCAAATCAAGAGGCGAGCGAAATCCGCGGGCGCCAGCCGCTCCGGCCGGACGGTCGGGTCGAACCCCAGATCTCTCAGGGCCGCCTCGACCACCGGCGGCTCCCGGCCCGCGACGCCCGCAATCACGTTTCGCAGCTGCTTGCGACGCTGGCTGAAACAGGCCACCACGAATCTCCGGAAGGCGCCCGCCTGCTCCACCGGCACGAGGGGCTGGGCGAGGGGGGTCAGCCGGATGACCGCGCTGTCGACCTTCGGGGGCGGAAGGAAGGCACCCGCCTTCACGGTGAAGAGCTTTTCCACCCGGCACGCCGCCTGGATCCCCACCGACAGCGCTCCATAGATCCTGGACCCCGGCGGTGACGCAATGCGGTCGGCGACTTCCTTCTGCACCAGAAAGACGATCACGCGGGGGAGCGGAGGGGTCAGAGCCTTTTCGAGCAGGGGTGACGTGATGTTGTAGGGGATGTTGCCGGCGACGGCGAAGGGCGGGATCGGGGATTCGGGATTGGGGATTGGGAGGAGCCGATGCCAGTCGGCTTCCAACGCATCGCCCGCCACGATCGCCACCAATCCCGAATCCCCAATCCCCCATCCCGCCAGGTCCCGGGCCAGCCTCTCATCCTTCTCGATCGCCACTACCCTCGCGCCCCGATGGAGGAGCTGCCGCGTGAGATCCCCGCGGCCGGGCCCGATCTCCAGCACCGTCTCTCCGGGAGAGATGCCGACCGCATCGGCAATCCGCCCCAGAATCCCGGCGTCCGACAGGAAGTGCTGCCCGAGACTCTTCTTGGGCTTCACGCCCGGAGGAGGACGATGGTCCGGTCGTCGCTCGGATCCGCGCCGTCGGTGAAGGCGTCGAGCTCCGTGGTGACCGCATTGAGGATGTCGAGGGTGGAGCGCTTCTGCATCCTGGCCACGTGGCCGAGCACCCGTTCTTCACCGAACCGGACCCCGCGGAGGGACGTGGCATCCGCGATGCCGTCCGTGAACAGACAGAGCGTATCGGCCCGCTTCGCCCACGGCACCTCGGCGTCCCGCGTGCTGCCGACGCCCAGCCCGAGCGGGGGCCGCGTGGCCTCGAGCCGGCAGGAAGTGCCGTCGGGACGCACGACGAAGGCCTGGGGATGACCGGCGTTCGCGTAAAGCAGCTTGCCCGCCGAGGGGTCGATGACTCCATAGAACAGAGTGAGAAACATCTCGGTCTTCTGGAGCTCGTCGGCGAGGGATTCCTCGAGCTTCACCAGCACCTCGGCGGGACTCGCCGCCGAGTCGGCGTGAATGCCCGAGGCGGCCATGGCGAGTGCCATGATCAACGCCGCGCCGAATCCGTGACTCGACACGTCGCCGATCATCAC
>DATEGY010000276.1:0-3319 GCA_035279865.1 Gemmatimonadales bacterium | reverse complement strand
GTACGCGCTGCGCCAGGACCCCGACGTCGTGCTCGTCGGCGAAATGCGCGACCTGGACACGATTCAAGCGGCGTTGACCATCGCCGAAACCGGGCACCTGGCCTTCGCCACCCTGCATACCAACTCGGCGGCGGAGACCATCAACCGCGTCATCGACGTCTTCCCGTCCCACCAGCAGTCCCAGATCCGCGCTCAGCTGGCGTTCGTCCTCGAAGGCGTGCTGACCCAGACGCTGTTGCAGCGGGCCAAAGGACGCGGCCGCATCATGGCCGCGGAGATTATGGTGTGCACCCCCGCCATCCGGGCGCTGATCCGCGACGACAAGGTCCACCAGATCGAGTCGTCCATGCAGGCGGGGAAGAAGTACGGCATGCAGACGCTGAACGACGCGCTCTATCAGCTGTACATGGCCCGGGAAGTCGCGAAAGAGGAGTGCCTCCGGGTCTCGAGCAATCCGAACGAGTTCCTGCGCCAGATCGGCGAACCCACGATGGACGACCGCGAGCCGGGCACACCGGCCGGCGCCCAGGCGGGTGGGGCGAAGGTCGCGGCACGGCGCTAGACGACTAAAGGAGGCTGGACATGCCGGTTTTCGAGTATACCGCGCGAACGCTGAAGGGCGAGCTGGTCCGGGACAAGATCGACCTCCCGACCAAAGACGACGTCATCGCGCATATACGCAAGAACAAAATGATCCTGGTGCAGGTCGTCCAGGGCGCGAAATCGATCGGCTTCAAGTTCGGCGGCGGGGTCAAGACCCGCGACGTCGTGATCTTCACGCGGCAGTTCGCTACCATGATCAACTCCGGGCTCCCGCTGGTCCAGGCGCTCGACATTCTGGCCCAGCAGACCGAGAACAAGGCGCTGGCCGACATCACCCGGCAGGTGGTATACGACGTGGAGTCGGGGCACACGCTGGCGGACGCGCTCCGCAAGCACCCCAAAGGCTTCACCGACCTCTACGTCAACATGGTGGCGGCCGGTGAGGCGGGCGGTATTCTCGACACTATTCTGCTCCGGCTGGCGCAATTCCTCGAAAAGAACGACGCCATCGTCCGGAAGGTCAAAGGCGCGATGATCTACCCCGCCGTGATCTTCTCGGTCGCCGCCATCGCCGTGGCGGTGCTCTTGATCTTCGTGATTCCGACCTTCCAGAACATGTTCGCGTCGGTGAACCTGCAGCTGCCCCTGCCGACCCGAATCGTGATCGGCATGAGCCAGATCCTCATCCACTACTGGTGGGCCATCATCGGCGTCATCGGCTTCACGGTGTTCTCCATCAACCGCTATTACAAGACCCCCGCCGGCAAGCTGCAGATCGACCAGCTGATGCTGAAGTCACCGGTGCTGGGACACCTCCTCCGCAAGTCTGCGGTCTCCCGCTTCACCCGCACCCTGGGCACCCTGATCTCGTCGGGCGTGTCGATTCTCGACGGCCTCGAGATCACGGCGCGCACCGCGGGCAACATGGTCATCCACAACGCCGTGATGGAATCCCGCGCCTCGATCGCGGGCGGTGAAACCATCTCGGCCCCGCTCCAGAAGTCCAAGGTCTTCCCGCCGATGGTGATCTCGATGATCGCGGTCGGCGAGCAGACGGGCGGTCTGGACGAGATGCTTTCCAAGATCGCGGACTTCTATGACGAAGAGGTCGACGCCGCCGTCTCCGCCCTCCTCTCCCTCATGGAACCCATCATGATCGTCGTCCTCGGCGTCATCGTCGGCGGCATGGTGGTCGCCATGTACCTGCCGATCTTCGACATGGTGAACGCGGTCCAGGGGTGACGCAGAGCTAGGCAAACGGGGAAGTTGGAAGGCGGAACGCGGAACCTGACGAGAGGTTCCGCGTTCCCACTTCCGCGCTCCGCGTTCACAGGGGCTTCCAGCCTCATCCCCCACCGTCTTGCATTCTGCGAGTCCCTCCCCAATACTATCGTGCTATCAGATTGCCTTAGAATGACTTAAGCCGTCGGAGGGGATCGGTGGGCTGGTTCGGTGTCAGGAGAACGGAGGCGACGGTTCCATCCCCGCAGACCCTGCTGCGGGCGGTTTACGTCGGCCGGATCTCCCTGGCGGTGGCCATCTACGTCACCGCGGCCGCGAAGGTCGCCGTCGCCGCACCCCTGCAGGTCCTGGTCGTTTCGTTCGTTCTGATCGCCGCCATCATCTTCACCGCCTGGTCCTACTGGCGGAGTCATTTCCGCGCGGTCCCGCCGTCGGAGACGTTCCTCTACCTCCAGGCGATTTTCGACGCGGCCCTGATCACCACCGTGGTGCACATGACGGGGGGCGCGGATTCGGACTTCGCGACCCTGTACGTCCCCCTGATCGCCGTGATCGCGGTCCTCATGCCGCCGCAATCCACGGCCCTGGTCACCGCCCTCGTCGGCCTCGTCTACTTCGCCGACATCTTCTTCGGCCACCGCGGGGTCATCGGACCCGGACTCTTCATCCAGCTGGGTGTCTTCGCGGCGGTCGCCGCGGTGACGGCGTACTTCGCCTCGCGCGTGAAGGTGATGGGGGCCGAGCGGGAAGCGCTGGCGGGCGAGCTCCAGCAGGTCCGCCTCGAAGCCGACGACGTCCTGCGGAATCTCCGGACCGGCGTCATGACGGTCGACGCTTCCGGCAAACTTCTGTACTCCAACCCCGCCGCCGAAGCGCTCCTCGGCTTCAGCGCGGACGAATGGCGGGACAAGCCCATCATGCCCGAGCTGGCGCGCCTGGCGCCCGAGTTCTGGGCGGCGATCATCGCCACCGCCCGGCGCGGGGTGCGGCTGATGCGCGTGGAAGCGAGTGTCCGGCGCGGCGAGCGGGTCTTCCCGATCGGCCTCACCACCACCACCATCGAAGGACCCAAGGGGGAGCAGCCGCGGGTCACGGCCATCTTCGCGGACATTTCGGACTCCAAGCGTCTCCAGGAACTGCACCTTCGCGCGGAGCGCCTCGAGGCGGTGGCGGAGCTGTCGAGCTCGCTGGCGCACGAGATCAAGAACCCCCTCGCGTCCATCCGCTCGTCCGTGGAGCAATTGTCGCGGTCGTCGCGCACCAATCCGGACGAAAAGTTCCTGGCGAACCTCATCGTCCGGGAGAGTGATCGGCTGTCGCGCCTCCTGTCGGAGTTCCTCGACTTCTCGCGGGTCCGCGTCACCGAGTACCGGGTCCTCGACCTGGTGGAGGTGGCGGGCGCGGCCGCCCGGATGATCGAAGAGCGGGAAGACTTCCCCGAAGACGCGCAGATCACGCTCGAGGGCGCTCCCACTCCCATGGAAGGGGACGAAGACCTGGTGCACCGCGTGGTGTCGAACCTCGTCCTCAACGC
>DATEGY010000275.1:0-2138 GCA_035279865.1 Gemmatimonadales bacterium | reverse complement strand
CTCATCGTCATCTTCATCGCCATCCTCTTTTCCATCTACCTCGGCGCGGTCACCGACTGGCTGGAGCGCCGCCTCAAGGTCCCGCGCTGGGCCGGACTCACCATCGCCGTCACCGGTACCCTCGGCGCCGTCGTCGGTCTCGGTGCCGTGCTGCTCCCGCCGGTGATCGACCAGACGCAGGCACTCGTCTCCGGACTCCCCGGAACCCTCACCGAGGTCCAGAACGTCCTGGCCCGCACGGCGGCGAGGTACCCGGTCCTGCGCCGGTCTCCGCTCGCCGATCCGACCTCGGGCGTGGTGGGCTCGCTGATCACGGAAGGATTCGGATTTCTGCGTACCTCCGTCCTTCCATACCTCCGCGCCGGCGGTCTCGCGTTGATCGAAGGGGCGAGCGTCTTCGTCATGGCGCTCTACCTGGCCCGCAATCCCGGCGTGTACCGCGACGGCGTGATCGGCCTGGTGGCTCCTCAGCATCGCCTGACCGCCGCGCACATCCTCGACGACACGGCGCAAACCCTGCGTGCCTGGGTGGGCGGTCAGCTGCTGGCGATGTTCGTCCTCGGCATCCTGACCACGATCGGCCTCCTGGTCCTCGGCGCCCCGTACTGGCTCGCGTTCGGGGTCTTCGCCGGGGTCGCGGCCATCGTGCCCTTCTTCGGCACCTTGCTCTCGACCATCCTTCCCGCCCTGTTCGTCGTGGGGGAAGGGGACTGGTTGCGGGTGGTCGCGGTCCTGCTCCTGGGGGTGGTGGTCCACATCATCGAGGCCAACGTGGTGGGCCCCCTGATCATGGAAAGGAAAGTGGCACTGCCTCCCGTCCTCACCATCGCCAGCGTGCTGGTGATGGGGACCCTGCTCGGGATCGTGGGGCTGGTCGTGGCCGTCCCCATTCTCGCGACCGTGATCGTCTTCGTCCGTCACGTGGTCCACGGGGAGATCTACGGGGACGTCGCCACCCAGTCCGCGGTGCTGCGGCATACCGACGAATTCCGCATTCCCATCCGCCTCCCCAAACGACGTCCCGAGCGATGACGCGCCCCGACCACCGGTTCCTGATTCTCGCCGACGGCCAATTCGATCCCCTCACCTCGAAAACCGCCAACAGCTGCGTGCGGTACTTCCCGGAACGCATCGTGGCCGTGTTCGACCGGCGTTGCGCCGGCAAGACCGTTCAGGATGTCCTGGGATTCGGCGGGAACATCCCGGTCGTGGGGGACTTCGCGAAGGGCATGGCCCTGGGCGGCGGCGCGACGGCGATTCTCATCGGGATCGCGCCGGCGGGAGGCCAGCTGCCGGACGAATGGCGTGGGTGGCTCAAGACCGCGATCGAAAGCGGGCTCGAAGTCTGGAGCGGTCTCCACACGTTCATCGGCGATGATCCGGAGCTGGGGCCGCTCGCCAAGAAGAAGGGCATCCGTATCCTCGACGCCCGGAAGCCACCCGCCCATCTGCCCATCGCGGATGGCCGCGCCGCCGAGGTCTCGGCGCTCACCGTGCTCGCCGTGGGCTCCGACTGCAACGTCGGCAAGATGACCGCTCAGCTCCAGCTGCGGGACGCGCTGGTGAAGCGGGGCCGGCGCACCAGCTTCGTCGCCACCGGGCAGACCGGCATCTTCATCGAAGGATGGGGAATCGCGGTGGACGCCGTCGTCGCCGACTTCATCGCCGGCGCCGCCGAGTCCCTCGTGCTGCAGGGGGCGAAGGATCATGACATCGTGCTGGTCGAGGGGCAGGGGAGTCTCATTCACCCCGGCTACTCCGGCGTCACGCTCGGACTCCTGCACGGCTCCTGCCCGGACGCGATGATCTTGTGCCACCAGTCATCGCGCGACTTCATCGGCGACTACCATGGCCGCGCGCCCTGGGTCAAGATTCCGCCCCTGCCGGAGCTCATCCGGGTATACGAGGACGCGGCTCGTCCGGTTCGTGAATCCAAGGTGATCGCCGTATGCCTGAACACGTTCGACCTCGATGAACGGGCCGCGCGGGAGGCCGTGGCGCGCGCGACCAAGGAGACGGGGCTCCCGGCCACCGACCCCGTTCGCTTCGATCCGGCGCCCGTGGTCGACGCCATGATCGCCGCGGCAGACGAGAAGAAGAAACACCGGCACTGAGTCCGGCGTTTTTCGGACCCAGCG
>DATEGY010000274.1:0-7934 GCA_035279865.1 Gemmatimonadales bacterium | reverse complement strand
GACGGCCATGACGTGAAGCAACTGACCCACCATCAGGGGTGGGACATCCAGTCCCCCGCCCTCGCCGGCGGCAAAATCGTTTACCAGCTCGGCGCCGATCTGTGGATCTACGATATCGCGAGCGGCCAGGGGCACCTGATTCCGGTGACGTTGACGTCGGACTTCGATCAGCTGCGGGTGCGCTGGGTCACGAAGCCGGGCGACTACGTTACCGCAACCCACGTCTCGCCGAACGGCGACCGCGTCGTCCTGACCGCCCGGGGCCAGGTCTTCGTCGCACCGGTCGGCACCGGGCGGCTGGTCGAAGCCTCGCGCCGCCAGGGGGTCCGCTACCGCTCCGCGCGCTTCGCCCCCGACGGGAAGTCCCTCGTCGTCCTGTCCGACGAATCGGGGGAAACCGACTGGTGGCGGCTTCCCGCCAACGGCGTCGGCTCGCCCGAGCCGATCACGAACGACGCCAGGGTCCTGCGCTGGGACGGCGTCACGTCGCCGGACGGCAAGTACCTCGCGTACTACGACAAGAACCAGACGCTGTGGCTCGTGGACGTCACGGCGAAGAAAACCACGCGGATCGAGGCGTCGCCGGACGGCGACTACCAGGACCTGACCTGGTCCCCCGACTCCAAGTGGCTCGCCTACACGCGCCCCGGCGCCTCGTTCTCCACCATCGTCCTCTACTCGATCGCGTCCGGGAAGGCGACGGCGGTGACCACCCCGCGCGCCGACAGCTATGCCCCGGGGTGGAGCGCCGACGGGAAGTGGCTCTACTTCCTCTCGGACCGGACCTTCCGGTCCCTGGTCGGCTCGCCGTGGGGCGCCCGCGCGCCGGAGCCGTTCTTCGACCACCAGACCAAGATCTATCTCGTGTCCCTGGTGAAGGGCCTGCGGTCGCCCTTCCAGCCGAAGGACGAGACCCCCGCGGCGCCGGCGGACACCGGCAAGAAGGACGTCACCGTCAACGTGGATTTCGACGGGATCATGGACCGGCTCTTCGAGGTTCCGGTGCCGGCCGGGAACTATGCGAACCTGTCGGTCGGGAGTGACCGGATCTTCTATCTCTCGTTCGCGACGTCGTTCGACAACACGCGCTCCCTCATGTCCCTCGAGATCTCGAGCCAGGCGCCCAAGGCCAAGACGGTTTCCGAGGGCCTGCGACAGTACGAGCTCACGGCCGACCGCAAGAAGCTGATGATCGAGAAGGACGGTGACACCTACGTAGTGGACGCGGCGAGCGCGCCGGCCACCCTGGAGAGCAAGTCGCAGGTCCAGCTCGCCGACTGGACCTTCCCGATCGATCCGCGCGAAGAGTTCGCCGAGATGTTCCGCGAAGCCTGGCGCCTGGAGCGGGACTACTTCTACGACCAGCACATGAATGGCGTGGACTGGCCGGCCATGCGGAAGAAGTACGCCCCCCTCGCCCTCCGGGTCACGAGCCGGGGCGAGCTGTCCGACGTGCTCGCCCAGATGGTCAGCGAGCTGTCGGCCCTGCACATCTTCGTGTACGGCGGCGACTTCCGGCAGGGACAGGACCAGGTCACCCTCGGCTCCCTCGGGGCCACGTACGAGCGCGATTCCGCGAACGGCGGCTGGCGGGTCACCCACATCTACCGGTCGGACCCGGACTTCCCCGTCCAGCGTTCACCGCTCGCGGTGCCGGCGTTGGGCGTCGCCGAGGGCGACGTCATTCAGATGGTGAACGGCGTGCCGTCTCTGTCGGTGCCCGACGTCGACGCGCTGCTCGAGAACCAGACCGGCAAGCAGGTGCTGCTGCGCGTGAAGACGCCGGGATCATCGACCGGCGGCCGCGACGTGGTGGTGACCCCGATCTCCCGCGGTGCCCTCTCGGGACTGCGGTACAGCGAATGGGAATACACGCGCCGCCTGGCCGTGGACGCGGCGAGTCATGACTCGATCGGCTATGTGCATTTGCGGGCGATGGGCCAGGGCGACATGGCCCAGTTCGAGCGCGACTTCTATCCGGCGCTCACCCGGCAAGGGCTGATCATCGATGTCCGCCACAATCAGGGCGGCAACATCGACAGCTGGATTCTCGAAAAACTGATGCGGAAAGCGTGGATGTACTGGCAGGGGCGGATCGGTCAGCCCTATTGGAACATGCAGTGGGCCTTCCGCGGGCACGTCGTGGTCCTCTGCGACCAGTGGACCGCCTCGGACGGCGAGGCCTTCAGCGAGGGGTTCCGGCGGCTGGGCCTGGGGAAAGTGATCGGCGCGCGCACCTGGGGCGGCGAGATCTGGCTCTCCTCCTCCAATACCCTGGAGGACCGGGGCATTGCCACGGCGGCCGAGAATGGCGTGTACGGGCCGGAGGGCGCGTGGTTGATCGAGGGGCACGGAGTCGACCCGGATTCGGTGGTCGACAACCTCCCGGGCGCAGCCTACCGGGGGCAGGACGCACAGCTCGAGGCGGCGATTGCCTACCTGCGAGCCGAGATCAAGGCGCATCCGACGCCGGTGCCGCCGCCTCCCGCATATCCCGATAAGAGTCACTAGGGGTATCTTCTAGACCCCATGGCCGACCTTCGCCCCCAACTCGAAGCCGCACTCGCCGGGCGCTACCGGATCGAGCGCGAGCTTGGAGGCGGCGGCATGAGCCGGGTCTACCTCGCCGAAGAGGTCGGACTGGGCCGGAAGGTCGTCGTGAAGGTGCTGGCCCCCGAGCTTTCAGCGGGTGTCAACGCCGACCGCTTCCGGCGCGAGACGCAGCTCGCCGCGTCGCTCCAGCATCCCCACATCGTCCCCCTCCTCACCGCGGGCACGGCGGGCGATCTCCTGTACTTCACCATGCCGTTCGTGGAGGGCGAGTCCCTCCGCGCCCGCGTGAAACGCGAGGGCGCCCTGCCCCTCCGCGATGCGGGACGGATCCTCCACGACGTCGCCGACGCCCTCGCGTACGCGCACGCGCGCGGCGTCGTGCACCGGGACATCAAGCCCGACAACGTCCTGTTGTCCGGCAACCATGCACTCGTCGCCGACTTCGGCATCGCGAAGGCCATTTCCAGCTCCGGTGGCTCGAGCGGACTGACGTCCGTCGGCGTGGCGATCGGCACGCCGGCCTACATGGCGCCCGAGCAGGCGGCCGGTGACCCCACCGTCGACCACCGGGCCGACATCTATTCGTTCGGCGCGATGGCGTACGAAGCCCTGTCGGGGCACCAGCTGTTCGAGGGCCTGAGCCCCCAGCAGACGCTCGCCGCGCATCTGACGGAGCCGCCCGAGCACATCGGGATAAAGCGCCCGCAGGTGCCCCCCGAGCTCGCGGACCTCGTGATGGCGTGCCTCGAGAAGAACGCCGCGGACCGGCCCCAGACCGCCGGCGAAGTGCTCCGGGTGCTCGAAGGCACGACGACCCTCACGAGCGGCGGCACCCGGCACACCCGTCCCCGGACCGGCGCCGTGAAGACACTGAAGCCGAGGACGCGGTGGATCGTGTCGGCGGTGGCGGTGCTGGCGGGGATCGGCCTGGTCTGGGGAATCGTCGGCCGCTCCGGGAGCTCCTCCCTGGACGACGACAAGGTGGCCGTGGCGCCCTTCGACGTCCTCGATCCCTCGCTCCAGCTCTGGCGCGAGGGATTGGTCGACATCCTCGCCCGCTCGCTGGACGGCGCCGGTCCCCTGCGGACCGTGTCCCCGACGCTCATCGTGAAACGCTGGATGGGGCGCGCCGATCCGATCGCGGCGCGCCAGCTGGGCCAGAACACCGGGGCCCGCATCGTGGTCTATGGCGCCCTGCTCAACTCGGGACCCGACTCGGTGCGGCTCAGCGCCAATGTGCTCGACGTCTCCACCGGGGCCCAGCTCGGCGCCGTGGATCTCCGGGATCACAAGGATCGGATCGACCGCCTCGCCGACTCCGTGGCCGTGCACGTGCTCCAGGCCATCGGCGCCACGCGCATCCGCGGACTGGGCCTGGCCCGGGCGACGGGACTCGGATCGGCGTCCCTGCCGGCGGTGCGGGCGTTCCTCACTGCCGAGCAGTTCCTCCGCCACTCGGAATGGGACTCGGCGCTGGTGGCATATCAGCAGGCGTTCGGGATCGACTCGGGCTTCACGCTCGCGTACGCCCACGCGGGACTCGCGGCAGGCTGGGGACGGTCGGGGAGCGACTCCCTGACCACCCGATACCAGTTGAGGGCCGGGGCCTTGAACCACGGCCTGGCACCGCGCGACTCGTTCCTGGTGCAGTCCGAGTCCCTGATGACCATGGTTTTCGAAGGCCCACAGACCCTCGGCGGCAGGTGGTGGACGTACGGCAAGCGGGCCGTGGCCACACTCGAGGAAGCGGTGCGGCGGTATCCCGAAGATCCGGAGCTCTGGTACTCCCTGGGAGACGCCCGCTTCCATGCGGGGATGCTCGCGGGCGAGTCGTCGCGGCAGAGCCTCGAGGCCTTCGACAAGGCGATCGCGCTCGATTCGACCTTCTCACCCGCCTACGTGCACCCCATGCAGCTCGGCTCGACGCTGGACGGCCCCGCCGGCGGCCTGCGGTACGCGCGCGGGTACCTGCGGGCGGGTGGCGGAGGCCGGTACGCGGGGGAAGCCCGGGCGATGAGCACGCTGCTCGACCCCACGACCGGTGTGGCCCGTCGCGGACGGCTGGTGGATTCCGTCGCGGGCGTCGCCAGCGGGGCCAACGGCAGGCAGCCGGTCTTCATTGGGTCGGAGTGGGGCGCCGCTACCCTGGCGTTGAATGATGCCGAGGAGTCGGACGTACGGTTCGGTCGGGCCATGGCGAGCGGGATGCTCAAGAATGCCCGGAGCTCGGGCGACTCCACTAATGCGAAGGCCGTCGATGCGCTCGCGCTCGCCAACCGCGGACACCTGCGCGACGCGTACGCCCAAGTCGGTATCGGCAATCCCCAGCTCGCCATCCAGTTCCTGATGCTGGGCGCCACCTCGCCCGATTCCGCGGACCGGGCCATCCGGACCTATGCCCACACGCTCCGGACGGGGAATTGGTCCGCGCTGGCCTGGTGGGCGACGCGGGGAGATACTGCCTCGATCAAGACGTTCATGCAGTTCATCGACTCGCTTCGCCACAAGCCGCCCCCGCCTCCGCAGTGGCCGCAAATCGCGGTCGAATTGTCGTCGTATCTCATGAAGTCAGGACCGGCCTACCTGGCGCTGGCCCGCCACGACACCACGACGGCCTTGAACCTGTTCCAGTCGCTGCCCGACAGCGCGTGCTTCGGCTTCTGCCCCCTCGATCCGCTGGTGCGCGCCGAGCTGCTGGCCGGCCGGGGGCGCGACCAGGAGGCGGCGCGGGAGCTGGCCGTGGAGCCGGAATTCAATCACCGCAATCCGCTCCCATCCGACGTGCTGTGGTCACTCGAGAAGGGGCGGGTCAACGAGCGGCTCAAGAACTACGACGTGGCCCGTGACGCCTATGCCGACGTGATCGAGCACTGGAGCAGCGGCGATTCCTCCCTCAAGCTCTACGTGGACGAAGCGCAGCGGGCGTTGCAGCGGCTTTCGGGCGAAAAGAAGAACTGAACCCCCACGAAGAGACTTCGCATGGCGGTAAAAAAGAAAGCCACAAGACGCAAGAAGGCGGCGAAGGATTCCCGCGGGCTCACCGCCAGGGAGCTGCTGGAGGAGAGTCCACCCGCCGCCATCAAGAAGCTCGCCGACGCCATCACCGACGACGGCGGCGTGATCGTCGGGATGTACCGGGATCCCCTGGGATCCAACTGGCAGATCATGGCGGGGCTCCCGCTCTCCAAGGTCGAGCCCACGCCGTATCAGCGGGATCTCTCACCCACGCACGTCGCCCGGCTCGCCAAAGCCATCGACAAGCTGGACCGGTTCCTCGATCCGGTGATCGCGGTGCGGACGGAGGACGGCGGGTACTGGACCCCCAACGGCTATCACCGGCTGGGTGCGCTGAAGTCCCTCGGCGCCCGGAGCATCCTCGCACTCGTGGTGCCGGACGCGGAGGTGGCGCACCGCATCCTCGTGCTCAATACCGAGAAAGCCCACAACGTCCGCGAGCGCTCGCTCGAGGTGATGCGCCTGGAGCATGGGCTGGCCGAGCTGGACGACCGGGACGAAACGGAATTCGAGCTCGAGTTCGAGGAGCCGTCGCTCCTCACGCTGGGCCTCTGTTATCAGCAGAACGGGCGGTTTTCCGGCGGGGCGTACCAGTCGATTCTGAAGCGGATCGACGAGTTCCTGCCGATGAAGCTCTCCAAGGCCGTGCAGGTCCGCCGCAAGCGCGCCGCGCGGGTCCTCAAGCTGGATGACGCCGTGGGCAAGGCGGTAGCCGCCCTCAAGGCCAAGGGCTTCCAGAGCCCCTACCTCAAGGCCTTCGTGGTCGCCCGCATCAACTACCTGCGATTCAAGAAGGGCCCTGCGGAGTTCGACGAGACGATCGAGAAGCTGATCGAGGCGGCGGAGAAGTTCGACGCCGGAAAGATCCGCGCCGATCAGATCTCCGCCGCCGCGGGCGGCGGGAGCGGGGGCTCGTCGGAGGAGTAGCTAGAACTCAAGGTTTTTCAGGTAGTCGAAGCTCACCCTGATGTCGTCGAGCGGACGCGGTGGATTGTCGTGCTCCACGTAGTAGTGCTTGATCCCCGCCTCCGCCGAATGCGCGAAGATCTTCTTCCAGTCGATGACACCCTTCCCCACGTCCACCATGGTGTGGTCGGGTCCCGGCCCCGGCCCCATATCTTTCACGTGCACCTGGGAGAACCGGCCCGGATACCTGGCGAAGTACGCGAGGGGGTCCTGGTCACCATCGGTGATCCAGAAGAGGTCCATCTCCCCCTGCAAGAGCTTAGGATCCGTATTGGCGAGCAGGACGTCGTACGGCAGCTGACCCTGGAGGGGTTTGAACTCGTAGCTGTGGTTGTGATAGGCGAGCTGCAGTCCAGCGGCGTGAACCTTCTCGCCGGTCTGGTTCAGTGTCGCCGCCACGCGTTTCCAGCCGTCGATGTCGGGACGGAGTTTCTCGTCGATCCAGGCGAACGTGATGTAGGACAGGCCCAGGGTATGGGCATCCGCGATCATCTGGTCCAGTCCCGCCGGCAGCTTCGCGAAGTCGAAATGCATGGAAATGGGCGCGAGCCCCAGCCCATCCAGGATCTTTTTGACTTCCGCCGCGCTGCGTCCGAAGAAGTCCGTCAGCTCCACTTCCCGGTACCCGATCTGCGCCACCTTCCCGAGTGTCCCTGCGAAGTCGGTCTTCAGGAGATCGCGGACGGTGTACAATTGCAAACCGACCTTCGAGATTCGGGAAACGGGAAGAGGGAAGCGGGAAGCGTGCTTCATAGCGGGACTCAGCGCGGCCAACCCCGCTCCGGCGATTCCCAAGAATTCCCGTCGCCCCACCGTTCCCGCTTCCCGCGTCCCCTCTCCCCGGTGTTTCACAGTTCGTTCCTCTTCATCGCGTCCACCGCGAAGTTCGCGGCCCGCGCCGTGAGTGCCATGTAGGTGATCGAAGGGTTCTGACACGCCGAAGACGTCATGCAGGCGCCGTCGGTGATGAACAGGTTCGGAATGTCCCACGACTGATTGTTGGAGTTCAGCACCGAGGTCTTGGCATCCCGGCCCATCCGGCACGTCCCCATCTCGTGGATGGCCTTCCCCGGCGGCGAAAAATCGGTTCCCACCGAGATGTCTCTCGCCCCCGCCGCCGCCAGCATCTCGGCGGCCGCGATGGAGGAGTCCTCCATCAGCTGCCGCTCGTTGTCACTGTAGGAGACGCTGATCTTGATGACCGGAACCCCCCACTTGTCCTTCCGGGTGTGGTCGATCTCGAGATAGTTGTCGTGGTTCGGGAGGCATTCACCGAAACCTGAGAAGCCCATGTGCCAGTCCCCGGGCTGTTCGAGCTGCTTCTTCCAGGCGGCGCCGAATCCGGGGAGGTCGGTCCCCCGCCACCAGCCGTCGCGGCCCGCCCCGCCCTGGAATCCATA
>DATEGY010000273.1:0-2743 GCA_035279865.1 Gemmatimonadales bacterium | reverse complement strand
CGAAGAGGCCGCGTGGCGGCGGGTGATGTGGGGGGCCGGGGCCGGCATCCTGATGCTCGCATTGGTGAAAAGCGGTTCGCGCGGGGGATTCCTGGGATTGCTCGGTATCGGGATCTATCTGCTCTTCCGGTTCCGCGCGATCAAAGCCCATACTCGCATCTCGGCGATCGCCGCGCTGTTTCTCCTCATGATGGTATTCGGTTCCGACAAGTATTGGAGCATGATGGGCACCCTGCTGCATCCGACCAATGACTACAACTGGTCGGGGAAGGCGGAATCGGGCCGGATGGAAGTATGGAAGCGCGGCATCGGGTACATGATGAGTCACCCCCTCACCGGGGTGGGAGCCAACGCCTTCCCGGCGGCGGAGGGCATGATCTCCCCGCTCGCCGAACGACAGTCGCTCGGCATCGGCCTGAAGTGGTCGGCCGCCCACAATTCCTTCGTCCAGATCGGAGCGGAGCTCGGGGTCGGAGGATTGGTGATTTTTCTGGTACTGCTCTATCGGGCGGCCCGCCTCCTGCACGGCATCGGCAACAGCCGGGCCGGGCCGGGCGGCGCCTCGTCCCGGGAGGACGCGATGGCGCAGGCCTTCGCGGGGGCCCTGGTGGGCTACCTCGTCGCGGGGTTCTTCCTGTCCCAGGCCTACTCGGCCTATCTGTACACGCTCCTCGGTTTGATCGCGGGGTTGGCGCGCGTCGCGTCCACCGGCGCGCCGCTGGCCTTGCCGAAGCGGGCCGCGTGGCGCTCCTCGGCGGTCCCCGTACCCCCCGTATCCTGATCTCACCGGGTTCGAGCCGTAACCCTTGAAAATCCTGTACGTCTACGACGGTGACTGGCCGAAAGGCGCGACCCGGGTGGAGAAGGAAACCCGGAGCCTGGCCGAAGCCGGGCACCAGGTCCTGCTTGTGGCCCGGAATACCGATGGCGCGCCCCGCCGGGAGCGGAACGCCTGGATGGAGATCCAGCGGTTGCCTCACGTCGGCATGCGCTCGCTCAATTACGCCCTCAACTTCCCGCTGTTTCTCAATCCGGTGTGGCTCTGGACCATCTGGCGCGCGGCCTGGCGGTTCGACGCCGAGCGCATCGTCGTGGCGGACCTCCCTCTGGCGCTCTCGGCCCTCTGGATTGGATGGCTCGAGGGGCTTCCCGTCGACTATGACATGGCCGAGGTGTACCCGGAGTTTCTGCGGGCGCGCTGGGAGGTGGATGAGATGCGCTGGTCCGACCGCCTGGTTCGCAATCCACAGGCGGCGGGTTGGATGGAGCGGGTGGTGCTTCGGCACATCCGCAACGTGTTCGTGGTATCGGACGAGTCGGCCGAGCGCTGCCGCCGGCTGGGGGTGGCCAACGACCGGATCTTCGTAGTCGGGAACACACCCGAACACCCCGACCGGCTGGCCGCGCCGGCGCCCCTTCCGGATGCCCTCAAACCGTGGGCACCCCGCCCGGTCATCCTCTTCGTCGGCATCCTCATCGCCGATCGCGGAGTCATGAAGGCCGTCGAAGCGATGCCCAGGGTACTCGAACAGGTCCCTGATGCCGTGCTCGCCGTGGTCGGCGATGGGACCGATCGGCCGAACGTCGAGCGACTGGTGCGGGACCTGCGGCTCGAGCGGAGCGTGGCGATCCTGGGATGGCAGCCGCACGCCGCCCTGCCGGGTTACTACCAGCAGGCGCACGTCGGGCTCGTGCCGTTCCTCGATTCGAGCCACATCCGCATCACGCTGGCGAACAAGCTGTTCGACTACATGGCGGCGGGGTTGCCCGTGGTGGCGGTCGATGTTCCGCCCATGCGACGGATCCTCGACGAGACCGGCGCCGGAGTCCTGTACCCGCCGGGAGATACGAAGGGCCTGTCGGACCAGATCATCCGGCTCTTGAAAGACGCCGGCCTGCGTCGCTCCCTCTCAGAACGGGGCCGCCGCGCCGTCGCCACGAAATACCGCTGGAGCGAAGATGCACGGATCTTCGTGTCCGCGGTCAACGCGGACTAGCCTGACCCTCGTGCCTGTCTCCCTGCGGAACGGCATCAAGGGCCTGGCGGAAGCCTTCGCGGTGCTTCCGGGCCCGTCCGGCCTCCTGCGCCGGCTGGCCCGGCGGGCTCCGCTCATCCTCGCCTACCACAACGTCGTGCCCGATGAGGCCCCGCCCGCCGGCGACCGGTCGCTCCATCTCAGCCGCTCGGACTTCGCGGCTCAGCTGGACATCCTGGCCGACCGCTGCACCGTCGTGCCCCTCGCCGATGTGAGGGCATCCGAGCCGGGCTCGGCGCCCCTGGTGGCGATCACGTTCGACGACGCCTACCGCGGAGCCGTCACGACGGCGGTCGCCGAGCTGGTGCGCCGGAAGCTGCCGGCCACAATTTTCGTGGCCCCGCAATACGTCGGGGACGGCTCGTTCTGGTGGGACGAGCTGACGCCGCCGGGGGCCGTCGCGCCCGCTGTCCCGCGCACGCTGGCGCTGGGAGGGCTGCAGGGGGATGATCGCTCCATCCGGGCCTGGGCATCCAGGCAGGGCGTGCCGGTGACGCCGGCCGCATCCCACTTGCGCGTGGCCACCGAAGCCGAGCTCAAGGCCGCCGTGGGCAAGCCGGGGATCACGCTCGGCTCGCACACCTGGAGTCACCCGTACCTGCCGTCTCTCTCCTACGAAGAGGTCTCCCGGGAGCTCACGCAGTCGTGGAGCTGGCTGCGCGACCGCTTTCCCGATCGTCTGGTCCCGTGGATTTCCTATCCCTACG
>DATEGY010000272.1:0-4580 GCA_035279865.1 Gemmatimonadales bacterium | reverse complement strand
AGGATTTCCTTTGGGGGGCCGCCACATCCGCCTATCAAGTGGAAGGGTCGCCGCTCGCGGACGGAGCCGGCCCCTCGATCTGGCACCGCTTCGCCCACTCGCCCGGCCTGACGGCCGGCGGCGAAACGGGCGACATCGCCTGTGACCACTACCGCCGCTGGAACGACGACGTCCTCTTGATGGCGGAGCTGGGGCTCAACGCGTACCGCTTTTCTCTCTCGTGGAGCCGCATTCTTCCCGATGGCCGAGGGAAGGTGAACCAGGCGGGGCTCGACTTCTACAGCCGCCTGGTGGACGCGCTCCTCGCGAAGCACATCCAGCCCAACGTCACCCTCTACCACTGGGACCTTCCCGCCGCGCTCGACGACCGCGGTGGCTGGCTCAACCCCGACATCACCGGCTGGTTCGCCGATTACGCGGCGGTCGCGTTCAAAGCGCTCGGCGACCGCGTGAAGATGTGGGCCACCCTGAACGAGCCCTGGGTGGTGGTGGACGGAGGATACCTGCACGGTGCGCTCGCACCCGGGCACCGGAACATCTTCGAAGCGCCGCGAGTGGCTCATCATCTGCTGCTCTCGCACGGCGCCGCCGTGCAGGCCTACCGGAGTGCGCAGAAGGGGAAAATCGGCATCGTCCTGAACATCGAGCCCAAACATCCGGCCAGTCAGGATCCGTTGGACCTGGAGGCGGTGCGGCGCGCGGACGCGTACATGAACCGGCAGTATCTGGAGCCGGTGCTCGGGCGCCCCTATCCGGCGGAGCTGGCCGGCGTGTATGGCCCGGGGTGGGACGAGCGGGTCCAGCAGGACATCCCGAAGATCGCCCAGCCCATCGACTTCCTGGGTATCAACTACTACACGCGCGGGGTGACGCGCGACGATCCCGGGGCCCGTCCGGTCCGGACGTCTCCCGTCCGCGTGCCCGGCGCGACCTATACCGAGACCGGATGGGAAGTGTATCCCGCCGGGCTCACCGAGACCTTGCTCTGGGTGAAGGAGCGCGCCGGTGCGCTTCCGCTCTACGTCACCGAGAATGGCGCTGCATTCCCCGACCCACCGCACCTGACCGACGGGAAGCTCGACGACGGCCCCCGAGTGGCCTACTACCGGGATCACCTGCGCGCGGCACTCGAGGCCCGGCGCCGGGGCGTGGACCTCCGCGGATACTTCGCGTGGTCCCTGCTCGACAACTTCGAGTGGAGCCTGGGCTACGCCAAGCGGTTCGGCATCGTGCACGTCGATTTCACGACTCAGCAACGCACCCTCAAGGCGAGCGCGAGGGCGTACCGGGATGTGATCAAGTCGAGAGGTGCCGCACTCGCCGATTGAGCTCACTGTTTGACGCTCCCCGCCGTGATCCCCTCCACGTAGAAGCGCTGCAGCGCGATGAACGCGATGAGCACAGGCAGCACCGTCACGACCGACCCCGCCAGCATGAGCTCCGTATCCTGCACATGCTCGCCCGCGAGCCCCGCCAGGGCCACGGGGAGCGTGTATTTCGCGTCGTCGGTCAGGGCCACGAGGGGCCAGAGGAAGTCGTTCCAGGTCGAGAGGAAAGTGAACAGGGCCATCGTGGCGAGGATCGGCTTGATCACGGGCATCACGATCGACCAGTAGATGCGGAATTCGCCCGCTCCGTCCATGCGCGCCGCCGAGAGCAGGTCGTCGGGGATGCCCATGGCGTACTGCCGGATGAGGAAGATCCCGAAGATCGTCGCCATCGCCGGGATCATGGCGCCCACGTAGGTGTTCACGAGCCCCATGGCCTGGAGCACCAGAAACAGAGGCAGCATGGCGACTTGGGCCGGAATAACCAGCCCGGCAACGAGCACGCGGAAGAGCTGCGCTCGTCCCTTGAAGTGGAGCTTGGCGAGTGCGTACCCCGCCATGGAGTTGAAGAAGAGACTGATGGCCGTCGCGCCCCCCGCCACGATCACGCTGTTCAGGAAGTACTTCCCGACATTGAGCCGGGTGAACAGCGCGGCGTAGTGCGAGAACGTGGGATGGGCGGGGAAGAGGCGGGGCGGGAAGCTGTTCGCTTCCCCGGTCGCCATGAACGATCCCGACACCATCCAGAGGAGCGGGAAGAGGGTGCCGAGGGCCGCGAGTCCCAGGGCCACGTGCAGCGCGATGGATGCACCGCGATGCTTCGTCACGTCTCCTCCCGGCGCCAGAGGAGCTGGAGCACGGTCACCGAGAGCACGAGCGCGAAGAGCACGAACGCGATCGACGCCGCCGAGCCGAGGCGCCACCAGCGGAAGCCTTCCTGGTACATGTAGAGGACCATCGACAGCGTGCTGTTGAGCGGTCCGCCCCCGGTCATCACGTAGGGCTCCGCGAACAGCTGGAAGAACCCGATGGCGGTGATCACGCCGACGAAGACGAACGTCGGGGTGAGCTGGGGAAGCGTCACGTGCCGGAGCCGCGACCAGAGTCCCGCGCCGTCCAGCTCCGCGGCCTCGCGCAGCTCGGTGGGAATGCGCTGCAGCCCTGCGATGAAGATCAGCATGTTGTAGCCGAAACTCCGCCAGACCGCGACGACGATGATCGCCGGCATGGCCCACACGGGGTTCCCCAGCCAGTCGATGGGGTGGACCCCCGCGGCGCCCAGTGCGGCGTCGAGGAGCCCGAAGCGGGGGTGATAGAGGTATTTCCAGACGATTGCGACGGCGACGAGCGTGGTGACGAAGGGCGCGAAGTAGGCGGTCCGGAAGAACCCTTTCCACCGGGTCAGCCGGGAATTGACGAGCAGTGCGGCCGCGAGCGCGGCCAGAACCGACAGCGGGGCGCCGACGAACGCGAAGTAGAGGGTGTTTTTGAGGGCCGACCAGAACATCGGTGCCTGGGCCAGGGCCCGGTAATTCGCGGCGCCTACCATCCGGATGTTCTCAGGGTGCCCGATGGCGTAGAGGTCGAAGTCGGTGAGCGAGAGCGCGAGTCCCGTGACGACGGGCAGGAAGAAGAAGGCGGTGATGAGGATGAGCGCGGGGGCGAGGAAGACCCAGGCGGCCCGCGCCTGGGCGCGCTCTCCCGGGGCGCGGCTCACCGGCCCATCCTCCTGGTACGGTCGAGCAACCAGCGGCGGCGTTCCAGGATGTCGTTCACTTCGTGGTCGAGGCGAGCCAGCGCCGTGTCGGCGGGGACGCCGCCGCGGATCACCTGCTCGCCGTAGTCGAAGATCCGCGTGGCGATGAGCTCCCACTCCGGCACCTGGGGCGTGGGCACCACCCGCTGGAGCTGCTCCTCGAAGGCCCGCGCCGCCGGGTCGTTGGCGAGGGACGTGTCCCGCCACGCCTCCAGACGCGCCGGTAGATCTCCGGTAAGCTGGTAGAACTTGAGCTGCTGCGCGGGGCGCGACAGGAACTCGATCAGCTCCCAGGACTCCTTCGGGTGCTTCGAGGCCTTGTAGATGACCAGGCTCGAGCCACCGGCCAGCGACACGCCCGACGCCTCGCCGGTGGGGCCGGGCATCGGCGCGGTCGCCCACTGGTCCTGGAACTCGGGGGGCGTGCGCCGCCGGAACTCACCGATGTTCCAGGGCCCGGTGATCCACATCGCATAGGTCCCGCGCTCGAACTCCTGATAGATGTTGCCGACCTCGTTGATGCCGAGCTTCGGCGCGAGTCCGTCCTTGAAAAAGTCGATGTAGAAGGTGAAGGCCTTCTTGAAGGAAGAGTCTTCGAAGGCGCCGTAGCGGCCGCCGTCTTTCAGAATCGGTGACCCCGACTCGAGCGCCAGGATGGTCGGTGGAGGCCACTCGTTGGTAGGGATGTAGATCGGATACTGTCCGGGGCCGTCGTGCGCCTTGATGGCGCGGAGTGCCGCCATCCACTGTGCCCACGACGCCGGGGGCGTGGCGAATCCGGCCTGGAGGAGCAGATCCTTCCGGTAGAACAGAAGCCGCGTGTCCACGTACCACGGAATCCCGAAGACGGTGTCCTCGAGAACATTCGTCGCCCAGATGCCGTCGAAATAGTCGTTGGAGCTGACCGTCGGTGTGCGCTTGATAAGGGAGTCGAGGGGCACCAGAGCACCGAGCGCGACGTACTCGGGGACCCACGTGTTGCCGAGCTGGGCGACGTCGGGCGAGACGTGACCGACGTAGGCGGTGAGGAGCTTTTCGTGGGCGGCGGTCCACGGGATCTGCTGCACATGCACGTGCACACCCGGATGCTCGGCTTCGAATCCCGGCATCATTTGCTGCGCCACTTCCCCTTCGCGTCCCATGCCCCAGAAGTCGATGACCACTCCGTCGGTCGCCGCCTGCGCCTGGCAGGAGGCGAGGAGCAACACCCCCAGCCATCCCCCTCGTCGTCCCCACTCTCTTAGAGTGGGGACCGCTAGCAGCGACCCGCCAGCCATCCGCCCGTGAATCCCGCCCGGCAGAGTCCGGTGACGATGTGCGGGTTCCCCCGCATGAGCGTCCAGATCAGGCCCGTCCGGTAGTTCTCGATCATCGCCAGCATGGGGCCCTGGTCGATGCCGAGGTAGTCGGTGTCCACCCAGCCGATTCCGGGGACGACGTGGCCCTGGCTCGGGCTCGCGGTGGTGGGGAAGGTCGGATTGATCGCGTCGAGGAAT
>DATEGY010000271.1:0-9452 GCA_035279865.1 Gemmatimonadales bacterium | reverse complement strand
CTGTCCTCGAGGGTCACGTCCGTCTCCCTCCTCCCGAAGCTTCCGAGGCCTCGGTTGGAGTATTCGGAGGCTGGGCTGTGACCCTCTTCTCATCACCGGAGGGACTCCTCCAAGTGTTAACAATGCATCCAAACAGTACAGCCTAGGGCACCCCAAGCCACCCCCATCACCCCTTCGTGGCGTCCGAGGCAGGAAGCTCATGACAACGCGCCTTCCCCCAGCGGGACGCTGAAATCACGGCCCGCCGCGTCTTGAGATTCTCGCATCTCAGTACGGTCGTCATCCACACGGCCCAGTCGCTCCACCGCTTGAGGAATCACGGTGAATATCACAGAGGCCTCCCGTGGGGTGACCTGCTATTTTGCGCGGCGCTGCGGTGTGCGGCGGCTGGCGATCCTGAGGGGACCCTGTTGGCGGCAGGTGGCCGCCATCCGGGGTCGGCGATTTCGCGACGTGACGCCCGGAGCGGCGGTGCCCGGTGCCCAGCATTTGGGCACAGGACCGATCGCACCTCCCGCCGAAGGTCGTCCGGGGAAATGCGGCCAGTTCCAAGGAGGCGGACCATGATCACAACGCTCGCCTTCGGGCGGACCGGGCACGAGAGCACGCGGACGATCTTCGGCGCGGCGGCGCTGGCGCGGGTTTCGCAAGACGAAGCCGATCGAACACTCGATCTGCTCCTCCGCCACGGGGTCAATCATATCGATGTCGCCGCGAGCTACGGCGACGCTGAGCTTCGGCTCGCCCCCTGGCTGAAGATACACCGCGATCGATTCTTCCTCGCCACCAAGACGAGAGAGCGTACGTACGATTCGGCGAAGCGCCAGATCCATCTTTCGCTCGAGCGTCTGGGTGTGGAGCGGGTCGATCTCATCCAGCTCCATAACCTCGCGGACCCGATCGAGTGGGACACCGCGCTCAGCCCGCGCGGCGCACTCGACGCCTGCGTCGAGGCGCGCGGACAGGGCCTGGTGCGGTACATCGGCGTCACCGGGCACGGCACGCAAATCGCGGCGACCCATCTCCGCAGCCTTGAGCGCTTCGATTTCGACTCGGTGTTGCTGCCGTACACCTACGCGATGATGCAGGACCCCCACTACGCCGCGATGTTCGAACGGGTCGTCGACACGTGCCGCGGGCGGAATGTGGCAGTCCAGACGATCAAGTCGATCGCGCGTCGTCCTTGGTGGGGGCGCGAGCATACGCGTGCCACCTGGTACCAGCCACTCGAGGAGCAGCGCGATATCGATTTGGCCGTCCACTGGGTTCTGTCGCGCCCTGGCATTTTCCTGAACACCGTCGGTGACACCGCGCTCCTGCCGAAAGTGCTCGACGCGGCAAGTCGGTTCACGTCGGCGCCGGACGAGGCGGCGCTGCGCGACGCGACCGCGCGACTCGAGATGCTTCCGCTGTTCGCCTAACGGCACCCGAGGGCCACGGCGATCGATTGAATTGGAAATGGATGAGACGGAAACGCTTCACCATCGACGTTCCACGGTGATCACTCCGGGCGCCGCGGCCACCGCTCGTCCTGCGCCAATCTCCTACTGAAGGCTCTCATGGGCTGTGGCACGGTCGTTTGGAGTATAGACGTCTACCGGTGCCTGGGCCCCGCTTTCTCCGTCAGGCCTTGTGGGTTGACAGTGTCTCGAGGCGTGCACGGAGTTCGTTGGCGCGCGCCTCGCTTTCGTCCGGGCGGAGCACTGGACAGTCGTATCCGAGCACATCGCGCATCGCCTCGTGGGCGGTTTTCGTAAACGCCACGCTTCCGTCGGCCCGAATTGACTCGATGCCGTCCCCCCGCTGTGTCCGCTCCATCATGGCGCGCGCCTGCTGGGCCGAAACGCCCTGGGGGAGGACCACCCTGGCGCCGGACCGGGCGAGGCGGACATCGTACCCGCCCGCCAACCCCGCCGGCCCGGGCGCGTGGCTCAGGCCGCCACTGTCCCGGAGCAGGTGTCGCACCTTTTCCACCGCCGAAGCCGCCGTGCGCGCCATGATCGCCCGACCGCGCGGCAGTGCTCGGCCGGCCTCGGTCAGTAAGGACTCGGCCCCGAGTTCGGCAGTCACATCCGCGTCGCCGACCATCACCCGTAGCCAGTAGGGGTGGTCCGCCAGAGATTCCTTCTGCTCCAGCTCCATCCAAAAGTACACGACGTGGAAATGGTGGGCCAGCAAATACACCGCCACGTCCCGCACCGGCACATGCAGGCGGCGGGCTGCCGCCCAGCGGACCCCCGCGCGGAGAAGATCAGAATTGCCTGCCCCGCAGGTAGGGGCCAGGCCCAGCCCCGCCAGGACAGGATTGACCGCGTCGGGGAAGGCCACGTTGACGACGGCCGGGGCCAATCCGGACATCTTCAGGGCCTGCATGAGCCTGAGGGCCAGGGTCAGGTGCATCGGCAACCACGGCCCGAACCGCGCTCGTTCCTCCAGCCGTCGCCACAGAGGCTGCGGAAGCTGCGTAATCACCCACCACGATTGCAGCGTCGCCGTATTGACGATCACATCGGGGTCGATGCGCGCCAGCGCGGTCGCCATGGCATCTGCATTTCGCATATCCACCGCGACGGGGTCGATGGGGCTGCTGTCTTCGCCATACGACGATACCGCTCCGGCATCGGCCGCCTCCGCGGTCAGCCTGGCCTCGTCCACATCGAGGGCGTAAAGGCGCGTAACCTCGCGCGCTTGAGCCAGGCTTCGGAGAACGGTGGCGCCCAAGTCGCCGATGCCCATCACGGCCACCTTGCCCATTTCTAACCGTGCACCCTCCTTCATCGATCAGGTCTGTATGCTCATCGTCCCCCTGCAAGGGAGCCCGGAGATCACGTTCGCCCGGCCGGTTGATCCTCCTTTGCCCCCGGAAGGAGGCGGTGGAAGAAATGCGGAAGGCCCACCAGGGCCTGCGGGGGATCCCGGGCGGGGTGCGCCCCGTCCCCGGCGGCGAGGACGCCCAGATTCCGCCTTGCGCGAGCGAGAGGGGAAACCGATGGTGGCCCGCAATCTGGGCCTGTCCCGCTCCCGCATGGTCGGGGGTGCTGCTGCCGGCGGCGCTACCGTTTATCCTGGTCGGCCTCAAGGCGGCGTGGGCGTTCGGCTGGCGGACCGTCGTCGCCGCCGAGCTCGTCTTCGGCGTCGTCGGCTCGACCGGCGGCCTCGGCTGGTACACCAACAACAACGCCCGGTACTACCTGCTCGTGCCGGACATCTGTGCGGGCCTGATCGTCATCTCGATCCTCGGGATCGCCGTGGATCTCGTCTTCGGTGTGATCGAACAGCGGACCGTCGTCCGCTGGGGCATGAAGACAGCAAAATGAGGCGCACGGAGGGCGGAGCATGACGGAAGAGACCCTTCCCCAACTCGACTCCCTGTTCGAGGATCTGGGACGGCGGCTGTACCTGGATGCACAGATCGACATCCCGCCCGATATCCGGCAGGGCCTGCGGGACGCCCAGGCGCGCGAATCGAACCCGGTGGCGCGCGGGATCCTCGCCACCATGCTCAAGGCGATCGACATCTCGGACCGCAAGCAGACGCTGGTGTGTCAGGACACCGGCATTCCGATCTTCTGGATCACCATCGGGCGCGGGTTCCTCATCGACGGCGCTCGCATGATCGACGCGCTGCGCCGGGGCGTGGAGCGGGCGACGACCGAGACGCCCCTGCGCTCGAGCATCGTCTCGCCGGTCCGGCGCGAAAACCGCCAGACCAGCAGCGGGGAGCTAGTGCCGGTCGTCCACGTGGAGTTCTCCGGCGAGGCCGACCACATCGAGATCATGATGATGCCGAAGGGGTCGGGCTCGGAGAGCATGTCCTTCTTGAAGATGCTGCTGCCGGCCGACGGGATCGCCGGGGTGAAGAAGTTCGTCCTCGAGACCTGCGTCGGCGCCGGGGGCCGGCCCTGCCCGCCGACGATCGTCGGGGTGGGGATCGGCGGATCCTCCGATCTATGTGTCACGCTGGCGAAGAAGGCGACGCTCCGGCCGGTTGGCCAGCGGAACCCGGACCCGCAGGTGGCGGCGCTGGAGATCGAGCTGCTCGATGCCATCAACAGCACGGGGATCGGCCCGATGGGGCTGGGTGGGGACACCACGGCGCTCGACCTGCATATCGAGACCGCGTGGACGCACATCACCCTCAACCCGGTGGCGGTGAACATGCAGTGCTGGCGAGGCGAACGCCGTCGCGCCCGCCTGTTCCGCGACGGCCGGGTGGAGATCGGGTACTGAGCGTGGACCACCGCCTCCAGGCCCCGCTCAGCGAAGACGCGGTCCGGGCCCTCCGCGTGGGCGACGCCGTGGTGCTCGACGGCATCGTGTGGGGGATCCGCGACGCGACGTTGATCCGCATCTTCGATCACGGCCAGCCGCCGCCCGCGGACCTGCGGGGCGGCGTCCTGCTGCACGTCGCCCCCAATGTCCGGCAGTCCGCGGCCGCCCCGAGCGGCTACGAGCCCACGACGGTTGGAACCACGACCAGCATGCGCATGGACCGCTTCACCGAAGGCGTGCTGCGGGACTACGGCGTCCGGGCGATCATTGGCAAGGGCGGCCTCTCCGACGCCAGCAGCGCCGCACTGACGCGGTACGGCGGCGCGTATCTCGCCATCGTCGGCGGCGCGGCGTCGGTCGAGACCGAGCAGGTCGAGGCGATCGAGCGGGTCTATTGGGAAGACCTGATGCCCGAGTCTCTCTGGCAATTCCGCGTCCGGGCCTTCGGCCCGTTGATCGTGGCGATGGATGCGACGGGCGCCAGCATGTACCGCGACGTGGCGCAGCGGGCGCGGCAGCGCCTCGCCGATGTGTACGCGAAGCTGGGGCTCCCCGATGACCCGTGACCGGAGCGAGTTCGCCTGCGACGTCTTGATCCTCGGCAGCGGTGGCGCGGGCTTGATGGCGGCGCTGCACGCCTACGATACCGACCCCCGCCTCGACATCGTCGTGGCCGCCAAGGGCCTGATCGGCAAGAGCGGGTGCACGCGGCTCGTGCAGGGGGGATTCAACGCCGCGCTGGATCCCGGCGACTCCCCGGAGCTGCACTTCCGCGACACGCTGGCGGGCGGGCAGTTTCTGAACAATCAGGACCTGGCCTGGACCCTCGTTTCCGAGGCCCCCGACGTCATCCGCAAGCTGGAGACGAAAGTGGGTTGCTTCTTCGACCGCGGGGAGGACGGCCGGATCCATCAGAAGGCGTTCGCCGGCCAATCGTTCGACCGCACCGTGCACCGGGGCGACCTCACCGGCATCGAGATCGTCAGCCGCCTCCACGACCAGCTGCTCGCCCGGAACATCCGGGTCCTCGACGAGACACGCGCGCTGGAGCTGATCCACGACCGGCCGGGGACGCGCATCGCGGGCGCGCTCCTGCTGCGGCAGCGGGACGGCGCCTTCGTGCTCGGGCGGGCCCGGGTCACCATCCTCGCGACCGGCGGCGGCCCGCGGATGTACACGTACTCCGCGCCCTCGCTGGAGAAGACGGGGGACGGCTACGCGATGGCATACCGCGCCGGATGCGACCTGATCGACATGGAGATGATGCAGTTTCACCCCACCGGGCTCCTCGCTGGGGCCTCGCGTCTGTCCGGCATGGTGCTGGAAGAAGGTCTCCGCGGCGCCGGCGCCCACATGGTCAACGCCCAGGGCGAGCGCTTCATGGCCCGGTACGACCCCGTTCGGATGGAGCGCGCCACCCGGGACCTGGTGGCCCGGGCGAGTTATCTCGAGATCATGGCCGGGCGCGGCACGGCGGCGGGCGGGGTCCTGCTCGACGCCTCGCACCTCGGCGCGGAGTTCATCGCCCGCACCTTCCCGGGTATGCTCCAGCGCTGCGCGGAGGTGGGCTACGATCTGACCACCGGAGCCGTGGAGGTGACCCCGACGGCCCACTTCCACATGGGTGGCGTCTCGATCGACGTGGATTGCCGCACCGCTTTGGCGGGGCTCCTGGTCGCGGGTGAGGACGCCGGAGGCGTGCACGGGGCAAACCGTTTGGGCGGAAACGGCGTGGCGGAATCATGCGTCTTTGGGTCGCGCGCCGGCCGGGCGGCGGCGCAGGTGTGCGCAGAGTCGACCCTCTCGGAGCCGGACGAAGGCGAGGTGGAGGGAGCGCTGGATGCCGCGCGCGCGCCCCTGGAACGCGGGTGCGGCGAGGACGCGTTCCAGATCCGGGACCGCCTGCTGCATGTGATGTGGGAACACGCCGGACTCGTCCGGAACGAGCAGGGCCTCACGCGGGCGCTGGCGGCGATCGGCGAACTGGAGGAGCGCGCCGCCCGAGCGGCGGTGCCGAACGCGAGGCGCTGGAACCTCGCCTGGCAGCAGGCGCTCGACGTGCGGAACCTGCTGACCGCCGCCCGCCTCACCGCCACCGCCGCCCTCTGCCGTCGGGAGAGCCGGGGGGCCCACGCCCGCAGCGACTTCCCCGAACGCGACGACGTGCACTGGCTGGTCAACATCCACCAGGCCGTCGGGCGCGCGCCGTGGACGGAGCCGGTGCGCCTGACGCGGCTCCGGCCGCGCGATCTCGAAGCGCGCCAGGGCATTTCGCCGTTGTGATCTTCCACGTCAAGCGGTTCGATCCCGATGCCGACGCGCGCCCGTCTTGGCGCGCGTATACGCTGGACGCGCAGCCAAAGATGAGCGTCCTCGACGGACTGTTCTGGATCCTGGAGCATCTGGACGGGGCCCTCGGGTTTCGCTACTCGTGCCGGGCGGGGATGTGTGGGTCGTGCGCGATGGTGGTGAACGGCCGCGAGGCCCTCGCCTGCCGCCTCCGGCTGGAGCACACCCCCGATGCGGTCTATGTCGAGCCGCTGCGCTCGCTTCCGGTCATCAAGGATCTCGTGGTGGATATGGCTCCGTTCTTCACGAAGTATCGGACCGTCGATCCATTCTACATCGGCGAGGACCCCTCGATGACGGGACGCATCGCGGACCCGGTCGTCGTGCGGCCCGACTCCGGCGTGCGCGAAGTGGTGGACCAGCAGGTCGGCTGTATCTCATGTGGCGCGTGCTACTCGGCCTGCCCGGTGGTCGCGCTCAACCCCGGCTATCTCGGGCCGGCCGCGCTGAACCGGGCGTACGTGCTCAGCGCCGACGTCCGCGAGCCCTCCCGCGGTGACCGCCTGGCCCTCGTCTCGGGGGACGACGGAGTGTACGCGTGTCACGACGTCGGCAGCTGCATCACCGCGTGCCCGGTCGGGGTGAACCCGCTCCTCTCCATCCATCTGCTTCGAAAGGGCGCCTCCCATCGCTAGCCGCCGTGGGCGCAGCCTTCAGGCGTTCACGTGGCACTATCTGCGGGCCAGCGGCCTCCTGATGATCGTCTTCGTCCTGGGGCACCTCTTTATCATGCACTACCAGCACGCCCCGTCGGATACGGGCGCGGCGTTCGTGAGCCGGCGCTGGACCGGGGCCGCCTGGCGGGTGTTCGACTGGGTCCTGCTGATGCTGGCCCTCACGCACGGCCTGGCGGGGGCGCACGGGGTGCTTAGGGAGCGCATCCGGCGCCCCGCCGCCCGGGCGGTGGCCGACGGGGCCTTCGCCGGGGGGGTCGTTCTGTTTACGGTGTTGGGGACGGCCGCCGTTGCCGTGGGACCACGCGCCCCGGAGAGCGGCCCCGGACCGCTCTCGGCGGCCACCTGGATCCCCACGGCCCTGATCGCCGGTCTCGTCGTGCTGGCCACACTGACCTACCTCGCGCTGGCCGGCATGGTGACGGTGCTGGGAGCACGTCTCCTCCGGCGCGTCCCGATCGGCCGGTGGAACTACCCCGGGCAGTGGGCGTTTGCGTTGAACCGGGTCGCCGGGCTCGGCGTCCTTGGATTCCTCCTCGTTCACGTTGTGGACGTTGTCCTCGTCCCGCTCGCGCCCGGCCTCTATGAGCGCACCGTCGCCGGCTACGCCCTGCCGTATCTGGTCCCCATGGAGATCGCCCTGGTGACGGCGGTCATCTACCACGCGCTGGACGGGTTGCGGTTGATGCTGCTCGAAGCGCTCGACCGCCGCACGGTGGCCGCACACGTCCCGTCATTCGTCCTGGTGGTGGTCATGACCGTGCTGCTCGTCGTGCCGAGCGCGGTGATCCTCCTGTACGGGCGTTAACCCGAAGGCGCCTCACCGTTTCGGAGGGATGAAGGGTTTCCGGCCTACCGCCCAACCGCCCGGTCGTCTTTTCCTCAGGTGCGGGCCCGCGTGATCTGAGCAGAAACCACTCTCCACCCCTCGCCCACGCGTACGTAGACGTCCGTGTACCGGCTCTTTTCGAGCGCCCCGTCCCGCTGGGTGAACCGCCCGGTCGCCTGGACGAGGGCCACGCCTCGGTATATACGCACGCGCACGTCCTCGAGCTTATAGTCGACGACGTCGGGGCCGGGCGAAACCGCACGGAGGAATCGAGCCTGCCGGCCTAACGAACCACAACGAAAAGGGGCGAGCGCCTTTGAATCGGAAGAAACCGTTGGATGGCGTGGACTGGCGGATCCTGCGGGGCCTTCAGAAGAACGCGCGCGTGAGCTACAGCGATCTCGGCCGTCTGACCGCGCTTACGCCGCCGGCGGTGGCCGAACGGGTGCGGCGCCTCGAAGCCGCCGAGGTGATTACCGCATACCGGGCAGATCTCAACCTCGCGGCGCTCGACCTGCCGCTCGTGGCATTTGTGCGCATCGCCACGTTCGGACAGGAGAAGTCCGTGCAGTTCACCGTGCTGGCAAGGCGGCTCCCGGAAGTGCTGGAGTGCCACCGCGTGACCAGCGGAGAGTCGTATATCGCGAAGGTCACCGTCCCTTCCGTCCGCGAGCTCGAGGCGCTGCTGGAGCGGCTAATGGCATACGGTCAGCCCGCGACGTCGATCGTCCTCTCCTCTCCCGTCCGACATCGCGTCCTTGGTCCCCGAGATGCCGGGGGGGTGGCGCACCGGGCCGCCACTCGACGGCAATGGCCCGGTCCGCACGGGGGAATCCGGCTGTCCGCGCCGGTCAGCAAGTAAGGGGCCCCGGCGTTTCCCACGGTCGCTTCGTCGAGCGGTCCGCGCGTGGCGGCGAGCAATGATCGCCTGGCTCCGGGCTTCTCAGGGTCCGGAAAGGCCCCGCCGGGAGGGGGCGAAGAGAGGCAAGCCCGCGGTGGCCGTGCGGCCGCTCGGTCTCTGTGATGCCGTCTGCGAGCACCGCCGCGCATGCACTCGCGCGGCGCGCCTGAGGACTACCCCCTCTTTCTGCTTGGGGCGCTGTCCTTCGCCGCGGCGTCTCTGGGGCGTACGGCCGTGCGGCGACGGTGGCACAACTGGGTGAGGCTGCATATTGGGGGGATGGGTCTTTCCTATGTCCTCCTCCTGACCGCGTTCTACGTGGACAACGGCGCGAACCTCCCGCTGTGGAAGGACCTGCCCCCCGTTGCGTACTGGGTGGTTCCGGGTGCGGTCGGGGTGCCGCTCATCGTTCGCGCCCTCTTCTACC
>DATEGY010000270.1:0-6895 GCA_035279865.1 Gemmatimonadales bacterium | reverse complement strand
GGGGGGAGTGCCGGACGCGGTACGCGACGGCGAGACGGGAATCCTGGTCGATCCCGACCAGCCGGCCGCGGTCGCGGAGGGGGTGAACCGGCTCTTGGCGGACGAGCAGCTCCGGAAAAAGCTGGGCGCGGCGGGGCGGGTCGCGGTGGAGAAGTACTACAACTGGGATCGCGTCGCGAAGGACCTGATCGACATCGACCGGGAGTTCCGGCGGCCGGCCCGGCCCGGCTAGAGCGCGTCGATCGCCTGTTCGACCTCTTCGGCGTGTCCCTTCGGCTTCACCTTCTCGAACACCTTCGCGACCTTCCCGTCCTTGTCGATGAGGAACGTGGTGCGCGCGATTCCCATGTAGGTCCGTCCGTACATCGACTTCTTCTGCCACACCCCGTACTTCTCGGCGATCGCATGATCCTCGTCCGCGAGCAGCGTGAAAGGCAGGTCGAACTTCTCCTTGAACTTCTGGTGGCTCTTCACCGAGTCGGGCGAGATGCCGAGGATCACCGCCTTGGTGCCCTTGAAGCGCGGGAACGCGTCGCGGAATTCGCACGCTTCGACGGTGCAGCCGGGCGTGTCGTCTTTCGGATAGAAGTAAAGGACGACGGGGCGTCCCTTCAGGTCCTTCAGGGACAACGTCTCGCCCGAGTCGGTGTCGAGCGTGAAGGCGGGCGCGGACTTTCCTTCCGAAACCATGCTGGGATCCTCTAGGCTTGGGCGCGCTCGACGGCCTGCGGGACCGGGCGCGCGCTGATGGCGTACGTGGGGCAGTGACGGATGAAACCTCCGTCGGCCGGAGACCACTCCTGCTCCGGCGCGGTGACCACCGCCTTGCGGTCGTTGTCCAGCACGAACATCCCGTGCGGGGCCTGCACCAGGCATTGCCCGCAGCCGATGCAGCGGTCGCGCTCCACGCGGACGACCACGCGGCGCTTGGGGAATACCCCGACCGCCCCCGGTGCCGGCCACTCCGACGGGCGGTCGAGGGCCGCGATGGTGGCGCGGTAGCCCTCTTCGACCAGCTCCCGGAGGTGACTGAACGAAAACATCTTGATGTGCGCCACCCGGGGATGGATGTAGAAGAGCGGCGGCGTGGACCATTCGCGGAGCCTGAGCTCCAGCAGGGTCTGCATCGCGATTTCCGTCGCCCGGGCGAACACCGAGGCGAACCCCTCCTCCTGGGTGTCCTCTCTGAGGGCGGTCGACGCCGACACATCGACGGCGAGGACCATCCCGCCCGATACCGCGCGCGAGGCGCCGATCGGGAGGTTGTCGGCGGTCGCGCCGTCGACATAGTAGCGGCCGTTGATCTCGCGGGGCGGGAGCCAGCCGGGCAGGGCGCAGGACCCGAAGATTGCGTCCACCAGCGGCGCGTCGGCGAGGCCGTGCAGGCCCCAGAGCACCTGCATGCCGGAGTTGATGTCCACCGTGTTGACGATCACCGGCGGATCCAGATCGGCGAAGGTCGCATCGCCCACCAGCGAACGGATGAGGTGCTCGAGGGGTTCACGGCGGAAGAGCGCGGGGGAATGCATGCGCTTGAACGCCATGTCGGCATGGGCGACGACGAAGACGTCTTTCCGCTTCAAGGCGAGGGCCATGTCCTTGAGCTCGGGGATGCTGCGCCCCGACGCCCAGGCCGCTCCGATCAGTGACCCGACACTGGACCCGATGATGTGCGACGGCCGGAGACCCCGCTCCACCAGCGCCTGCAGCACGCCGATGTGGGCCAGTCCTTTCATGCCGCCCCCGCCCAGGACGAGGGTGAATTCGGTGCCGTCGTTCACCTTGGTATCCGCTTGTTTCGAGAGGTACTCTCCGGGTAAGGTAGAAGAGTCCCCAGCACATGCGCCACTAGGGCGCGAGGCCGCCTCATGACCGATGTCGTTTCGCATCCGACCCGCGTGAAAGCCGTGCGCGAATCCCTGCGCACCCTGCGAACCACGGAATTTCCGTGGACTGCGGATACGGTCTATTTGAACAACGCCTCGATCGGTCCCCTCCCGGAGCGCACCCGCAGGTTTCTGGACCAGTTCAACGCCAAACGCACCGCTCCGCATCTCCTTCCCGACCGCGACATCTTCGCGGGCCTGGCCGCCACTCGCGAGGCGGTCGCCCGGCTGATCAACGCCGAGGCGGCAGAGATCGCCCTCGCGACCAACACGACATACGGACTGAACGTCGCGGCCACGTCGCTGCCGATCGAAGCTGGTGAGGTGGTACTGGTGTCGGACCGGGAATTCCCGGCCAACATGTATCCGTGGCTGATGCTGGAGAAGCGGGGAGTCACGATCGAGAAAGTGCCGACGACCAAGGATGGGTTCCCGGACGAGGCACGGATTCTGGAGCGGTTGCGCGATCCGAAGGTCCGCGTGCTCGCGATGTCGTTCGTGCAGTTCTCGAACGGGTTCCGGGCCGATCTCAAGAAGCTGGGCGCCGCGGCCAAGGCGAACGGGTCCTACTTCGTCGTCGATGCGATCCAGGGGATCGGCAACTCGCCCCTCGACGTGAAGGATATGCCGGTGGACATCATGTCCTGCGGCGGTCAGAAGTGGCTGCTGTCGCCCTGGGGGTCGGGGTTCGTCTACGTCCGCAAGGAGCTGATTGCGAAGCTCGAGCCCGCGGTCGTCAGCTGGATGGCGTTCGAGGGCACCGACGACTTCTCGCACCTGGTGGAATACAATCCGGTGTTTCGCGAAGACGCTCGCCGGTTCGAGATGATCACGCTGCCGTATCAGGACATTCTGGGGTTCGCGACCTCACTCGAGCTCATCGAGGAAGTGGGGCTCCGCAACATCGTGGAAGTGACCCAGTCCCTGCATCAGCCGATCCTCAAGTGGGCCGACCAGCACGGCGTCCGGATTGCGTCACCCCGGGACGAGCGGCACCGCTCGGCCATTCTCTGCGTCGCGCCGCCCAAAGCCGCCGAAGCCTTCCACCAGGTGAAGAAGGCGCGCGTGGTCTGCGCCCTGCGCGAGGGCGCGATCCGGCTCTCGCCGCATTTCTACAACACCGTCGAAGAGATGGAAAAGGTCGTCGAGGTGCTCGACGACGTGCTGCACGACCAGCTGTAGATCCCTTCCCACCCTGAAGGGCGGGCTCGGCACGACGTTGCGCTCAAGCGCGGGGCTGCGCCGAGCCCAGGCCTCCGGCCTGGGACAGTCGGTGCTTGTCGAACCACCACGCCCACAGCGGGAAGAGCCACAGGGCCAGGGTCATGACCGCCAGCGCCGTGACGGACGGCGGTGCCCCTGAGTTGAGGGTCAGCGCGTAGAAGGCCGCGATGAATCCCACGAACACCCGGAAACTCCAGCGGCCCACGCCGTCGCGCGGGCGGGTGGTGTGGACGTAGATCCACACCCCGGCCGCCAGCAGGAGGTATTCGATCGCGAGCGTCACCGGGACGGAGTTCCAGAGGCCGAGTCCCAGCCGGGTGGAGCCGGTGGTGGTGAGGGGCAGGTCCGGCACGTGGACGATGACGTCCAGGACCCAGTGGCTCACGACGCCCAGGCCGATCACGATCGCGCCGGCCCGATACCGGGTAAGGACCCCGTAGAGCCCACCGAAGACGATTCCCCACACGATGCCCATTTCCAGGCTGTGCGACCACGGGTAGGACGTGAAGGCCAGCACGTGGAACGTCTTGCCCTGGGGTACGATCTGCACGTGTTCCCAGCCGAGGAGCAGGAAGATCGGCCAGAGCAGGTCGGCCAGGAGGGGCGCCGCCATCAGGGCGCCGAGGGAGGCGTTCGGGGCCGCGCGCTTGGACGCGAATCCGACCGCGAAGTGCCCGAGGACCACCGTCAGCCTTTCAGCTTGAGCAGGGCGTAGTCTTTCTTGCCTTTGCGGAGGAGCGCAAAGCCCCCGATCCAGTCGGTGGCGGCAAGCTTCCGGTTCACGTCGTTTTCCCGCTGCTGGTTCAGGTAGATCCCGCCTTGCTCGATGGACCGGCGCGCCTCGCCGTTCGACTTCGCGAGCCCCGCTGCCACGACCGCCTCCACCAGCGTCGGGCTCGCCGAAGGGGACTCGGCGGTCGGGACTTCCCCGGCGAGGATTCCGAACACCCCCGCGGGAGCCTTCCGCGGATCGAAATCTCCGAACAGCACCTGCGACGCACTCACCACACTCGCGAGCGCGTCCGGGCCGTGCACCATCTCGGTGACGCTCCGGGCGAGGGCCGTCTGCGCGGCCCGGTCGCCCGGATTGCTCTTCAGCTGCCCTTCCAGCGATTCGATGTCCTTCCGCTCGAGGAACGTGAAGGTCTTGAGGTACCCGACCGCGTCACGGTCATCGGTGTTCAGCCAGAATTGGAAGAAGCGGTACGGGGACGTCATCTCGGGGTCGAGCCAGATCGACTCGCCTTCGGATTTCCCGAACTTCGCGCCCGACGCCGTGGTGATCAGCGGCGCGACCAGCGCGTGTGCCTCGCCTCCATCGACGCGCCGGATGAGGTCGACGCCCGCGGTGATGTTGCCCCACTGATCCGAGCCCCCCACCTGGAGGGTGCAGTGCTGTTCCCGGAACAGATGAAGGAAGTCATAGGACTGGAGCAGCATGTAGCTGAATTCGGTGTATGAGAGCCCGCCTTCGAGCCGCGCCTGCACCGATTCTTTCTGGAGCATCACGTTGACGGAGAAGTGCTTGCCGATGTCCCGCAGGAAATCGACGAGCCGCTGCTCCACCAGCCACTTGGCGTTGTCCAGCAGCAGGGCCGACGCGGGGCCCGGATCGAAGTTGAGAAACCGGGCCATCTGGTCGCGCTGGCGCTGGAGATTGCCGCGGATCTGTTCCTTGGAGAGCAGAGGCCGCTCGCTGCGCTTGCCCGAGGGATCGCCGATCAGGCCGGTGCCGCCCCCCATCAGCGCGATGGGCCGGTGCCCCGCGCGCTGGAGTTGCGCGAGGAGCATGATCGGCATGAGGTTGCCGACCTGGAGCGATGGCGCGGTGGGGTCGAAGCCGCAGTACGCGGTGCGCGAGCCCTCGGCCAGGTGTCCCGCCAGCTCCCGGGTGGCGTCGTGCACGAATCCGCGCCAGCGGAGCTCGTCCAGAAGCGTCATATGGCGGCGAATCGTAAGAGCGCCCTCCGGCGCTGGCAAGCGCTCACCCGCGTCAGTAGGTTGTTAAACGACGATGACCGCTCCCCTCTCTTCCTCTCCCTCCCGCGCTCCCGCCTGGTGGCCGCGTTCGCTCACCCGGGGACGCGTCATCCTGATCGCGCTGGTGGGCTGCTGCTTCGTGGCGGGTGGCGCCTATGGATCGTGGAGCCGGGTCTGCGCCGGGACGCGCTGCCCCTCCATCTCGCGCCTCATTCAGTCGGGTCCGTCGCAGTCCGCCAAAGTCTACGCCGCCGACGGCCGCCTGATCGCGGAGCTGGGGCTCGAGCGTCGCACGGTGCTGAAGCTCACCGATATCCCGCTGTCCGTCCGCCAGGCGTTCATCGCGACGGAGGACAAGCGCTTCTACCGGCATCACGGAATCGACTACTGGCGCATCCTGGGCGCCCTGAAGGCCGACATCCTGTCGCTGGGTTACAGCCAGGGATTCTCGACCATCACGATGCAGCTGGCCCGGAACGTGTTCACCGACCAGATCTCCCGTGACAAGACCCTCACCCGGAAGCTCAAGGAAGCGCGGGTGGCGGTGGAGATCGAGCGGAATTTTCCCAAGGACACGATCCTCGAGCTCTACCTCAACCAGATCGACCTGGGCTCCGGCGCGCACGGCGTGGACGCGGCGGCGCAGGTGTACTTCGGGAAGCCGGCGAAGGACCTGAATGTCGCGGAGGCGGCGACACTGGCCGCGCTCCCCAAGGCGCCCGCGTCGTACAATCCCCGGCTCCATCCCGACCGCGCCGTCCGCCGCCGGAATGTGGTCCTCGACCTGATGCGCGATCAGGGCCTCCTCACGCCCGAAGACGCGGAGCTGTGGAAGGCGTACCCGCTGGTCCTGACCAACAACCGCACGGCGTACGGAGACGTGGCCCCGTATTTCGTCGAGTGGATCCGCCAGACCCTGGAGGCCCAGTTCGGCCAGGCGCTCTACAATGGCGGACTCCGGATTCACACTACGCTCGATCTCGACATGCAGGACGCCGCCGAGCGGGCGGTCGAGAACCAGCTCGAGACGATCGAATCGGGGGTCTATTCCGGAAACAAGTTCCCCGGCAAGACCTATCGCGACGTCCTCGAGAACCAGAAGGCGTCCGGCGAGAACCCCAGCGGATTCACCCAGTATCTGCAGGGGGCGCTCGTCTCCCTCGACGTCCACACCGGCGCCATCCTGGCCATGGTGGGCGGCCGGGATTTCGACGACTCCAAGTACAACCGCGTCACCCAGGCCCTGCGGCAGGCGGGATCCACCTTCAAGCCCTTCGTGTACTCGGCGGCGATCCGCGCCGGGCACCCGGTCACGGAGATCCTCGACGACACACCGCTGTCGCAGCCCATTTTGCAGAAAGACAGCCAGCCCTGGAACCCGAAGGACGACGACGACTCCACCTGGGGCGCCATCCCCATGCGGCGCGCGCTCTACGGGTCACGCAACCTCGCCACCATCAAGCTGGGTATGTCGCTCGGGGAGCAGACCGTGATCGGCGAAGCGCGCCGGTACGGGCTCACGACCCCGATCCCGAACGTGCCGTCCATCCACATCGGCTCGGCCACCGTCCGACCGCTCGAGATGGCCTCGGCGTACACGGCGTTCGCGACGCTCGGTACGCGGGCCGCTCCGTACGGCATCGACTACGTGGAAGACGCGAAGGGCAACGTCCTCTTCCGGTCGTCCGCGGACCGCACCGAGGTGATGGACTCCTCGCACACGTGGCTGATGGTGGACATGATGAAGGACGTGATCCGGCGCGGCACCGCCTTCAGCGCGACCTGGGGATCGGGATTCACCATCC
>DATEGY010000269.1:0-35649 GCA_035279865.1 Gemmatimonadales bacterium | reverse complement strand
CCATGGACCACGCAGTTCAAGATCGACTCCGGAGTGGAACGTGTCCAACGGGACATCCGGCGTGTCCGGCGGTATTATCACATCGATGGTCCGCCTTCCCGATTGGACACTGCTGGGGCTGGCGCTCGCCGTCGCTCACCCGGCGCCGGCTGTCGCACAGTCGCCACTCGACCCCGGCCCGCGCGGAGTGATGGCGATGGCCATCGCCCGCCGGCAGGCCACGCTCGCCGGGGCGCTTCCCTGCCGCTACGACGCCTACATCAAGACCGCGGCGTTCGACCTCGCCGCCCCGCCCGACTCGGCCGCGTCGGTGCTGCTCCTGACCGAATCGGAGATCACGGCCTACTGGCAATCCCCCGACCGGTTCCAGGAGACGATCGACGCGCGCCATCGCCCCGGCGATGGCGGCATCGGGCGTCCCCCCGCCACGGTCGACGAGATCGAGCACTTCCAGCGCGACTTCGTAACCATCACCGACGGGGCCGACCCGGGCGCCGGCGGGACCCACGGACCCCGGCTCGTGGCCAACGCCCGCCAGCTGCGCACCTATCAAGTGCCGCTGCCGGTGGGACGGGAGGGCCTCCGCGACTACGACTTCCCGCGTCTCGACACCATTATGGAAGGAACCGTCCGCATCCTGCGCATCGTCGTACGGGGACGGGGAGCGACCCCCCGGTTCGACGGGACCGTGGACCTCCGGGATTCGACGTACGACGTGATCGGCATGGACCTGCTCGCCAACGCGGCCGTGCGGTACCCCGGAGTCAGTGGCCTGCGCTACCAGGAGGTCTTTTCGGACACGGCCGGCGGCACCGTGCCCAGCCAGATCCGCCTGAGTGGCCACCTGGAGCGGCGCCTGTCGGCCCGCTGGCTCCCCCGCACGGTCGCCGGAATGCCGATGCCGGAGTTCCCGCGCTCCGTACAGTTCGAGGAAGTGGCGACGCTCTCGGGCTTCCGCTCCGACTCGGCCGTGCACCCCCCGGACATCGCCGAGGTCCGCCGGATCTCGCGCGTCAACGCGCTGCGCTCCGACACCGGGATGTGGTCGGCTCCTGGAGCGGCCCCGTTGTCACCGGCCGAGCAGGCGGCCTGGGCGGAGCAGGATTCTCTGGAGCTGCATCCCCGTCTCGTGCCCCGCGTGGTCCGGGACGCCGAGCGGGTCTCGGATGCCGCGTTCGGGCCGGGGTTCGGCCACTACAATAGAGTGGATGGCCTCTATTTCGGGGTGGCCCATGACTGGCACGTGAACCCCACGCTGCAGTTCTCCACCAAGCTGGGCTACGCCCTCGGTCGAAAATCCTGGCAGTACCGGGCCGGCACGCGGGTGACCATTTCGCAGCCGAACCAGTTGTGGGTGGGCGCCACCTACCACGATGAGTCCTCGAGCTGGCCGTCCCTGGTTCCGGTCAGCTACGACGCCACCGCCAGCGCCTTCGTGAACCGCGTGGACCCGAACGAGTACTACCGGGACCGCGGCCTGCTGCTGTCTGCCGGCATCCGTGTCCTCCCCTACACCCGGGTCGAGCTCCGCTACGACGACGCACATCAGTCCACGCTCGACACACTCCCCAACTCGGGATTCCGGCCGACGCGGTTCCCACCCGTGCCCAATCCGCCCATCGCGGACGGTCACCTGCGCCTGATCGGAGGAACGGTCACCTTCGACTCACGGCAGCTGGTGCGCAGTCGCCTGGGTGACGGGATGATGGCGGGGGGGAGCTGGACCAGCGTCGCAGTGCGTGTGGATGTCAGTGCGCACGACATCCTGGGCAGTGACTACTCTTTCCGCCGTTACTCGGTGCGGCTGGAGCACCAGCAGCGCTGGGGGAACGCCGGCGTGACGACGCTCACGGCAGTGGGTGGCCTGTCGACCGGGTTCACGCCGCCCCAACAATACTTCACCGTCGGCTATGGAATTCAGGTGCTGGCCGCCGAAGGCTCGGCGTTCAACACGCTGGCCCGGGGGGAGTTCGCGGGCACCCGGGCCGCGATGATTCTCCTCCGCCATGATTTCGGGCGTCTCCCTCTGGTCCCCGCCACCCTGAGCCTGCATGGCGGGGCATTCTGGAGCGTGCTGCACTCGGAGCTCCCGGCTCCCGGAGACACGACGCTCTTCACCGCCGGTCATCCCTACACCGAGGCCGGGTTCACGCTCGGACACCTCACGCCGTTCCTGACGCCCCTCGACATCGCCATCTCCTGCACGTGGCAGCTGTCACACTACCCGACGCATCCCTTCCGCTTCGGCATCGGTTTCACGGGCTTCTAGGCGTCAGGAGCAAGTAAGGTCTGCCGGATAACTTCCCGGCGTGATGTCCCCGAATCGCATGATGTTCTGGGAGACCGTGCGGGTGTCGCTCGCAGCTCTGCGGGCGAACAAGCTGCGCTCTCTCCTCACGACCCTCGGCCTCACCATCGGTGTCGGCGCGGTCATCACCATGGTCGCGCTCGGCGCCGGCGCCCGGCAGGCCATTCAAGACCGAATCCAGGCCCTCGGACCCACGCTGCTCTCGGTCCAGCCCGGCCAGGACTTCCGCGGCGGCGTCGCGATGGCCGGCTCGATCTCCTTGACCTACGCCGATGACACCGCCCTCGTGAACCATGCCCGCTTCGTGACGGACGTGGTCCCCGAGCTGCAGGGGGGATTCCAGATCCAGTTCGGGAACCAGAACATCCACGAGGACGTGATCGGCACCACGCCCGATTTCGTCGTCGTCAGGAACTATCAGTTCGCGGTGGGCCGGATGTTCACGCCCGGCGAAGCGGCCGAGCGAAAGCGGTATGTCGTAGTCGAATCCCTGATCCCGACCTTGCTCAAGACGACCCCCCAACAGCTCGTCGGGAACACCCTCTGGATTCGTGGACTCCCATTCGAGGTCCTCGGCGTTCTGGCCGAAAGGGGGACCACGGGGTTCGGCTCGAGCGATGACGACCTCCTGGTGCCCTTCCAGACTGCCCGGTACCGCCTCATCGGCACCGATCGCCTGCGGACCATCACGATCAGTGCCGCCGACGCCGACTCGATACCACTGGCGATGATTTCTATCGAGCGCGTGCTCCGCCGGCAGCACCACATCCGTCCGGGAGACCCCGACAACTTCCGGATCCGCAGCGCGCTTGACGTCCTCTCGACCTTCCAGGAGACGTCGGCGACGTTCGGCGCGCTCCTGGCGGGCGTGGCGTCCGTGAGCCTGCTCGTCGGAGGCATCGGCATCATGAACATCATGCTGGTGTCGGTGAAAGAGCGGACGCGCGAGATCGGGGTCCGGAAGGCGCTGGGCGCCACCGGTGGGAACATTCTGGTGCAGTTTCTCGTGGAGGCCGTCGTGCTCTGCGCCCTGGGAGGCCTCACGGGCATCCTGGTAGGATCGGCGGGTGCCGTCGCGCTTTCATTGCTCGCGCACTGGAACACGCTGATTTCCCCCGCCGCGGTGGTCGGCTCGTTCGGCGTGAGCACCGCGGTCGGGTTGTTCTTCGGCGTCTGGCCCGCCCGCCAGGCCGCCACCCTCGACCCCATCGAGGCGCTGCGCTACGAGTAGTTACGGCGTCCGGTAGATCGTCCCGTTTTTCATGACGAACCTGACGCGTTCGACCGCCGCAATCTCCCTGGTCGGATCTCCGGTGACGGCGACCAGGTCCGCCCGCAGGCCGGGAGCCACGCGACCGATCACCTTGTCCAGCCCGAGAATTCTGGCATCCACCGCGGTCGCGGCGAGGAGGGCCTGCGCCGGGCGCATTCCGTCCCGCACCATCCACTCGAGCTCACGGGCGTTCGTCCCGTGCGTGAACACGCCGACGTCACTCCCGCAGCCGATCGTGACGCCGTTCTTCATGGCCATCTGGAATGCCCCCGCCGCCTCACGCATGCTGGCCGTGGCCGGCTGGCCACGGCGGTACCCGTCGAAGTACTCCGCATAGGCCTCGACCGCCGTGAGCGTGGGCAGGTAGGCCACGCCATGCTGCGCCATCAACCGGAACACCGAATCGCTGCCTCCAAATCCGTGCTCGATGGTGTTGACGCCCGCGAGTATGGCCCGCCGCATCCCTTCGTCCGTGCTGGCGTGGGCGGCCACCGGCCGGCCCGACGAATGGGCCTCCGCCACCAGCGCGTTCAACTCCTCCTGGGTGAAGGTCGGAACCGCCCGGCCACCGGGGCCCCGCCCGTAGTCCGCGTAGACCTTGATCCAGTCGGCGCCCCGCGCCGCCTGCTCCCGGACGGCGGCGAGGACCTCGGGGACTCCGCTCACCGCCTGCCCGCCCTGCGGGAGGTCCAGGTCGGGCCGGAAGCCGCGCGGCCCGGGACCATAACTCCCGGTGGCCACGATCGCCCGCGTCGCCACCTCGAGCCTCGGCCCCGGAATCAATCCCTCGGCCACCGCGCGCTTGAGTGACACGTCCGCGAATCCCGCCCCTTCGGTGCCGAGGTCGCGCAGCGTCGTAAAGCCTTCCATCAAGGTGTTGCGGAGGTGGAGCACCGCCTCCACCACGCGGTAGTCGGGCGGCTCCTTCAGCACCTGGTCGTTCCAGAGCGTCTCGTTGTAAGGGTGCAGGAGAACGTGTGAGTGCGCGTCGATCAGCCCGGGCAAGAGCGTGGTCCCCGGCAGCGCGATCGTCTCCGTGCCCTTCGGCGCATGCACCTGATCCGCCGGACCGACGGCGGCGATGGAGTCCCCCTGCACCAGCACGACCCATCCCGCATGTGCCTCCTCGCCGAGCGCGTCGAACACCCGGTCCGGCTTGAGCAGCACGGGGTGGCCCGGCGGCGCCGGAGCAAGAGGGGCGAAGCCACCCGCCGCCGGCTCCTTCAGCGCGGACAGGAGCGTGTCAGAGTTCTGTGCGGCCAGGGCCGGAACGGCGGCCAGAGTGACGAGGACGGCGCCGAGCGAGGTGACCTTCATGAGTAAACTCCGGGTCAGTTGGGTATGCACCATTCTTACTGACGTACTTCCTTCACAGGGGCAACACACTCATGCGCCTCATTCTAGGACTGGGGATCGCCGGCCTGCTGCTCGCTGCGGCCTGCTCGAGCTCCACCAGTCCGGCCCAGTCGTGCGGATCCAGCGGTGCGGCCGCGAACGTCAACGCGACCGGGTCGCTCAATTTCTCTCCGAATCACGTCACCATTACGCACGGCCAGTCGGTCTGTTGGGAGAACGTGGCCTCGTTCACCCACACGGTGACGTCGGATGACGGGACGTCGTTCAACACCACGCTGCCCGCCGGCAACCGATTCGTCTTCGTATTCGCCAATCCCGGCACGTTCAATTACCACTGCACCATTCACGCCGGCATGACGGGCATCGTCACGGTCAACTGACTGTGCGTCAGCCCGCCTGAGCCGTCCCCACCAGCGCCACCATGGTCGAACGGAAGGGGGCCTCGCCCCCTTCCTTCGCCAGCACCCGGGTGACGGCATCGACGACGTCACCCACCGGCACGCCGGCCTCCCGGATCGCAGCCACCACCGGATTCCCCTCCACCAGGCCGCGGGCAAACCCGCGCGCGGAATCCGCCCGCAGCTCCTGCTTCACGGGCTCGAGACTGATGTCCGTGAAGCCGGCCTCCCGCATATGCCCCTCGAGCAGGGTCCGGTCGTTATAGCCGAAGGGCACCTGGTAAAATGCCGGGGGATTGGACGTGAAGAATGACGCGATGGTGGCGTGCGCGATCAGGGAAAACGGATTTTCCTCCATGGTGCCCCACACGTTGAACGCCAACGCGCCACGGCCCTTGAGCACACGACGCGCCTCGCGGAACGCCAGCGCCTTGTCGGGGACGAACATCCATCCAAACTGGTTGAGCAATCCGTCGAACGACGCTTCGAGGAACGGCAGCGCCGCCGCGTCCGCGGTCCGCCATTCGAGCCGTGCCGATGGGGGCGTTTTCGTGTTCGCGTAGCCCAGCATGGCCTCGCTCAGATCGGTCGCCACGATTCGGACTTCAGGCGGGAGGGCCCGGTCGAGCCGGCGGGTGACCAGCCCCGTCCCGCAGGCGGTTTCGAGCAGGCGGCCGGCCTTCACCCGTGACCGGATGCGGGACGTGAGGTCGTCGGCATACCGCGTGAAGAGGACCGGCCCGAGAAACTCATCGTACAACGCCGGGATGGAGCCTACGAAGTCGATGTTCGGCTCAGCGGGCGGCAGAGGTACTCCCGGACGTCCGTCCGTCCAGCACATTCCGAACCCGGCGGGCCAGTTCGTCGGTCGTGAACGGCTTCTGCAGCAGGCCGAACCCCCGCGCCCGCACGGTCCCGAGCGTGCGGTGGGCCGCGTAACCCGTCACGCAGAGCACCTTCAGATCCGGCAGGCTCCGGAGCAGCTGCTCCGCCACCTGCAGCCCGCTCATGTCCGGCATCACCATGTCGGTCACGAGGATGTCCACGGGCCGGCCCGCGCGGCGGGCCAGCTCCAGCGCTTCTTCTCCATCCTCGGCGACGAGCACCTCGTAGCCGCACTCCCGGAGGATGCGCTCGTTGAGCTGCCGGAGCTGCGGGTCATCTTCCGCGACGAGGACGAGCTCGGTGCCGCGCGGGAGCTCTCCGCCGCGAGCGACCTCGGGTACCATGGTCACTTCCCCGCCCACGGTCGGCAAATACAGCCGGAACGTCGTCCCTTCGCCCGGTTCGCTGTACGCCCAGATGTTACCCCCCGCCTGCTTGACGATGCCGTAGCACATCGCGAGACCGAGGCCCGTACCGCGTCCCGCGCCCTTCGTCGTGAAAAACGGCTCGAAGATGCGGCCCAACACGTCCCGGGGAATTCCGGTGCCCGTGTCCGAGACGGCGATCATCACGTGCCGGCCCGCCCGGGAATCGGGATGGCGCTGCACGTAGTCGTGATCGAGCCACACCACGTCCGTCTCGATGGACAGCGTCCCGCCCTCCGGCATCGCATCGCGCGCGTTGATGGCGAGATTGAGCATCACCTGCTCGAACTGCGACGGATCCACCTTGACCGGCGGCAGCTTCGGCTCGAGATCGATGTGCAGCACGATGTTCTCGCCCAGGACGCGCGGCAGAATGCGGTCGAGGCCGGCGACGAGGGGGTTGAGGTCGATCACCTGCGGCAACGATTCGCTCTTGCGTGCGAAGGCCAGGAGCTGTCCGATGAGGTCGGCAGCCCGCAACCCGGCTTTCCGGATCTCGCCCACGTCGGCCCGCCGGGGATCCCCATCCGGCAGCGTCCGCTCCACAATCTGGGTGTAGCCGAGCATGACGCCCAGGACGTTGTTGAAGTCGTGCGCGACTCCACCCGCCAGCTGGCCCAGGGCCTCGAGCTTCTGAGCGTGCAGGAGCTGCTGCTCGAGACGCTTGCGATGGGTCAGATCTTCGATGACGGAGATGAAGAACTTCGGCCGGTGCTCCGCGTCCCGCACGATTGAAGTCGTGAGGTTGGCCCACATGGCCGAGCCGTCCTTGCGGAGGTAGCGCTTCTCCTGCCGGTGCGGCGCCTGGATGGTAGCCACCCGCCCCAGGAGCCGGCGCGTGTCGGGAATGTCGTCCGGATGGGTGATGTCGATCACGGTCCGCTGCAGCAGCTCGTCCGCCCGGTATCCCAGACTTTCGCACAGGCACCGGTTCGCCCGCAGCATGCGCCCGTCGAGACCCACTTCCGCGAGGCCGACGGCCGCCTCTTCGAAGGCGGCGCTGTACCGTTCTTCGCTTTCCTGAAGCGCCACATACGTCCGCTCCGCCTTCTGCTCGAGCAGCCCGGAGTACTTCAAGTCGGCGTGAACCGTATAGGCCACGCGCAGCGCCAGGATGCCGCCACCGAGGAGCACCAGCCAGGAGCTTTCCGGAAACGACCGCGGAAACGCGATGCCGAGGAGCGCGGCCGCGATGATGCCGGCGAGACTTACGACCACGGCGAGGGTTCGGGACAGGGCCGCGGAGATCGTGATGCGCGTCCCCCCCGTAGCCTCGGCCGCCGAGTACGACGCCGCGACCGCGACCAGAAGCAGGCCGGCATCCCACAACAGGTCGACGGGCCCCCCGATGCTGGTCTGGCCGCTGCGCACCAGCTGCCAGCTGTAGGTCACATCGCCGGTGGCGAACAGCACGACGCCCATCACCGCCACGCCGGCCGTCGCGAGGGGGAGGCCCGTCCGCCGGACCATCCGGAGCAGGATCAACCAGAAGACCACCAGGCCCATCAGCGGAAGGCCGAAAATCGCCAGCCACTGCAGGGTGCCGTGCGCCACCGGTTGGGCCAGCCAGGCGGTATAGGATGATTCCAGGAGCTCGTACCCGAGGCCTCCGACCGTCAGGGTGATCAGCGCGATGTCGAGCGCCACCCGGCGGTCGAAGCCCTCGCGCGGTTTGTCGCGGAGGAGGTGAGACAAAGCGAAGAAGAAACCGGGATAAACGAAGAAGTAGGCGGCGAAGGACAGGACATACGGAACCGACGCGAAGTCGGCCAGGTCGCCGGAGCGCTGTCCCTGCACCAGCATGACGTAGTCGAGCCGGAGCTGCGGCGCGAGCCAGAGGGCGCAGCACAGGCCCATGACGAGCCAGGCACGGCGTCCGTCGGCCGGCATGGTCCACCACGCGCGGACGCAGCTCCAGAGCGCGAAGACCGCGCACCAGGTGAAGGCGGTATTCGCCACCCAGGACTGGCTGGCGTACGTCTGCGCCGCCAGGTACGCGACGATGATGCCCGTGAATGAGGCCGACGCGGCGATCACCGTCACTCGAGTCAGGCGCATCCGCGGAAGTCTACGGCCCGTCAGGGCGGCTGCAAGCGCCGCCGGGTGTTCAACCCAAAGTGCGCGACGTTGAGGACATTCGTGGCATCACCCAACCCAATGAGCCAGTCGCAACAACAGGAAGAGCAGCGGAGCCGCTCCCTGCACGATGGCGCCCCGGAGCATCTGCGGCGCCGATGCCCTCAGCACGATGGCCGCGCCGAGCATGGACGCGCAGCTCCAGGTCGCGAGCGTCATGCCTGAAACGAAGTGCCCGGTCACCACCAGCCCGAATCCCGCGAACACACCGGCGGCCAGAAACAGATTGTAGAATCCTTGATTGAACGCGAACAGCTTCGTGGCCTCGGCCTGTTCAGGGAGCTGACGGAAGCGCGCCCGTACTCCGGGGGTCGTCCACCAGAGGCTCTCCATGCAGAAGATGAGTACGTGCACGGCCCCCGCCAGTATGCCTGCCAGCCACATGACCACGAGCATTCGAAGGACCTCCGCGGAGCGTGAAGCAGCCACCTTGAATTGCGAGGGTGAGAGGCAGACGGCAGATGAGGTCAGACTACCTGCACGGCCCATTGCCAGCCAGGCCACACCTATAGGGGCCAAGACCGAAGACCGGGTGCGTCGCGTTGTCAGAGACAGTGTTGGTGAAACCTGCAGGCCACCCCGATCGCCAGCCAGGGGATGGCGACGGCCAGTCCCGCCGTCTTCACGAACCCCGCAAGCGGATTCCCCAGTCGCACCGAATCCACAGCGCTCCGGGCCATCCGGCCCCTGCAGCTATCGCATGAGTCGGGCGCGGAGATCGGGATGCCGGAGATGGTGTCGGCTGTAAGCTCGACGGCGTACCACTGCTCGACGGCACCCGCGTGCCACACTTGCACCTGCTGGTGCGGGGCCAGCGGACCTGGTTCCAGGTGGGGCGGCTGATGCCAGCCGGCCCCGCAGCCCGCCACGACCATCAAGAAGACGAGCGCCGCGCTCACTTCGCGCCGGGGTGGGAAGCGGAGGGCGGCGTTCATTGGGACTCACCTCGCCCCTGGTCTACCAACCAGCGCCCATCCTAGGCCCGCCATCCGAGGGCGCGATGAATCGTTCCCGCCAGCGCGTCGGCCGCATCGAGGAGCGCGCCGACAGTCGCCCGCACGGCGCTCAACACGGGATGGCCCCCCGTGCGACGTCCCGGCCCATGCGGGGGCTGGGGCGGCCACGGTGATGTCGCGGCGCCGACGGCAGTCGGGGGCTTGCGGGTCGGAGGTACGAGTTCGGCCTTCGCCTGAGTTTGGGGCTCGAGCCTGTCGTCGTCATTGATCCGCGGTTCGCGTCCCATGTCACTGCCCTCCGTTCTACCGGACCCAAGTCCATCACCGCTCCGTCCCACCGTGCTCACTGCACATACTCCTCGTAACATACGCCCCGCGCCGGATTCCGGCAGCGGCGTCCGGGACGGAAAACGGCCCCGTCACGGAAAACGCAACGGGGCCGCGGCGATTGATTATTGAATAAAGGGGTCACTCACTCGATCCTGATGGGCACCCGCGCGATCAGGTTGTACGGAGCCCGCGTCGCCCGCACCTCCAGGCGCACGAGGCCAGGGCGCGCCGGCGTGAAGGTGAAGTCATAGGTCTCGCCGACTGCGACGACCTGGCGGGCGGCACGCGGTTTCTGAGCCGCGGGGGGAAGATCGAAGCCGTCCTTCGCGAGCGGGACCCAGCGTGCGACCAGCGTGTCCTGGTTGCCGCGGGCCATGCTGTCCGGGCGCGCGGTGAGGATGAAGCTCGGCACCGGGTTCGTGGTGGTGAGATTCAAGAGCCGGAGCCTCGCCGTTCGCCCGGCCTGGAGGACTACCGTGTCCGGATTCGCCTCGCCGTCGATTTCATGAGGGTGTGCCGGATCGGTCCCCCCACCCTTGAGCAGGAATACGCGGTCTTCGGGCGACGGCGGTGACGACGAGTCGCGTACGATGAGCGCCCCCTCCAGGCCCCCCACCTCCTCCCGCACTTCGTCGATATGGGCGTGGTACATGAACGTTCCGGCACGCACCGGCGCGAAGCGCGCCACAAACGAATCTCCCGGCGCGATTGCCGGGGCCAGGTGTTCCCCCTCCCCGCTGAACCCCGGTACGCCGTCCGCGTAGCTGTCCTGAACCTCGATCCCGTGCCAGTGCACGCTCGTGGGCTCACCCAGGTGGTTGACGATCGTGATGGCGACTGGTTTCCCGCGCTCCAAATCGAGCTCGGGGCTCCAGTCGGCGTGGGTGTCCTCCCGGTGGCTGCCCTCCTCGACGACGAAGCGCATGTCCGGTATGCTGTCCGCGCCGCCCGCCACCACCGTGGCGGAGCTGGATTCGGCCACGAGGCGTACGTTCTGGACGGGCGGAGGTACCACCGTCACGGACTCACCCGGTCTCGGCGCAACGATGGTGCCGAGGACCAGGCCCACCATACCGCGTCGATGGGGATCGTCCGGCGCAGCATCGAGGGCATACGGCGTATTGTGCAGCGAGAAGTGGCAATGGAAGAGCCAATTCCCCGGCCGGTCCGGCGACCACGTCAGGGACATCGACGTGAACGGCGGCAGCAGCTGGGTCACGACCATCCCCCCGGGCGGAACTTCGCCGCCCCGGACGAGTGGTCCCGAGAAATCGTCCACGTGGTAATAGAACCCGTGCAGGTGCATCGGGTGCACCACGGCGCTGGCGTTGATCACGCGCCAGTGCAGCGTGTCGCCCGCCGTCGCGTAGATCCGCTCCGTGTTCGGCCACGACTCCCCATTCAACGTGAAGATGAAGGCTCGCGTCCCGCACGCAGGCGACGGATCTGCCGCACCGGTGTCATCGCAGGCGACCGACGCGGCACCCATGATCACGATCACGCGATCCTTCGGCGGTGTCGGGGCCCCCGCCGTGTCGACCACGATGGCTCCCGCGAGCATGCCGCCCACTTCTGATCGTTGAGCCGCCACGTCAGGGAGCGTGGCGCGGTACACGTAGTTTCCCGCGACGGTGGCGCGGACCGTCAGCTGTCCCGTGCTCCCCGGCGCGACGACCACCGAATCCATGGCATCCATGCGGTCCGGTCCCCCGCCCAGCGCCTTGGGAAGGAGGAACGTCAGGGGGACGTGAAGCGAGTTGCGGAGGGTAAGGTGCAGGAGCGTACCGATCGGGACGCGGAGCAACGGCCCGGGCATCAGCGGCTCACCGCCCGGTTCCGCAAAGGCCGCGACCGTCATGGGCGGTTTCATGCTGGAGAACCGCCAGAGACTCCGCTCAGCCACCAGCGTGGCGGTCAGGACTCCCTCATGGAGCGTGCCGGCGGATTGGAGGTTGCGATTGGGATGCACGACTGGTTCGTCGAAGGACGGCCTCGCCTGGTACGGAGCGGGCAGCGGGGACGCCGCTCCGAGGGCGAGCAGCAGAGCGGCCAGCAGGGGCCGGGGCATCACATTCACTCCGTGGGGACGTTGTCGCGAACGATGCTCATCGGGAACGGCGTGTCAAGCAGAAAAGCCTGCGGGACGTTGGTGCAATTCGAAACTCACGCCATTTCGTTCCAACCGCGTGACGGGTACGCCCCGCGTGCCTTGTATTCCGCCGCCCGCACGGTAGCTTGGCCGCCCCACCAGCAGTCGAGGCCATGATGTTCCGTCGCGAATCCCTCTCTACCCTGATGCTCGTCGGAGCCGTGCTGGCATCCGGGGAGGGCGGTGGTCAACCCGCCGTACTCCCGAATCCCAACGTCGCGCGCGCAGGCGTTCTGCATGACGGCGTCCTGACCGTGGCGCTGGAGGCGAAGTGGGCCACGTGGCGAATCAACGGACCGAACCGTCCGGCGATGAGCCTCCCGGCGTTCGCGGAACCCGGCAAGCCGCCCATGATGCCGGCACCGCTGCTGCGCGCGCCCGCCGGCACCGAGCTCCGCATTTCGGTGCGCAACTCCCTGCCGACGCCGCTCACGTTTTTCGTCCCTGCCGCGGTCCACGGCGGGTCGCCCCTGACGACCGCGATGGACACGATCGTGATCATGCCGGACGCGGTGGGGCAACTCGTCACACACGCCACAGCGCCGGGGAACTACGTCTATCGCGCCACGACTCCCGCGCGAGCGAATCTGCTGACCCGTGTCGAAGGGGCACTGACTGGCGCGCTGGTGGTGGACAGCGCGGGCGCGCCGGATCGGTTCTCCGACCGCGTCTTCGTGATGATGACCACGCTCGACTCCGCCACGGTCGTGGATCTCGACTCAAACACTCGCCTGCCGGGGTTTGGGGCGCCGGGAGTGCGCCAGGTATTCACGATCAACGGCCTCGCCTGGCCGAACACCGAGCGTATTGCCGCCACCGTCGGCGACTCGCTGCACTGGCGGGTCATCAACGCGTCGGCGGAGGTGCACCCCATGCATCTCCACGGTTTCTACTATCGCGTGGATGCATTCGACGGCCCTGGTGTCGAGGGACAAGAGCGGCCGGTTCCGGGGCAGATGGTCGTCACGCAGTTCATGACACCCTTCTCGGCGATGTCGATGTCGTGGTCGCCGGACCGGCCGGGGAACTGGGTCTTCCACTGCCATTTTGCGATTCACCTGCAGCCCGATACGCTGTCGCACGCACCAGATGACCCGCACCTGCACGGAATGGTCGGTCTGGTCCTGGGCATCGTGGTAGGGGCTCGTCCCGGCGCTCCCGTCGCGGCTGTGCCCGCGCCGACGCGGCATCTCCGGCTGGTGGCCATCGCCGACAGCACGGCCACCTTCACCCGCTCTCCGCAGACCGCGTCGCCGATGCGCTTCGTGCTCGACGAACGGGGCCATCGTGTGGACACGAAGCGGGCGATCAGCCCGGAGCTGGACCTCACGCGGGGTGAGCCCGTGGCGATCACCATCGTCAATCATCTTCCCGAGCCCACGTCCGTGCACTGGCACGGGATCGAACTCGCCGACAGCTACATGGACGGCGTCCCAGGCGTCAGCGGTGCCGGCGCGCGGCTGACGCCGGAGATCGCGCCGGGCGATTCGTTCGAGGCGCGGTTCACACCGCCGCGGTCAGGCACGTTCATGTATCACGCGCACGTGGACGAGGTGCACGAGGAGCAGGCGGGACTCGAGGGCGCGCTCATCGTGCGCGACCCCGCCGCCCCTGCGACGCCCGACGACCACGTCTTCCTGCTCAAGGGGAACTACCGCTACACCGGGCGGACCCCGGTGGAATTGAATGGTGAGCTGAGTCCCGACACGATCGTGCTGCACGTGGGGCGCCAGGCACGGCTGCGCTTCCTGAACCTCGCCAAGACCACCGTTGCTCCCATGTTTTCGCTGACGGCGCGGCCCGACAGCGCGCCGCGTGTGGATGACGACACCATGATCGTCCGGTGGGTGCCGCTGGCAAAGGACGGGTTCGATCTCCCAACTGGACGGCAGGCGCCCCACGGGGCGCACCAGGTGGTGGCGATGGGAGAGACCTACGACTTTGCGTACACGCCCCTCCACCCCGGGGAGCTGCGCCTCGAAGTACGGGGGGTAGTGGACCACCTGCTCAAGATCCGGGTGCCGATCCGAGTCGAGCCATGAACGCCTGACCCCCTGACCCTGGTTGTCCGGATAGCGGAGAGGATGTAGCGCGCCTCGAACGACTCCCAAGCGGCTTCTTCGCCCGCGCGGCCTACGGATTGGCATCGGGGCGATGCCAGTTCGCCATGAGTTGGCGGTACGCGGCCGATGCCGCCACGCTGTCGCCCGCCGCCCGGCACGCTCGTGAGAGATCCATCAACGTCAGTGAACGCCCGGGCGTGCGCACGAGCGCAAGCTCGAACTCGCGACGCGCCTCGACAGCACGCCCCAACGACAGCAGGGTTTCGCCCAGCAGCTCGCGCGACGGCTTCGGCACGTCGGGCGGCCCGAACATGAACGGGATTGCATCCTCCGCCGCGGCCGCGCGGCGCAGGAGCGCAATCGCAGCGTCGCTGCTTCCGCGGCGCAGGAGCATGAGCGCGCGGAGCTCGTTTTCTTCCACTTCTGCCACATCAACCATCTCGGGCATCCGCTTCGCCATCGGGCTGCCGCTCCACGCCGCCCGCGCTTCGTGCACCCGGTCGATCAACGTCGCGGCCGTCGCGGTGTCGCCGCCACGAAGCGCGTCGAACGCCGTCGCGAAGTCGAGCATGGACTGAAGGTATGCGGGCAGACGTTGCGTATTCCCCGCACCGGTGATGACCCCGCCGTCGGGGTGATCGACGTCGATGATGTAGCGCAAGCGCATCGCGGCATACCCGCTCACCGCGCCTGGCGAGCCGGAGCTCGCGGCGCGGCACGCATCCATCATCCGCCGGGCGTCGGCGAGGCGCTGCTGTTGCAGGTACGCGTACTGAAGCCACATCGCGTAGTGCCCACAGTTCGCAGCTGTGGTCGTCGCCCCGCCTCCCCCGCTGTCAACGGTGCGGACTGCGGCCTCGTTTGCCGCGACGACGTCGTCCCAGATCCCGAGCGCGACGAAGATGTGCGACGTCATGTGCTGTGCGTGCGCTGCGTCCCGCGCGATCCTTGAGTAGTTGCGCGCCGCTTCGAGTGCCAGCCGCGCGTGCGCCGGATCATCGTAGGCGTGGATGACGTAATGCAGCGCGCCCGGGTGCTGGGGGTGCGTGCGCATGACCCTCCTCGCGATCGACCCGGCCCGCAGGTACGTCGAATCGGTGCGCGGAAAGAGCGAGAGTAGCGACAACGCATAAAAGAGCTGCGCGTCGACGTCGTTGGGATACGTCTTCGCCAGCTGTGCGGTGGCATTCGCGTACGCGCTGTCGCGCCCTGCCTTGGTGCCCACGTTGGCGTACAAGACGTCGAGCGTGCGCAGGTAATCCTTCTCGCGCGCCGTCGGCGCTTTCGCCAGCCGCTCGGCGGGAGTGGCGCCGAGCCGCGTCAGCACAGCCCGGGCGGCAAGCGAGTCCTGCTCGCGCCAGACGCCGTGGTTGTACGTCATCGCCTCGCCCCAGTAGGCCATGGCGAATCCCGGATCGAGCTTCTGCGCTGCCTGAAACGCGGCGGCCGCTTCCGGATATTGAAAGTTGTGCAGCAGCGCCAAACCACGCAGAAACGCCGGCTGGGCGGCAGGAGCGCCCGAGTTCGCGAACGAGACGATGCCGAACTGGCCGCCGGCAGGGGGTCTCGTCGGCCCCTGTTGAGCCTCGAGGTTCGGAGCAAGAACGCCGAGCGTGATAGACAAGAACAGGAAACCTGCGAGTCTTCGGTCCACGGCGGTTACCTTACCTGGCGAGACGGAGCACGAAGATTGAGCGCCCGGCGTCACCTGGGCGTCACCGCGATCTGAAGCCGCCCGGCGCTACGCACGTCCGCCTGACCGGGGACGAAAACGGCCCCATCGCGGAAGTCGCGACAGGGCCGACGCTTCGAAGTATGGAGCGGAGGGGATTCGACGCGCAGCGCAACGAGGCCGCAACGCGGCCGAAGTTGAACCCCTGACCCCCTGGTTGCAAAGCCGCTCGTTGGACCACGAGTTACGACACAATGGAGTACTTACGCGATGTTCTGGGCATCGGTGTCGTGACTCGGTTCGAAAAGGCCAAGCACGAGTCGTGAGAAACTCACAGCGAAACTCACACCTCCAACTATCGCGCCCTCAGTTTGGCGGAATCACGCGCGTGGGTACGGTGCGGCCCCCGCCAACCGTTCCGTCTCCGACCTCTCCTTTGCCGTTGTCCCCCCAGCAATAAACCGCGCCGCCCGAGGTGGTTGCGCAGTCGGTGTCGAATAGCGAGCCCGCGAGCGCAGCGAACGGAACGGTAGTCACCACCGGAGCCGGAGTCGGGTTGTCATTGAACGTACCGTTGCCCAGGTCGCCCGAACTGTTCATCCCCCAACAGTAGACCGCACCGTTCGCCGTGAGCCCGCATGCATGCCCCGAACCAGTCTGAATGGCGACAAAGGAGAATCCCGGGGCTGCGAGAACTGGGGTGTCGTAGGGATTGTCGTGGATGAAATCCCAGCACCAAGCGGCGCCGGTCGCGTCCAGCCCGCACCCCTGGTCGCCGATGCTGATAGTGGTGAACGCGTGCCCGCCCGGCACGAGATGCGGGTGAATGCTCCCGTCCCAGCACCAAGCATCACCCGAGGCAGTCAGGCCGCAAAAACCCGACAACATGGTGAAGGTCAGATTGCCTTGGAGGGAATCCGGAGTGCCGAGTGGCACGTTGCCAACGACGGCAATGCCGAGGCCCTCGCCCCAACACCACGTCGCGCCGTTGAGGTCGAGCCCGCAGGTCGCGTCATGGTTCCCAGACAACTGTTTGAACCGCACCGCCGTCGGGAGCCGTTGTGGGGAGGCGTAGTCGCCTCCAACGAAGCCAAGCCCAAGCGCGCCTTGGCCGTTAAAGCCCCAGCAATATGCCGTCCCGTCGAGCACGAGGCCGCAAGTCACGAGCGACCCCCCGGTGATCTGGGTAAAGTGCAAGCCGCCCACCACCGGCTGAGGCGTCGCGATATTGCCACCACCACTGCCGATGCCGACTTGACCATTGGAGTTGTCGCCCCAGCAGTAGGCCGCGCCATCTCTCGACAATCCACAAGTCTGGTATTGGCCCAGTGCGACCGAGCCGACCGCCAGCGTGAATCCAGCGTCGATGACCCCCACTACCACGCTGCCCGTGAGCGCGCCGCTCGACGCGGTCACGGTCACCGTACCGACGGTCGTCCCGGCGGTAAGCAAGGTAGTGGTCGATCCACTGTTGTCAGTGACGCCGGCGGCGGGTGCCAGGCCCGTGAGGACTCCTGAGGCGGGGGTGGTCGCGCTCGACCACGCAATGTTCAGGGCCATCAGTGGGGCACCGTGAAGGTCTGCAACGGTCGCCGTGATCAGATCGGTACCGCTCGTGGGGACCTGAGTTGTCGCCGCGGCGACCACGATGCTCCCGGGGATGCCGGTCTCGATGCGGAAATGCACTGGCAGTGTCCGCCCATCCTGCAGAACGATCAGACTGTCAGTCGCCAGGTGCTTGACCTGCCCCGGTGTAGTCGTGAGCAGGATGTCAGCAAACCCCAGCTCGCGTCGCGCCGTGAAGGCACCGGCGCTGACGTGGAGGCGATAGCTATGACCGGTAGCAAAGCCCGCGGCCTTGGTGTCCCAGTTCACTTGATATTGAGGTGTCGAAAGATCCACGGTGATGGCCGGCGTGCTGGTCGTCGTGAAGACGGCCGCCGCGGGTGTGGCCCCGGCGCCCGATCCCCCGCAATCCGTGTCGGGACCGCTGGTCACATCGCAGATCGCGACCTGGGGATTGAGCGTCGCGATGTCCCCGTCGAAGGTGCCCGCGATGATCGGCTGGCTCACCATGGGCGGCAGGAAGTAAAAGCCGGCCGTACCGCCGTCATGCGCGGCGTCCGAGATCACCGCGGCGACGTGCGAGCGGAGTGTCGCGGTGGTCGGCTCCGCACGCGTGCAGGACACCACCAGCAGCCCAGTCAAGAAAACAACGGGAGACGTCCTCATGGCTTCACGACGCGTTGATCAATGTTCATGACCGACCCTCTCATCTTGCCGTGAGGGTGAAGAAGAATGGGATCGCGTAGTAGCCGTACAGGAAGTTCGTCGCGTCGTTCCGCAGACTGGCCACATTGGAATTTCCGGAGCATGAGCCGACGGGCGTGACCGTCCATATCGCCGGACTGACGCTCGTGCGCGTGAACACCGCATAAGCCGTGGGGCTCCCTTGGGTATCCTCGAGACCCTTGTGGTAACTGACCCGGTATGCGGTCCCGGTCAGGTCGGAAAAGCTGTTGCCCATGTATCCGCATTCCGTGGACGGATTCCCGTTGATGCCAAGGTTCTGGAGCGGCACCCAGGGAAGGATCCCGGAACCCCCGCTGGAGAAGTGATAGACCTGGGTGTGATCCTGGGTGGGTCGAAACGAGTTGGCTGGATCCACGGGGTGGCTGAAATCGTAGCTCACCCACCGCGGGGCCGGGCCCTTGAAGCTCTTCGGCGGAACGAAAGTGTTGAAAGCGAGGGTCCCGTACTGATCCAGCACGGCGCTCACGTACTGCTGTCCATCCACGTACGTTCCCTGCCCGTCGTTCGTGATCCCATAGGGGTTCCCGAGGCTGTCCGCGTTGGATACCGTCACGACCAGCGACACGGGCGTCACCCCGCCTTTCGAGTCAAGCGGGACCGAGCCCGCGGCGAGGACGCGCTCTGCTGACGACGAAAAGTCGTTGCATGCGACGACCCCGACCGCGAGGAATCCGAGGACCAGTCCTGTGAGTCGCGTCACTGATACCTCCGCAGATGCAGGTGATGAAGGAAGCATTGCTGCCTCCGAGAGACGACGGATGCCGCCCCTCCGGCCCCATGCTAGGATGGGCCGGTAATCTCGGGGTTACTCATGGGTTAGTCGCCCGTCGCAGGCGCAACCGCATTCGGCTCTGGCGCTTGGCCTGGCCCGCCTTCACATTCACGAGTGCCGCCGCTCGATCACTCTCGCGCAGACCATGGTGACCTCCTCGCCCGACGGACGGATGTGCTGCGTCTGACGCTCCTTGGAGGGCTGAGTCTCACCGGGAACGGCCAACCCCTGGGACCGGTGGCGTCTCACCCGCGGCGCCTGGCCTTGCTGGCAGCGCTCGCCGCCGTTGGTGAGCGTGGCATCGCCCGCGACCGACTGCTGCTGCTCTTCTGGCCGGACAGCGACACGAAGCGCGCCCGCGCCGCTCTCAAGCAGACGGTCTTCGCCCTGCGTCGCGATTCCGCGATCCCTGACCTCATTCTGGGCACCGCCCAGCTTCGCTTGAACCGCGAGCGCGTGAGTTGTGACGTGTGGGAGCTCAAGTCGGCCTTTGCGAGTGGAGACTGGGACCACGTCGCCCGCCTTTATGCCGGCCCGTTCCTGGAGGGCGTCCACCTTGACGGGGCCGGAGAATTCGATCAGTGGGCGGAGTCAGTCCGCGACGAGCTGCGACGCCGTTACACCCACGCCCTCGAAGAATTAGCGAGGCTGGCTGGAGCGCAGGGCGCCCATCGAGCCGCGGTGGATTGGTGGCGGCGCCTGGTCGGCGTCGAGCCGCTGAACTCGAGTGCGGCCCTGGGGTTGACGAAGGCGCTCGCGACCGGGGGTGATCGGGCCGGCGCACTCCGCTGCGCCGATTTGCACCAGGCATTGCTGCGAAGCGAACTGGACCTTCCCCCGGACCCTGACATCGCCGCCGTCGTCGCGAACCTGCGCGCGTCGAAGGAGAAGCAGGGAAACCAGCCGCCCGTCAAGCCGGACCTAGAGCCCCGCCTAGCGGCCATCAAGCCAAATGGCGAGCGTCTCGTCGATCCGAGTCGGCGAAGATCCAGGCGATCAATCTGGGTCGGCGTCACGACTGGCGGAATGGCACTGATCAGTGCGTTGGCGTTCGCGCGCCACCGGCAGCCCCGGCTCGACGACAACCTCGTCGCCGTCATGCCTTTCCAGGTGGCGAGCTCCAGTCCGGCCCTCGCGAACATCGACAACGACCTGGTTGTGCTGTTCTGGACGAAGCTCACCGGTGATGCAGGCCCGCGGGCGGTGGATCTGGCCACGGTCCTCGCGAGTATTCGCCACGCCAACGCAGGGAACAGTAGCGCACCGACCCTGGACCAAGAGCTTGCCGCGGCCCGGCGCCTAGGGGCTGGGAGCCTGATCATCGGCGCCGCGTCGGGAACGGCAGCCCGAGTCGAGGTGACGGCCTACCTTCACGATGTGGCGAGGGGAACCCTCAGGACCCGATATACGGTCGCCGGACCGTTGGACCAACTCCCAGCTTTGGTCGACTCCCTCTCCTCGGTACTCGTGGCCGCCACGTATGGCATCAATGACGACGAGTTCCCTTCCCTCGCCCGGGTCAGGCCGGCCGCCCTGCGGGAGTTCCTCGCGGGGTTTCAGAATTCCGGCCTGGGCCTATCGAGGCAGTACGATGCGGAGGTGCACTTCGCCAACGCCCAGCACGCCGACTCGACTTTCGCCCTGGCGGGACTCCTGGCCTACGACATGGGTGAATGGGACACGGCCGCGGCCCGCTTCGCCTGGGATCACCGTGACCACCTCAGTGAGCGCGATCGGTTGCTCCTGGAGGCCCTGTCCGGGACCTTCCGGGTTCCCGGGTGGTCGGTGACGAGCGATCGGGTCAACGCGCTCGAGGGGCTCGTAGCGCGCTATCCCGACTGGCCGAAGCCAGCCGACGAGCTCGCAGATACCTATCTCGCTTTCGGCGCGTATGCGGGCTTGAGCAACTGGGAGCATCGAGCCCGGGAGCTGCTCGAGCACCTCCTTGCCGTTGCCCCGGAGAATGGAGGCTGGGCGGAGCAGCTCCTCGAGGTAACAGCGTCGGCGGAGGATACTGACGGCGTTCGGCGGGCGATCCGGCTCGCGGCGACGACGACCCGGGGGCCTGCCGACGCATGGTACATGCGCTGGCGAGGAGCGCGCTTCCTCGGCGATCGTACCGAGGTGGACCGCGTCTGGAGGGTACTGGACACCCTACCTGATGGTCCGTGGGTATCGGCATTGTACGGGATTGGGGCGGTCGCGCGAGTGGATGGGCGGGGCCTCCAGGACGCAGAGCACGCCGTCCGGAGGCTGCGCGCCTTGGGAGAACCGTTGGTCAATTTCGGAGACGAAGAGGCCCGGGTCGCGTATGCTGCCGGACACTATCGCGACTACCTGGCCCGCCGGGATGAGTTTCTCGTCACACAGAAACCGATGGACGCCGCGGTCTGGCGACTCGAAGATGCCCTATACCGGGGCGCGACCGACAGCGATATCGCCGCCCCCCTTCGGTTTCTGGAAAATGTCCGGACAGGCAGAACCCACAGTCGACTACCCCCGACCTGGAATCAGGTCGCCTGCGCCGAATGCTGGTTGGCTCAATGGACCCTGGCTCTGGGGCATGAGGACGGAGTCGCAGCCGCGATCAGACACCTTCGTGCCGTCCCCAAGCCCCAGCGCTACGCCGACTGCGTCGCAGTATTGCAGCTGCGCCTGAGCGAGCGTCACGGTGGCGACGTGCAGGGAGCGGTGCGCAGCCTCGATTCAGTGGCGCGCCTGTTTCCGAGGGAACAAAGCGAGCTCGGCACTCTCGACAACCTGATCGTGGCCCAGACGCTCATCGACCTCGGCGACGGCTCGCGCGCCCTGCAGGCCGCCCGGCGGCGCTGCTATAACGTTTTCTGTGGTGGAGTACTCTGGCCATCGCAGATCCTGACCGAGGCCCGAGCCCTGGTACTGATCGGCGACCGGACCGCCGCGCGGCGGGCCTACGATCACTACCTGCTCCTACGACAGCACGCGGAAGGACCCTGGCGTGCTGAACTCGATTCTGCAATCGCCGAGCGGGGGCGGCTGGCACTGGAGGGTCAGCCCCATTGAGGGATCGACAGCCGGGACCAGCGGTGGGGGATAGGTCATCCCTGGAGTACGGGCAGGCATGAGTCGACGCGGCGATCTTCCACCGCGGAACTCGCGACCGGGGCCGACGCTTCGAAGCATGGAGCGGAGGGGGATCGAACCCCTGACCCCCTGGTTGCAAACCAGGTGCTCTCCCAGCTGAGCTACCGCCCCTCAACGGCCAGTAAGATAGCGTGCAGGTCCCAGGGAGGTAGGACGAGCACGGCGAGACGCACAGACGCACCGCGGGGAGCAGTTGAGAGGAGACAGGACCGGCCTGCCCTCATCCCTGCCCCCCGCTAAGCGCCCGAGCGCGTCGGCGCCTTCCTGTCTACTGGCTGTCTATCTCCTGATCACACCCATGATGTGCCCCGTCGGACTGAGCATATAGATGGGTCCGTGGATCCGGTCATTCACAAGATGGAGCGTGGTCCCCGCGCCGCCGGTGCGGAACGAGAACGCCTGCGAATAGACATCCGCCGCCGCGTAGTTCACCGTGTAGCCCTCATCCCCCAGGGACGCAATGGTGACCACACTCAACGGATTCGCCACACCCGAATTCAGGTACCCGGTCATCAGCTCGGTGTGGAACACCTTCTCCCGCCAGTGCCCATCCACCGTTCCCGGTCCGCCACTGTCCTCCACCGGCACGGGAGCCCCGCCGGTGTAGTTGGTGCCGCCCATCCCCGCGAACGCCGCCACCGACTGGCCCCCGATGAAATGCGGATCGACCCCGCCATCTTCCTTGGCGTTCGCGAGCAGGTTCAGGTCCAGCGGATCCCAGAGCGTGCCGTAGCCCAGCACGTGACCCATCTCATGCAGGACGACGTTGTTCAGGTCGCCGTGCGACTCGATCAGCGCGAGGTCGGCCGTGTCGAGCTGGATGATACCCACCAGTGGGAGACGCGAATTGCTGCGGATGAAGCACGGTCCCGCTTGTCCGAGAATGTTGAACGGCCCGTCGATCGAGTCGAGCTCGACGAAGATCAGCACCCCGTCGATGGTCTGGTTGATGGCCGGGGTCTTCTTGCTGAAACACGAGCCGGCGGGAGCGGTCACCGGTACGGACGAAAGAGCTCCATAAATGACCCGGGACCACCGCGCGGCGGCGCTGTCCACGGCCGCATGACGCGTGGGACTCACGGGGACGACGTACTGGATGTCGATCGGGAACTGCGCGGTCTGCCCGGTCGCGCTGAAGACCACGGTGTCGGCGGTAACGGCGCCCGACGTGGCCCGCAACGTGTTGACGCCGTCCTGGATCTTCCACGATCCGACGGTCGCGATGCCCTGGGCGTTCGTCGTCGTGCTGCCCCCCGTGACGCTGCCGCCACCGGACGTCACCGCAAAGGAGACGGACACGCCCGACACCGGCAGCCCGCCCGCGTCCTTGACCATCACCGACGGCGGGAAGTTCACCGGGAAGGTATCGAGACCGGTCTGCCCGTCACCGGAGAACAGCGTCAGATGCGCCGCCGTCCCCGGCGCCGCGGCCGTGGCGGTAAAGGTCAACGGCGTGGCGGGCGCGAGCGACGCCGTCACGGACTGGGCGCCAACCGAGGCTCCGAGCGTCCAGTGCACCCGGGCGAACCCGCTCAAGTCCGTGATGGCGGCATGCTCGACGATGCTGCCCCCGCCGGTCTGAACCGCGAAGGTCACCGGCGCGCCTACCACCGGGAACGAGGCCGAGTCGACCACCCGGACCTGCAGCGTCAGCGGGAGGGTCGAGCTCGTCGCCCAGCTCTGCGCGTCTCCCCCCTGTTTGGACATGCCCGCCGCCGCTTGAGAGACCACAATCACCGCTTTCCCCTTCACCGAACCGGCGGTCGCCACGATGGTGTCGATGCCCCCGCCGGCCACCGTCACCAGACCGCCGGACCCGATGGTGGCGACGTCCGGGAACATCGAGCTCCAGCTCACCGACGGGTTGGTGATGGGATTGCCGGCCTGATCGGTCACCGACGCCGTCATCTGATGCGTGGCGCTCACGGTACCGAAGGAGAGAAATCCGGGAGTGATCGAAATGCCCCCCGGGGTCGGGCCCTGCTGGGTCGGCGACTTGCTGCAGCTGCCGGCGGCCAGCGCGCACAAAGCGACCAGGGTGGCGCGTGTGAACGAGTGAACGCGGATGCCCATGACCATCACCTATGTATGAAGGGTTATGTGAAGAACCATATGGCGCAGACTCCCCTCCCGGCGCACATTTTGAGACAGCGGTTCGCCGTCGCCTGATCCGTCTGCAGCAGTGGAGGGCTCATGATCAGCGATCTCGCCGCCCATTCCCGCGTCTGGCTCGCCCGCCCCGCCGGTTATCTCCTCGGCGCCGCGGAAGCGCGCCTCCTCGAAGCCATCGAGAAGGCCGGATCCATCAAGGAAGGCGCCGAGGCCGCGGCCATGAGCTACCGCACCGCCTGGGCCCGCGTGCGCGAAATGGAGCGCGTACTCGGCCGCCCCGTGGTCCACTCGCGGGCCGGCGGCCCGGGAGGCGGTGCCACCACGCTCACCGACGATGCCCGCGGCCTCGTCTCGCTCTTTCACGACCTCGACGCCCGCATCACCGAACACGCCCACCGCGAGTTCACCCGCGCGCTCGAGCCCAGACCCTGAACGCTCTTCCCGTCACTTCGTCACGAAGGGAACGTAGCTGACCAGGGAGCGGAGCGAGTAGTCGGACGAGCTCGCCACCTGATTGATCGTGACGTTGTACTGGTCGGGCACATTCACGTCCGGAACGTCGAAGGTCAGGATGACCCCGCTCCTGATAGATCCCGTCAACAGCACCCTGCTCGTGTTGCCGCTGAAGTCGGTCGACCACAGGGTGTCCCCCGCAGCCGCCACGACGTTGGTCACCGGATTCGGCCCCGTAAGCGTGAAGATCATGGCGCCATCCAGTCCGCTGTTCGGGCTCTGGAGCTGAATGGAGAGCGTGCCCGCCTGGGGACCGGTCGGGCTCTTGGAACACGCCAGCATCGCCACCACGGCGGCGAGGACGAGGCGCGAAGAAAGGCGCGTCATGGCCGGCCTCCCTTCATCGCCACCGTCCGGCGGGCCGCAGGTGCGGGCGCCGACGGCGGCACGGCATGCGTGAGCCGCACCCAGGCCAGGAAATCCCCGACGTCGCCGAGCACGCTGTTGTTGTTGCCGATCCGGTCGAGGTACGCCCGCTGGGGGACGGTCAGCAGGCTCGTGCCCAGCAGCACCTGCTGGCGCACGTCCGCCAGACTCAACGGGGCCGAGAACAGGGCGTGAAGACTGTACGGCTTGGTGAGGGTGAGGAGGAGCGTGCTGTCGATCGTAGCGGTATCCCCCGACCAGCCGAGGAAGATCGATCCGCCGTGCGCGTGGGCCGTGAAGGACACGGGAGTCCCGGGCACCAGGTAGGCCCCCGCCAGCGCGCTGTCCCGGTCACTCGTGACGCTCCCCGCCGTATCCGAAATGACCTTGGCCCGGTATGCGATGCCGAGGAGTGCCGAGACCGAATCGGTCAGGCCCGTGACGCTGATGGTGTGTGAACGTGCGCCGGCGTCGGACCAGGACTGGAACACATACCGCACCAGCGAATCTCCCCGCACCTGCGTGTCGGCGACCGCGATCGTATGGGTCGATCCACTGTCGAGGAGGACCTGAATCCGGTGATGGGCCACCCCGTCCAGCAGGATGACGGCTCCGGTGTCGCTCGACGTGACCGTCGTGAGCGTGGCGAACCGCAGCTGGAACGACATCTCGCCGCCGGGGGTGACCTGAGTAATCGAATCGACCGTGAAGCCGACGTAGCGGCCGCTGTCGTTCGTCACGGCCCGCGGTGGCCCGTACGTGTGATTGTTCGTGACGCCGGGGAAGGGGTCGCCGGCGTCCCCGCGGTTCGAGGCCGCGCTGCTGGTAAACGCGTCCAAGTTGCCGGCGCCGTCCGCCTGCATGACGGCCACACCGTGAATCGACCCCGGCCCGCCCACGTTCACGCAGTTGGCGCTGTCGATGTTGCCGCACTGCGCCACCATCTCGGAATCTATGTGCCAGATCAGCAAGCCCCCGCCCCCCAGGAGCCTGATCAGGGCGGAGTCCGATTGGACCCCCTGCCGGTTCTCCAGCAGGAAGTACTCTCCTCGGCGGTTCGATCCGCGGGGGCGAATAAGAAACGCCGTGTCCGACGTCGGCGCGGCACCGAAGCGGTAGTTTCCGCCCGACGTGAGCGGCACCACCGTCACCCAACCCAGCTGGTTCAGGGACCAGGGATCCATGCGGCTCGGGCTGTAGGGCTCGGTGTAATTGCCGCTCCCCATCAGGCTCCACTCCCCCGCCCCTTCCGAGAGCTGCTGCGTGTCGTACAGGTCGGGGAGGCCGAACGCGTGTCCCGTTTCGTGCGTCGCGGTGCCGATGGGCATGATCGCGGTGCTGTCTCCGCACGCCAGCGGGCCACCGACGCCGCTCTGCAGGGTGTAGTCGGAGATCTTGAGGAATTGTCCCGGATGGCCGGGCCAGGGGGTCTTGGTCGTGTACCCGCCTTGAATCGAGAAGCGGTGCGACCAGAGGTGATTCGACGGAAGCCCGAAGGGCCCGCAGGCACCATCCATCGCCGGCTGGATGAAGATGACGAGGTTCACGAATCCCGTGGAGGCGTCGAAGTCGTACGTCGACCAGTCCGGGTGGATGATGCTGTCCACCTTCCGAAGGGCCTCGACCAGCCCCGACTGCATGCTGGCCACCGCAGCGGGGCTGAACAACCCATTGCATTGCCCATGGCCGAACGGATTCTGGTTGGATCCGACGTTGCAGCTTCCCGGAACGCCGGCGTAGTGGTTTTCGCCGGAGTCGAGTGTGACGATTCCCAGGGCACCCCCCTGCATGCTCAGGCGACCGCCCGACATCTGTTCGTAGAACGTGCGGACCGTATAGGGATTGCCGCCGGGCGGGACCGCCCCGAAGAGCACACTGGAATAGGCGGCGGTGTCGAAGCCCGCCTTGGGGAGCGTGCCGCCCTTGTATTGAAAGAGCACGGCGGGGATATGCAGGATGGTGGACACCGCAACGTCCGAGACCACCTGCCCGCCCGCGGCGACTGGGGCGTTCAACTCGGCAAACCGGCGCTCGGACATGAGCTGGAGGCGGCGCAATGCCACCTGACGAGCCCACTTCCGGAAAGCGCCGTCGGGACGGAAATCGAACCCCGGAATCTCCCACCGCGGGGTCATCCGGGATTGGGCCTGCTTGGCCGTCTGGGCCGTCTGGGCCGTCTGGGCCGAGGTGGCGCGAGGCAGGACGAGAACCATCGCGAGCAGAGCGCCCGCACTGAGACGACGCATCTCGGGAAGCCTCCTCAAGAGGACTAGCGTACGCCGCCTGCAGGGATACTCGCTGTGGGCTCTCTCACAGATCCCCGGTGGGCAAAGACCGCCAGGATCAAGCCGACCACCATGAAGCCGATGACGCCGCCCACGACCTTGAGCTCGAAGGCCAGCGGGCGCTCGACGGCTGGGGGAACGAGTGATACACCGATGGACAGGAGAACGGCTCCCATCCCCACCCACCCCGCCACGAACCCCGCGGCCCCGCGATCCCGCCGCAGTTTCAGGTATGCGGCGAAGATATATAGATAAGGAATAAAGAAGAGGATAATCGTCGTGCTGGTCAGGGTCACGTAAGCGTCCCGAACGGACCCCCCCGACAGCCCCCACACGATGAACACGCTGGCGAGGCCCCCCTGCACCAGAAACGCCACGTAGGGAGTCCGCCACCTGGGGTGCACTCGCCCGAAGGCGGCCGGCAGGGCGCGATCCACGCCCGCGGCATACGGAAGCCGGGCGGACCCCGCCAGCCAGGCCCCGACGCCGCCGAGGTTCGACACGGCGAGGAGGATGGCGACGATCGCCGCCGCCGGCGCCAGCGCGGGCACTCCGAGGCGGTCTACCAGGGCAGCCACCGCCTGCGGCATCCCGTTGGTCACGGAAATGGTGGACGCCGGCAATGCGACCAGCATCGCGAGGGTCCCGAGGAGATATACCGCCACGATGACGGCCCCCGAGACCACCACACCGCGGCGCAGCGTCGCAACCGGGTCCTGAATTTCTTCCCCCAGTGACGGGGCGAGCTCGAGTCCGGCGAACGCGAAGGTCATCGTCGCGAAGAAATTCACGAGGGTGAAATCGAAACGGGCGGGAATCAGGTCACGCGGGGCGAACGTCGTGGAGCTCCCGTGCGCCACCAGCGCCCAGACCGCGAATCCCACGAAGAACAGGGCCGGCACATAGGTGGTATACCCGCCGACGTTCTGGAGCCATTTGCCGATCCGCAACCCCACGATGTTCAGCCAGATCGCGACCCAGAGCCCGCCCAGGGCGAGACCTCCGACGAACCAGGAATTGTCCCCCCAGTGCACGCCACGCGGCCCGGCGGCGTACGCGGCGATCGCCGCCGTCGAGACGAGGAGCGATGGGAAATAGAAGAGATTGTTGACCCAGTACCCCCACCCCGCAATGAATCCGTGCGTCGGCCCGAACGCCCGGCACACCCACCGGTACATGCCGCCCGAACGAGGCTCCAGATCCGTCAACTCGCGGACGACGCGCGCCGAAGGCAGAAAAAAGATCAACATCGCCAGGAGCCAGAGCAGCAGACTGGAGGGTCCGAACTGGCTCGCCGTGGTGAGCCACCGGAGTCCGACGATCGCCGTGACGTTGAAAAGCACGACGTCGCGGAGCCGCATGACGCGCGGCAGGGCCGGAGCCGGGACGGCCGCCTCGCTCACGGATGCACCGTCACGGCAGCCCAGCTGACCGCCGACCCCAGCGCCGCGCCGGCGATCACATCCGTCGGGAAGTGCCGGGCGGCGACCACGCGCAACGTCCCCACGATCGCCGCCGCCGCGTACAGGATCACGGCGTTGCGGGTGGCGTGCGGGAGCCGGCGGCGATGGGCGATGACGGTGTAAGCGGTGGCCGCGGCGAAGGCGAGCTCCACGTGGCCCGACGGGAACGATTCACGGTTCTCGCGAATGTTCGCGGCCTCCGGTGCGGAGCTGGTGTACATGATGGGCCGACTGCGATGGACCGTGACTTTCACCCACTGATCGGCGGCCGCCGCCCACGTGATCGCGTCGGCGAATACTACGGCGTTGCCGAACGCCTCTCGACGCTCCTGCCCCCAGATGGTGCCCAGGCCGGCGGCGCCACCGGCGCCGAGCAGCAACAGCGTCGAAGCGCGGTCGGCCGTCACGTCCAGCCGGTGCACGGCGACCCGATCGAAGCCGGACAGGGTATTGGGATCGCAGGGCGCACACGGGGGTGGGCCCTGCGGAAGCTTGAGCGCGAATGGAAGCAGCGCCAGCGCGCCACCGGTGCCGATGGCCACCGCGTCCGACCACCCCACCCGGTAGGGCCGGTCACCGGCCTGCGCGGCGAGTGCCCGCCCCGGGGGACTCGTCGCGAGCGCGAACAGGAGCAGGGTCCGGCGGAAGCGAAACACGATTGGAAGAAGTTACGTATGCGTGACGACGTGTGCTAACTCGTGACGCGGTGTGACCTTGCGCTAGGGTCCCCAGCGGGCTAATCTGTACCCGCCTTTCCTTTTTCTATCTACCTGACGAGGCCCTGTGGGAAGCCAGACCCTCCAGCACGCCGCGTTGTTCGAAAAGTGCAAGTCTTTTACCCGCGCCCGTGAGATCCAGGCCGCCGGGCTGTACCCCTATTTCAAGCCGATTTCCCACTCCGAAGACACCACGGTGGTGATCGAGGGGAAGCCGCGGATCATGATGGGCTCCAACAATTACCTGGGGCTCACGCATCATCCCGACGTGCTCTCCGCCGCCAAGAGTGCCCTGGAGCGCTACGGTTCGGGGTGCACGGGTTCCCGCTTCCTGAACGGGACGCTGGACCTGCATGAGCAGCTCGAGGTCGAGCTGGCGGAGTTCTTCGGCAAGGAAGCCTGCCTGGTCTTCTCCACCGGCTATCAGGCCAACCTGGGTTTGATCTCGGGACTGGTGGGCCGCGGTGACATCGTCTTCCTGGACAAGCTCGACCACGCCTCCATTGTAGACGGCGCCAAGATGTCGCAGGGCGAGACCCTCCGGTTCAATCACGGCGACCTGGGCGGCCTCGAGCGCAAGCTCCAGCGGGTGCCCGAGGGCACCGGCACGATGGTCATCGTAGACGGCGTGTACTCGATGGAAGGGGACATCGCCGACCTCCCCGCCCTGCTCAAGGTCACGCAGAAGTACGGCGCGGCCCTGGCGGTGGACGACGCCCACTCGGTCGGCGTGCTCGGCCCCAAGGGGGACGGCACGGCGGCCCATCACGGCGTCGTGGATGAAGTCGATCTGATCGTCGGCACGTTCTCGAAGTCCCTCGCCTCCATTGGCGGCTTCGCGGCGGGCTCCGAGTCGGTAATCCATTACCTCCGGCATCACGCGCGGCCCATGATTTTCACCGCCGCCCTGCCCCCGGCCAACACCGCCGGCGTGCTGGCGGCGCTGCACGTGCTCCAGCACGAACCCGAGCGCCGCACGCAGCTCTGGAAGAACACCCGGCACCTGCAGGACGGCCTCCGGAGCCTAGGTTTCGACATCGGGCCCACGGAGACGCCGATCGTGCCGGTGCTGATCGGGCCCCTCGAAAAGACCTTCCTCTTCTGGCGGAAGCTCTTCGACGCCGGCGTGTTCACCAACCCCGTGGTCCCGCCCGCGGTGCCGCCGTCCCAGTGCCGGCTGCGCACCAGCCTCATGGCCACCCACACGCCGGAACAGATCGACAAAGCGCTCGGCGTCTTCGCCGAGCTCGGGAAAGAGCTGGGAGTCATTTGAGTCCGGTCCGGGTCGCGCCCGTGAAAGACGGGCGCGACTTCGACCGGTTTGTTGCATTTCCGTACGATCTCTACCGGGGCGATCCCCTCTGGGTCCCCCAGCTCCGGATGGACGTCCGGACGCTCCTCTCCAAAGAAAAGAATCCCTTCTTCCAGCACGCCGAGGCCGAGTATCTCCTGGCCTGGAACGGCGACAAGGTCGTCGGGCGTATCGCCGCCATCAAGAACGACGCCCATAACAAGGAACACGGCGACCGGGTGGGATTCTACGGCTTCTTCGAGTGCGTGAGCGACCAGGCGGTCGCCAATGCGCTCTTCGACGCCGCCGGCACGTGGGTGAAGGGCAAGGGGCTGGATACGCTGCGGGGGCCCATGAGCCCCTCCGTCAACGACGAGTGCGGCCTCCTGGTGGACGGCTTCGATACGCCGCCCACCCTCATGATGCCGCACAATCATCGCGACTACGTCACCATGACGGAGAAGGCGGGGTTCAAGAAGGCGAAGGACCTGCTGGTCTACGAAAGCACGACGACCCAGCCTCCCGAGCGGATCATGCGGGCGGCCGAGGTCGTCGCGAAGCGCAAGGGGATCACGCTCCGCGCGTTCAACATGAAGCGCTTCAACGACGAAGTGGAAATCATCAAGAAGCTCTACAACGAGGCCTGGGAGAAGAACTGGGGCTTCGTCCCGATGACCGACGCCGAGATCGACCACCTGGCGAAGCAGCTGAAGCCGGTGGTGGTGCCCGACCTCATCTGTTTTGCCGAGCGCGAGGGGAAGGTCATCGGCTTCGCCGTGGCGCTCCCCGACTTGAACGTGGCCCTGAAGAAGAATCCCTCGGGCGGCCTGTTCCCCGGCATCCTCAAGATCCTCTGGGCAGCCCGGAAGATTTCCCGCATCCGCATCCTGCTCCTCGGCGCGCTCGCGGAATACCGCGGCATGGGCGTCGACGCCCTCATGTATCACTGGATCTGGACCAAGGGAACCGCCAAGGGCTACAACTGGGGCGAAGGTGGCTGGATCCTGGAAGACAATCCCGCCATGAACAACGGCCTGCTCCGCCTCGGGTTCCGCGTCTACAAGACCTACCGGATTTACGATCGCAGGCTGTGAACGCGTTCGTGACGGGGGGGACCGGATTCGTCGGTGCCCACCTGGTGCAGGCCCTCCGTGCCCGCGGCGACCGCGTCACCGCGCTCGTCCGCTCCCCCGCCAAAGCCCAGGCCCTCGGCTGGACTGACGTCCGCATCGTGCGGGGCGACCTGCACGACCGCGCTGCGCTCGCCGACGGATGCGCCGACGCCGACGTCGTCTATCACGTCGCGGGGTTGATCGCGGCCCGCAACTACACCGGGTTTCTCACCGCCAACCGGGACGGGACCAGACGCGTACAGGAGGCGGCGGAGGGCGCCCCGCGGCGGCCCCGCCTGGTGCTCGTGTCGTCACAGGCCGTCGGCGGCCCGAACCCGAGGGGCATGCCCACGGACGAGTCCACTCCCCCGGCGCCCGTCACGGACTATGGACGGAGCAAACTGGCCGCCGAGGACGTCGTGCGGAGCGGAAAGGGGCCGTGGGCGATCGTGCGTCCGCCCGTGGTCTACGGGGAACGGGACACCGAGACCTTGAAGCTCTTCCGGCTCGCGAAACTCGGGCTCGGGGCAGTCTTCGGCGACGGGGGTCAAGAACTGTCGGTCATCTACGCGGGCGATCTCGCGCAGGCCCTGATCGCGGCGGGGACGCACCCCGCTGCCCTGGGGGGGACGTACTACGCGTGTCACCCCGAGGTGCATACCAGCCGGTCGCTGGTGCTGGCCATCGGACGCGCGGTGGGCAAGATTCCCGTCGTTCTCCCCGTGCCGGGGCCGGTGGCACGGGGTCTCCTGTGGAGCATCGGATCGCTCGCCGCCCTTTTTGGCCGGGCGACCATCCTCACGGCGGACAAGGCCAATGAGTTCCTGGCCCCCGCCTGGACCTGCCGCGGCGACCGCCTGTCCCGGGACACGGGATGGCGCGCGCAGACGGACCTCGCCACCGGATTGGCGGCGGCGGTGACCTGGTATCGAACGGAGCGCTGGCTGTGAGCGGACGCCGGGGGGGCTTCACGGAAGACTGGCTGCCAATCGACTGGGCCTGCGCTTGCTACGTCGGCGCAGCCTCCATCGCCCTCGCGCGTGACGCCCGGGGAGGTGGAGGTGGCGCGGTGCCCCTGTGGGGGTGGCTCGTCCTGGCGCATGTGTTGATGGCCGGCCTGATCTGCGTCGCGCCGCGGGCGCGGGCCCAGGGGGGCACGGCGCGGTTCTGGGGCGAGTGGTATCCCATGTTCCTGCTCGCGGGCCTCTACGGCGAGGTCGGCGTTCTGACGGTCAATGCCGGACTGCACAATGACGCCCTGATTCAGCGCGTCGAGGTCCTGACCTTCGGCTCCGAGGTGTCCTACCGCTGGATCCGGGAGATGCCGGTGGTCTGGTTCTCCTGGTTCGTCCACTGGTGCTACCTGTCGTTTTACGCGATGCTGTTCGCCTCGCCCGCGGGACTCTGGGTGGTCGGGAAGCGCCTCGCCGCCCGGCAGACCATTTTCGCCATCGTGGTGACGTTCTTCGTCTGCTACGTCATCTTCCTGTTCTTTCCGGTGGCGGGCCCGAGGTACGCCTTCGCGCTGGCTCACAACGCGGCGACCGAAGTCACCCCCGCCCGGCTCGCCCAATGGCTGCTGGACCGCGGAGACTCCTGGGGCGCGGCCTTCCCGTCCTCCCACGTCGCGGCCGCGGTGGTGGCGACCGGCATGGCCTGGCGCCATTGGCGGAAGCTCGGCCTCGTGCTGGCGCCGTTCACGGTGGGCCTGGTCCTCGCCGTCGTGTACGGCCAGTTCCACTACGCGATGGATGCGCTGTCGGGTCTCGTGCTTGCCGGCGTGATGCTGGCGGCGATGCAGCTGCAGAAAGTCCCGGTGGAGGAGCTGCCGCCTTACATGGGCATCGAGGGCATGGCGGCGGCCCCCGAATCTCCGACCTGACGCGCAGCGCCCGGGACGAGGCGCAGGGCCTGGCGGAGATCGGCCCGGTAGAGTGAGTCATTCTGGTCCACCGCAGGCCAGACCGCATGCCGGTCGGGCGTGAAGAGTCCCCCGACCACCCCCATCCCGCCGTTCGGAATCACCTGACCCGTCGGATTGTCGTAGCGCACCGTGAGGCGGTACCGGTGCGACGGTTCGATGTGCGCGCCGAGGTGGAGGAGGCCGTACAGTTTGCCGATGGGAATGCGGATCACGTGGCCCGCCGAGTCGGTCACGGGCTTGGCGTGCCAGATCACCTTCCCCGACGTCATGTCCTTCAGCTCCAGCCCGGTCCCGTAGTCGTGCAGGTGCCCGCCGATGGCGACGATGTTCCCGGGGATGGCCGGGCTGCCTTCGTACCAGCGCTCCGAATGACCGGGGGGAAGATCGAAGGATTTGTCACCCACGGGGAACAGCACATCCATCTGCCAGGTGTATGCGTGGAAGAACGGCCAGGGGCGCCCCTTGGGCGTGTAGTCGAGGACCAGGCGCACGCGCGCATCCGGATAGCTCCGCGCCGTGGGGTTCTCGAGCATGGCGCTGACGATCAGCGTCTGGCCCGCCTGCACCGGATGTCCGAACAGGAGCCAGGGGACCCGCTGCTCACCCGTCTCGCTCCCCGCCGCCAGCAGGCGATGCGAGATCGGCACGAAGAGCTCCCGGGCCTCGGGATCGATCACGTTGAAATGGTGGATCAGCGACTTGGGCAGCTCACGACCGAGGGAGTCGACGACTTCGACCCGGAATCCGTAGACCGCTCCACCGGACGGGATCTCGATCCGGGACACCGGTGGCTGGAGCACCATGTGGTGCATCGCGTGAGCCGGGAGACTGACCGACCGGAGATCCACGATGAGCCGCCCGTCCCGGGACTCGGTGACGTGCGCCATCGGCAGCGCCGCCACCGCCGGCGGCACGTCGCGGCCGGCGAGGGCGAGCCAGATCCACAGCGGGAATGCGAGCGTCAGGTTCATCGGGGGTTGAATATTACACCGGCCCCGGGGGAATCCCCGAGGCCGGCGTGTTTCAGGGTGCAGCCCGCCATTACTTCTTGACGGTGATCGCGATCTTCATGCCCAGCGCCTGGTGGGGCAGGCAGAACCCCTTGTAGACGCCTTCGGGAGCGCCGGCGAACGACACGTCATAGTGGTCGTTGGCGTTGACGAGCAGCGAGCCCTCGAGATTGTCGATCCGGTTCGCCATAGCGGCGTTCAGCACCGCCTCGGCACCGGCCGGGATCGAATCCTTGAAGAACGAAATGTTGTGCGGCCCGCCGACCACATTGACGAACCGGACCGTGGTGCCGGGGGCGATGGTCAGCGTCTTGGGTTCGAACGACGCCTGGCTGGTGCCGTTCCCCGTCATCTTCACCTCGACCACAGGACCGGCCGGGGCGGCCGGGGTGGTCGTCGCGGGCGTCGCCGCCGCGGGAGTCGCCGTCGCGGAAGCCGCGTTGGCATTCTTGTCACCACCACCGCACGCCGCGGCGCCCAGCGCCACGAGCGCGGCCAGAGCAGTCAAACGCATCGGTCGCTTCCTCCGAAAGATTGCAGGGTGCTTGTGAACTCGTTCACAAGATACCCAGAGGCTCCCGCAAGCGGGAGTCCTCGCGGTCCTTCACAGGGCTCCGGTGATATGGCGCACAGCCGAACGATCATCGTAAAGGCATCGTCTCGCCACCGTACGCCCGGGGGCCTCCGGCCCTCCGGAC
>DATEGY010000268.1:0-7928 GCA_035279865.1 Gemmatimonadales bacterium | reverse complement strand
CTAGCCCGGCGTCCTTCTATTGTGCTCTAGACAGGCGACCGAAGTGAAGCACGTCGAAAAGCAGTTCGCCGGCCGGGCCCTCCGGCTGGAGTCGGGACGGCTGGCCAAGCAGGCCGCCGGATCCTGCCTGATGCAGTTCGGGGAAACCGTGGTCCTGGCGACCGTAACGGTGTCGGACAACGTCTCCACCCTCCCGTTCTTCCCCCTCACCGTCGAATACCGCGAGAAGAGCTACGCCGCCGGCAAGATTCCCGGCGGCTTTTTGAAGCGCGAAGGCCGCCCCTCGGACGAGGAAATCCTCTCCGCCCGGGTGACCGACCGCTCCATCCGCCCGCTCTTCCCTGAAGGGTTCAAGAACGAAGTTCAGGTCTTCATCTACGTCCTGTCCGCCGATCAGGAAAATGACGCCGACGTGCTGGGCGTGACCGCCGCGTCGACGGCACTCTCCCTCTCGAAGGTGCCCTGGAACGGTCCGATCGCCGCGGTGCGCGTGGGCCGGGTGGAGGGCGCCTGGGTCCTGAACCCGACGTTCCAGCAGCTCGAGTTTTCGGACGTCGACATGATCGTCTCCGGCTCCGCCGACTCCATCGTCATGGTGGAAGGCGGCACGCTCGAGCTCTCCGAGGCCGACATCGTGAAGGGGCTGCAGACGGCCCACGACGGGATCAAGGATCTCATCGCCACCCAGAAGGAGCTGATCGCCGAGACCGCGCAGCCCAAGATGGAGTGGACCAAGGTCGAGGCCCCCGCGGAGCTTGTGTCCCGCGTGAAGGCGCTGGCCGAACCCCGCATCTCCGAGGCCCTGAACCTCCCCGAGAAGGCGGAGCGGTCCCAGGCCCTCGCGGCACTCAAGCACACCATCCAGGAGCAGCTGGCGGAGGAGTTCCCGGACAACGGGAAGGACGTCGCCAACGTCATCGAGGAAATCGAGTACCACACCATGCGGGAGCAGGTGCTCTCGCGCGGCGAGCGGGTGGACGGCCGTGACCTGGATACCGTCCGGCCCATCACCTGCGAGGTGGGCGTCCTGCCGCGCACGCACGGGTCGGCGCTCTTCACCCGTGGCCAGACCCAGGCGCTCGTGTCGGCGACGCTCGGCAGCGTGTCGGACGAGCAGCGCATCGACTCGATCGACGTGCCGCAGGAGACCACGAAGTCGTTCATGCTGCACTACAACTTCCCGCCCTTTTCGACGGGCGAAGTGAAGATGATCCGCGGGGTCTCCCGGCGCGAAATCGGCCATGGCGCCCTCGCCGAGCGGGCCCTGCAGGCGCTCCTCCCGGCCTACGAGCAGTTCCCGTACACCATCCGCATCGTCTCCGACATTCTCGAGTCCAACGGCTCGTCGTCGATGGCGACGGTGTGCGGCGGGTCGCTGGCGTTGTTCGACGCCGGCGTGCCCATGACCGGCGCCTGCGCTGGTGTGGCGATGGGTCTGATCAAGGAGGGCAAGCGGGTCGCCGTGCTCACGGACATCCTGGGCACTGAAGACCACCTCGGCGACATGGACTTCAAGGTCGCGGGCACCCGCGCCGGCGTGACGTCCATTCAGATGGACATCAAGATCGAGGGTCTCGATTTCGGGATCGTCACCGAGGCGCTGGACAAGGCCAAGAAGGCCCGGCTCCACATCCTCGACATCATGGAAGCCGCCATCCCGCAGCCGCGGTCGCAGCTGTCCAAGTACGCGCCGCGGATCATCACCATCCAGATCCCCCAGGCCAAGATCGGCGACATCATCGGGCCCAAGGGCAAGACCATCCGCTCCATTCAGGAGCAGACCGGCGCCGAGATCAACATCGACGACTCCGGCCTGATCACCATTTCCGGCGTCGGCGAGGGCGGGGAACGGGCCCGCGACATCATCGCCGGCATGGTGCAGACCCCGGAAGTCGGGAAGATCTACGAAGGCACCGTGAAGAGCACCACGGCGTTCGGCGCCTTCGTGGAGATTCTGCCGGGCGTCGAGGGCCTGCTCCACATCTCCGAGCTGCAGCACGGCCGCACCGAGAAGACCGAAGACGTGGTCAAGAAGGGCGATACCGTGAAGGTCAAGCTCCTCGAGGTGGACGAGCGCGGGCGCATGAAGCTGTCCCGCAAGGCTCTGATGGAGAAGAACTGAAGACGGTCCAGCTCGATCAGGAAATCTTCCAGACCACGGCGGACAACGGTCTGGTCGTCTGCTCCGAGCGCGTCCCCACCGTGCGCTCGGCGGCGGTCGGTATCTGGGTGCGGGCGGCCAGCGCTCACGAGACCCGGCCGCAGATGGGCGTATCGCATCTCCTCGAGCACATGGTGTTCAAGGGCACCGAGCGGCGCAGCGCGCAGGAAATCGCGCTGGCGCTCGAGGCCCGCGGTGGCTCCCTCGATGCCTACACGTCGCGGGATTCCACCGCGTTCCAGGCCCGCGTGCTCGATGCCGATCTGCCCCGCGCCGTGGATGTGCTGACCGATCTGGTACGGCGGCCCACGCTCAAGGACGCGGATCTCCAGCTTGAACGGAACGTCATCCTCGAAGAGATCTCGACGGTCCAGGACACCCCGGATGACCTGGTATTCGATCTGTCCGCGGAGACACTCTGGCCGGAGCACCCCTACGGGTTTTCGATCCTGGGGACCCGGGAGTCCGTCGGCACGCTGTCGACCACGCACCTGGGGGACCTCCACCGCCGCGCCTACCGTCCCGCCAACTGCGTCATCGCGGGGGCCGGCAACTTCACCCATCAGCAGCTGCTCACGCTGGTGGAGCGGGAGGGATGGTTCGATCGTCCGGCCGATCCGGCCGGCCCGGTCGAGATGGCGCGCGTGACCCCCGCGGTGCGCGGCGGCCTGCGGCGGGTGGCACGCGACTCGGCGCAGAGCCACCTCGTCTTCGCCACCGATACGGTCCCCTTCGCGGACCGGCGGAAGTATGCGATCATGGTACTCGCGAACATCCTGGGGGGCGGGATGTCGTCCCGCCTGTTTCAGCGGGTCCGCGAAGAGCTGGGACTCGCGTATGCGGTCTACGCGTTTTCCTCGTTCTTCCGGGGCATCGGCACCACCGGGGTGTACGTCGGCACGCAGCCGCAGACGGCGCAGGCGGCCGCCGACGCGATTCGCGGAGAGCTGGCGACGCTGGCGCGGGAAGGCCTGCGGGGCGCCGCCCTGGACGAGGCGAAACAGCAGACGCAGGGGCAGGTGATGCTGTCGCTGGAGAGTCCCGCGGCCAAGATGTATCGTCTGGCGGGCGGGCACGTGTACGGCGAGGCCTACCGCTCCCTCGACGACGTGCTGAAGGAAATCGCCGCGCTCACCGAAGATACGGTGGCGGCCGCGGCATCCGAATTTTTCACCCCCGAGCGTTACACCCTGGTGTGGCTCGGCCCGAAGTCCTGACCAGAGCCCTGGAGAGACCGGCATGATCGTCGGCGTTCCGAAAGAGATCAAGACCAATGAGAACCGCGTGGCCCTGGTGCCCGCCGGCGCCGAAGCGCTGGCCGGGGACGGACACACCGTGCTGGTGGAGCAGGGGGCGGGGCTGGGCTCGGGATTCGCGGACGACGCCTACAAGGCCGTCGGAGCGCAGATCATCCCCGCGGTGGCGGACGTCTGGGCCAAGGCCGAAATGATCATGAAGGTGAAGGAGCCGATCGCGGTGGAATGGCCCCGCATGCGGAAAGGCCAGGTGCTCTTCACCTACTTCCATTTTGCGGCTGCCGAAGATCTCACCAAGGCGGTGATCGCGTCGAACGCGATCGCCATCGCCTACGAGACCGTCCAGCTCGATTCGGGGGAGCTGCCGCTGCTCACGCCGATGAGCGAGGTCGCCGGGCGCATGGCGGTCCAGGAGGGGGCCAAATACCTCGAGAAGGTGTTCGGGGGAAGCGGCATCCTGCTCGGGGGCGTCCCCGGAGTCCTGCCGGCGGAAGTCCTGATCATCGGCGGCGGGGTCGTCGGCACCAACGCCGCGAAGATGGCCGCCGGGCTGGGCGCCCACGTCACCCTGCTCGATGTGTCGCTCGACCGTCTGCGCTATCTGTCCGACGTCCTGCCGCCGAACGTCGATCTGTTGTACTCCAACCGCCACAATATCCTCGATCAGCTGAAGAAGGCCGATCTGGTGGTCGGGGCGGTCCTGCTCCCCGGCGCCAAGGCGCCGCATCTGGTGAAGCGCGCCGACCTCAAGCTGATGAAGCCCGGCTCGGTGATCGTCGATGTGGCCGTGGATCAGGGTGGATGCATCGAGACCATCAAGCCCACCACGCACGAAAATCCGACCTATGTGGTGGACGGCATCATCCATTACGCCGTGGCCAACATGCCGGGGGGCGTGCCGCGCACGTCCACCCTCGCGCTCACCAACGCGACGTTCCCGTACGCCAAGCGTCTGGCCAAGATGGGCTGGAAGGCGGCCTGCAAAGCCGACCGGGCGCTCGCCCTGGGATTGAACGTGATCGAAGGCCGGACCGTGTATCCGGGTGTGGCCGAGGCGTTCGGACTGTCGCTCACCGACTACAAGACGCTGATCTGACGATGGCCGCCCCCGTCGTCTCGGTGCGGCGTCTCCCGCACCACGACGGTCTTCCCCTGCCGGTTCGCCAGACGGCGGGGTCCGCCGGCTACGATCTCGCGTCGGCTGAACCGGACTTCACCGTCCAGCCCCTCGAACGGCGCCTGGTGCGTACCGGATTGGCCATCGCGATCCCCGAGGGCTATGAGGCCCAGATCCGTCCCCGCTCTGGGCTCGCCCTCAAGCAGGGACTGTCCCTTCCCAATACCCCTGCGACCATTGACTCCGACTACCGGGGAGAGTTGATGGTGGCGGTGATCAATCTGGGGAAGGAGCCGGTGCTGGTGACGCGCGGGATGCGCATCGCCCAGATGGTCTTCCAGAGGGTCGAGCTGATGGATCTGCAAGAGGTGGCCGAGTTGCCGCCGTCGGCCCGGGGTGAAGGGGGATTCGGCAGCACGGGGACCTGATGGTCCCGCCCGTCCTGTGTTATCACCGTGTGGGTGGCCCGGCGGAGCTGGGCGTTACCCGGATCTCACCGGCCACGTTTCGCCGCCAGATGCACGCCCTGGCCAGGGCTGGCTGGCGTACCTTGACGCTCGACCAGTTCGCCGCGTCGGTGCAGGACGGTCAATCCGCAATCCGCTATCCGCAATCCGCATTTCTCCTCACGTTTGACGACGGGTACACCGAGCTCGCGGAACACGCGTATCCGGTCGTGCAGGAAGTCGGCTTCACCGCGACCACCTTTCTCATCACGGACTACGTCGGCAAGACCAACGCCTGGGACATCCAATACACCCGCCAACCCCTTCGCCACCTCGACTGGGAGACGGTCGAGGCCTGGCAGGGCCGTGGGTTCGATTTCTCTTCCCATACGGCCACGCACACCCGGCTCACCTGGTCGGACGACGCTCGCGTGGCGGACGAGCTGGGACGCTCCCGCGAGACCCTCACCAGGCGCCTGGGCCGTACCGCAGGGGATGCCGTGGCCTATCCGTTCGGCGCGGTGGACGAGCGGGTGGCGCGGGCGGCGAACGCGGCCGGGTATACGCTGGGATTCGACGGGGTAGCCGGAGTGGAGGGAGACCGGTTCCGGCTTTCGCGGATCCCGGTGTATGTCTGGGACGCCGCGAATGTGCCCTTCGGGCTGCGCGACGATGAGCTCGGTATACTGGGAAGGATCGTTGCCTATGTCGCGAATCGGTGTGCGGTGGGGACGACGATCATGCAGACACTATTTGGTCGCGATGCCTCGGCCTGAAGCCTTGTCGAGCATGAACTCACGGATCTCATCGAGGTTCGGCACGTAGCGTCTGGGGATTTCGTCGCGCCGGCCGTCCTTGGAAAAGATTTCGATCGAATCGGCGTGCCCCACCACCCGGCTGATATCCGGCCAGTGGAGGCGGAAGGCCCGGAAGGGGCGGAGCCGTACCTGGACGCCGTCATCGTCGAGCCGCACGTAGCGACGGCGGCCCAGCTGCCGATGGAAGATCCCCACCAGGACGTACAGGCCCCCCAGTCCGTAATAGCCGTCGATGAGGATCTGACGGTGATGGCCCTCGGCGGCCAGGTTCAGTCCCAGGGCGAGCAGCAGGATGCCGACACTCATGTCGAACCAGCGGACCCAGGCCCCGACCTTCTTGCCCCGGGTGATCTCAACGGCCCCCACGCCCAACAAGCCCAGGCCCACAACCCAGTTGAAGGCGCTCAGCACCGAAAGCCCGAACGCTGCCGTCCGGGACCAGCCTGCCTGCAGCAGGAGCAGCGCGGCGAAGCACTCCTTGAGTGCGGACATACGCTCATGCCGGCGCATCGCGTGCGCATCGATGAAAATGGTGCGCGGCTCCATCACCACCCGGGCGGGAGCGCTCAGAAGAAGAACCTCGCGGCCACCGGAATGAGCTGCGGATGCTTCACCAGCGCGTGGGCAAAGATGCGGCCGAGGGTGCGCTTGGAAGTGGGAATGTCATTGACGGTGCGGGCCAGCGCGTTGAAGAACGCGTCATCCAGATCTTCCAGGGCCTGCTTGATGCGGTAGTACTTGAGGTGGTCCTCGCCCAGGAGCTTCATCCACGCGTCGTGGTAGCGTGAAAGCCGATCCGCGCTGGTGTTTTTTTCCCGGATGGCGGCCGCTGCCGTCCGGCCCGCCAGGCGGCCCGCCTTCATCGCGTTCACGATGCCGCCCCCCGACAGGGGATTCACCATGTGGGCCGCATCACCCGCGATCAACGTCCCGTCCGTGAACGTACGTTTCACGGTCGTGTGGACGATGACGCCTCCCACCGTGTAGCCCGTCTTGGCACCCTCCGGATACCGCGCGGCGATCCAGGCGTCGAGGTAGCCGCGCGCTGAGCGGCCGTCAGCCTTGAGCGCCACGATTCCGAGCCCGACGTTGGCGACGCCCACACCCCTCGGAAACACCCAGGCGTATCCGCCCGGGGCCACCTGGTCTCCGAACTGCAGATAGATGGCGTCAGGGTCGAAGTCGATTCCTTGAACGATGTACTGGGCACAGGACTCCATGTCGCGGGAGGGGACCCGCGTGTCGAGTCCTGCCCAGCGGCCGACCATGGTTTCCACACCGTCCGCGCCGATCACCACCCGCGCCCTGAGGGTCTCCGACCCTCTGGCGCCGCGGGTCTCCACGACCCATCGGTCTCCCTCGCGGCACATGCCGGTGACTTCAGTTCCCACCCGGACCTCGGCGCCCTCGCCCGCCGCTTCGGCCGCCAGAAAGGCGTCGAACCGGGTCCGGTCGAGAACCCAGCCGACCTCCCGTTCCGCGACCTTCACCTCGGTGCCGTCGGGGGCCCAGAAGATCACCTTGGTGATCTTGCGGGCGACCCAGGAGGCACCGGTCGGGTCCGCGAATTCGCGCAATCCCGCGTCGCCGACACCCTCCGCGCAGCGCACCGGGGCCCCGATGGCCCGGTCCCGCTCGACCATCACGACGGAGAGCTCCGGAGCGGCCCGGCGGGCTTCGGCCGCCGCCACACTCCCGGCGGGCCCCCCACCGACGACCAGGACGTCGACGTCCGGCATCAGGCAACGGCCCGGTTCGGGACCATGGACAGAGCACCGACCGGGCAGGGCGCTATGCACTTCTCGCATCCCGTGCAGGTGGTTTGATCCACCACGAGGTCGGCCAGGGCCAGGTGGATGGCTTCGGGCGGGCAGAGGGGGAGGCAGAGACCGCACCGGTCGCACAGGGACAAGTCGACGACGGCGATTTCTGCCGGACGGACATGGGCGGCGCGCATGGGCGGAACGCTAAGGACGGCGGGGAGAGGCGTCAAGTATTGACCTTGCTTTGAGTTACGTGGCTTCGGGTACGGCACTATTGTCGATTTCTTTTCTTCTCAATGAGCGACCAGCTTGTCATCCTGAGCGCCGAAGGCGCGAAGGACCTGCTTTTCTGGCGAGCGGCGCCACT
>DATEGY010000267.1:0-3185 GCA_035279865.1 Gemmatimonadales bacterium | reverse complement strand
CCCGGGCCGCGGGCGAAACCGAGCAGCGCCTCTACGGAGTCTCTGTGTGGCGCGAGTCCCCGTACTACACGGAGCGGGAGCGCGCCGCGCTGGCGTGGGCGGAGGCGCTTACCCGCATCGCCGAAGACGAGATCTCGGACGAGCTATATGAGGAGACGCGGAAGCACTTCGACGAAAAGGCGCTCGTCGATCTGTCCCTCGCGATCGTCGAGATCAACGGGTGGAACCGGCTGGCCAAGACCTTCCGGTCCGTTCCGGGGAGCTACCAGCCCGCCGCCCGCCGGGGCTAGTCGGCCCGCAGTGCTTCGACGGGATCTACCCGGGACGCCCGCACCGCCGGCACCGAGCACGCCACCAGGGCCACCACGAACAGGAGGGCCGTGACCGTCAGGTAGGTGACCGGCTCCACCGGGGGCGTTTCAAACAACAGGCTGGCGATCAACCGCGAGAGTCCCGCCGCCGCGATCAAGCCGAGCACAGCCCCGACGCCCGTCAGCCTCGCACCCTGACTCACCACCATCCGGACGACCTCGGTCCGCGAGGCACCGAGCGCCGACCGGATCCCCAGCTCGCGGGTCCGTTCGTTGACGCTCCCCGACAGCACTCCGTAGATCCCCGCCGCGGCGAGGCCGAGCGCGGCCAGCGCAAACAGCTCGAACAGCGTCAGCGCGAAGCGGCGCTCTCCGGCCGTGCGCGCGACGAGATCGCTCATGGTCGCCACCCGGACGATCGGCTGGTCCGGATCGACGGACCACACCGCGCTCTGAGCGGCAGGGGCCAGCAGTGCGAGCGCACCCCGGCCCCGCAGCACCAGTGACATCGACCGGTCCGGGAAGGGCCACTGGCCCACCGGGAGGTACACCGCCTCCCCCTGCGACTGCGCGAGCGAGGCCTGGTGCACATCCCCCACCACTCCGACGATCGTGTAGGGACCGGCGGGGCCCAGCTTCAACTGCCGGTGCAGCGGGTCAGCCGCTCCGAACCGGTCCCGGGCGAGGGACGCGCTGATCACGGCGACCAGCGGAGAGCCGGCCCGGTCGTCGGCGCCGAGGGAACGCCCGCTCAGGAGCGGCACGCCGAGCGTCTCCAGGTAACCCGGGGTGACGGCGTAGCGGAACACGTCGTAGGTGGCAGCGGGCCGGTCCGGCTCGGCGTCGAAATGCGCCCCGTACTCGTCGTCGTCGCTCGACAGCGGAAGCTGCGTCGTAAACCCCGCCGCCGTGACCCCGGGGACCGCACGGACGGCGTCCAGCGCCCGGGTGTAGAACCTGACGATGGAGCTGTCATCGTCGAATCGGTGGCCGGACAGCTGAACCTGCATCGTGAGCATCCTCGCCTGGTCGAACCCCACGTCCACGGCGAAGAGACGCGCGGAAGAGCGGAGCAGCAGTCCCGAGCCCACCAGGAGGACCAGCGCCAGGGCGACCTCCGCCGCTACCAGGATGCCGCGCGCGCGCCGGTGCCCCCCCACGGTCCTGCGGGAGCCCTGCTGGATGTCCTGTTGCGGGTCACTGCGGGTCGCGTGCAGCGCCGGGAGGATGCCCACGGCAAGACCCACGAGCGTCGTGACCAGGGCGCCGACGAGCAGCACGGTCCCGTTCACGGCGATCGCGTCGGCCCGCGGGAGCCCCGCCGGACTCAACGCCACGATGGCTTTCACGCCCACAGCCGCGACGGCGATACCGAGGGCGCCCCCGACGGCCGCGACCACCAAACTTTCGGTCAAGAGTTGCCGGACCAACCGGCTGCGCCCGGCACCCAATGCCGCCCGCAGCGCGAACTCGGTGCGGCGCTGGACCCCGCGGGCCAGGAGGAGATTGGTCACGTTCACCAGGGCGATGAGCAGGACCAGGATCACGGCGCCGACGATCGTGAGGAGCGCGGGACGGACCCCGCGGGTCAACTCACCCTGCAGCGAGGCGACCATGAAGTCCGTGTTCGGGTCGTACGTCTCGGGACGCCGCTGGGTGAGCACGGTGCGCCCTACCCCCGCGACATCGGCAGTCGCGGCGCCGAGCCCCAAGCCGGGCTTGAGCCTGCCGACCGTCCGGAGGTGATGCCCCCAGGCGGTTCCCTGGGACATGTCGTACTGAAGGGGAGCCCACAGCTCCGCCGCCGGATCCTCTACGTCCTCAAATCCAGGGGGCATGACGCCGATCACGAGATAGGGGTCGCCGTCCAGCATCAGCGACTTCCCCAGGATGGCCGGATCGGCGGACAGCCGCCCGCGCCACAGCCCATCGCTCACGACCACCACCCGTGGCCCGCTGAGCCGATCCTCCGTCTCGGTAAAGTCGCGCCCCATCAACGGGGAAACGCCGAGCACGCGCAGGTACTCGTGACTCACCCGTTCCCCCACGAGCCGGTCCGGCCGCCCGGATCCCGTGAGCGTGGGCTGCCACCGCCTGGTCACCGCGAGCGCGTCGAATGAGTGAGTTTGGTCGGCGAACGCGTGGTACAGCGCGAACGTCCCCGCCCCCCTCACGCCTTTGTGGTCCTCGACCACGGCGGCGAGCCGCTCGGCGTGGGGATACGGGAGTGGACGGAAAAGGATCGGCGTGACGGCGCTCACGATGGCGGTGGTGGCGCCGATGCCCAGGGCGAGGGTCAACGTCGTGACGAAGGTGAACCCGGGAGATCCCACCAGCCGGCGGAGCGCGTACCGGACGTCGGTCAGCCCGGTCTCGATCAGACTTTCCCATCCGCCCGAGCGGACTTCTTCGCGCACACTCGCCAGCGAGCCCGCGTCCATCCGGGCACGCCGCTCTGCCTCGGCCGGATTCAGTCCCTGCCGGACGTAGGCCGCCGCCGCTTCGGTGACGTAGTGCTCGAGCTCGTCCGAAAGATCCTGGTCCGCCGCGTCACGGCGAAACAGCACGGCGAGTCCGCGCTGGAGCTGCCGCCTGATCGACATGGGGTCACCCCTCCGCCCGGAGCAGGCGGGCCACAGCGGACGCGCGGCGCGTCCAGTCGTCGGTGGCGGCTTCCAGCTGCTTCTGGCCCGATTTGGTCAGGGAGTAGTACTTGGCGCGGCGCCCACTGCCGGTCACCCGCCACTCGGCGTCGAGCGCTCCGGAGCGCTCGAGCCGCGTCAGGGCCGTCAGGAGGGACCCCGGATTGACCTTGAACACGCTGCGGGAGATCTGCTCCACCCGGCGGGCAATCCCGAACCCATGCATGGGCTC
>DATEGY010000266.1:0-6863 GCA_035279865.1 Gemmatimonadales bacterium | reverse complement strand
TGCCAGTTGGGGCGGGCCGAGGAGGTGGTGCCGGGGAGATTGACCCCCCGGTCCTCGAGCCAGAGATCCTCGATCCAGGGCATGACCAGCGGGCTTTCGGAGCGCCCCAGCCACTCCAGGAGCTCCCCCAGGAGCGCTCGGGGGTCGTCCGCCGGGCGCTCGAACCGCCGGCTGATCCCCGCGACCACCGCCGAGCGCTCCTCGCGGACCTCCGGTGCCTTCGACTCCGTCAGGAGCCCTGATTCCACGCGGTCCCCGATGTCATTCCCCTTGAGCCATCCGGCGAAGGTCGGCGTGTCATGGGTGCCGACGAGTGCCACGTCCCGCCCCGTCGGCGGATTCGGCGCCGGCTCCTTCTGCCAGTCCTGAAACTCCGCGAGGTACATCCCCCAGATCTTCCGCCGGGGCAGCGCCTCGTCGATTTCCGGCGGGACGGTGCCGAGGTTCTCGCCCACGATCTCACACCGGTGCCGGTGCGACTCGAGCGTGAGGAGCGCGAACAACTCCTCGGCGGGATAGGAGACGTAGGTGCCCTCATCGAGTCGCATGCCGTGGGGAATCCAGTACAGCCGGGTCCACGCCATGATGTGATCGACGCGGAGTACCCCGGCGAGCGCCGCGAGGTGTCCGATACAGGCGCCCAAGTACCGATGGCCTTCCCGGCGCGATTCCGTCGGGAGGACCGGAGAGAACCCCCAGTCCTGGCCGCTGGGGAAGCCCCGATCAGGAGGTGCGCCCACCGACATCCCGCCGGCGAACAAACTCTGTCGCGACCAGGTGTCGTAGCCGTCCGGATGGACGCCCACGGTGAGGTCGAGGCCGAGGCGGACGCCCTGGCCGTCGAGGCGGCTGCGCAGGCCGGACAATTGCCGTCGCGCGGTGGTCTGGGCGATCAGGTGAAAGCGTTCTTCTTCCGGATCGACCTGATCGGCATGCAGTTTTCCCGCACGCGCGGCGGCAGGCCAACTCCGCCAGTCCCGCCCGAGCCTCACCTGGGCCCCCCGGAACCTGGCGTAACGCTGGAGCTCGGCGTCGATCTCCGAAGGGTGGGGTGACGCCCGGCCAGAAAGCGCGGCGCGCACCTCCGCACCTGCCTGCATGACGTCGAGTCGGGTCTGCGATGGGGTCGGGCGGTGCCCGTCTTCGAGGTCGAGCAGGAGCTCGGACCAGAACAACCGGCTGACCGGCGAATACGGACTGGGTTCAGCGGGCCGGGTGTTGAAGGTCGGGAGCAGGGGGAGCAGCGTGAGGACATCCCCGCCCAGGCCCTTGAGCCAGCGACAGGCGGACTCGAGATCGTGCAGGTCGCCGAAGGTCCGCGAGCGTGCGGACCGCAGGGCCGCGAGCTGGGCGCTGACTCCCCAGCTGCGCTTTCCTTCGCCCCGCCGCCATGCCGTCGAGGGCGCGGAGAGGACGGTGACGGGGCCGTCCATCGAGTAGCCGGCTGGTTGGCCATCCCAGGATATCCTGATTTCCGGTTTCTGGGTCGACCGGACCGCGCGCAGGGCATCCGCCGCGTCGCTGGGTCCCGAGACCGGCGCGCCCAGGGCCGCGCACACCCGGACCAGCGTTTCCGCGGAAGGGGTGACGGGCCGCGCGAGGCCGTCGACGTAGCTGGTGCTGACGCCCAACTCGGCAGCCAGGGCGTGGAGCGCGCTCAGATCCTCCATCGGGTCAGGGCGCGGGGTGGATGCGAATCGCCTGACCGCCGCCGGGCGCCATCGTGATCCGGAGTCTGGTGGTACTCGTGACCGGGCGGTGGGTGATGGCGACCGGGAAGGGGTTCGTGCGCCAGTCCGCGCCCGGTCCATCGGCGTAGATGTCGGCGACGTACTTCTTTCCGGGTGTCAGGAAAGACAGCGGCACGTCGAGGGTTCGGGCCTGCTCGTCCGTGATGGCGCCGAGGAACCAGTCGGGGCCGCCGCGCTCCTTGCGGGCGACGGCGACGTAGTCGCCGATCCTGGCCGCCAGCACCCGGGTCGTGTCCCAGTCGACCGCGACGTCCTTGATGAACTGAAACGCGGGCTGGTTCTTGTAGTTCTCGGGGAGGTCGGCAGCCATTTCGACGGGGGAGTACAGAACGACGTAGTGGGCGAGCTGTCGGGCGACCGTGGTCCGGACCCGGGGGTCCTCCAGGCCGTGCGTGTGCCCGCTCGACTTCTCGAGGATGTCGAAGATCCCGGGCGTCTGATCGAACGGCCCGTCGAGCATGCGGGTGAAGAAGAGGATCGTCTCGTGCTCAGGCGGGTTACCGCCTTCGCCGCCCCAGGCATTGTACTCCTGACCGCGCGCGCCCTCCCGGGAGACGAAGTTCGGATAGGTCCGCCGCTCGCCCGTGTCATGCATCGGCTCATGCGCATCGACGGTGATCTCGTGCTTCGCGGCTTCCTCGACCACGTGCCGATAGTGCCGCACCATGGTCTGCGAATAGTGCGAGTCCCCGTTGCCGATGGTATCCGTCACATACCCGGTCTTGATCGCGTGGACGCCGAGGGATTGGTAGAGGGTGAAGGCGGAGTCCATCTGGCGCTCGTAGTTCTCGATGCCCCCTGAGGTCTCGTTGTGCACGATCAGGGCCACGCCTTTCGACTTGGCGTACCGGGCGACTTCGGCCAGGTCGTAATCGGGGTTGGCCTGGGTGAACGAGAACGCACTGCGGTTCTTGATCCAGTCCCCGTCCCAGCCGACGTTCCATCCTTCCACCAGCACGCCGCCGAACCCATTCGCCGCCGCGAAGTCGATGTATTCCTTGGCGCGGGCGGTCGTGGCGCCATGCCTGGCGCCCGTCGCCCACGTGTAGATCCCCAGGTGCATGCCCCACCAGATCCCCACGTACTTCATGGGTTTGATCCACGAGGTGGAAGGGAGCACGTTGGGGGGATTGAGGTTGAGGCCCAGCACCGAGGGTGCGAGCTCGGTGACGGAGTCGGCGACCTGGATGGTGCGCCAGGGCGTGTGGAACGGCGTCGTCCCCCGGACCTTGATGCCGTCGTGCATCGGCGCCAGGGCGGCTTTCAGGGTGCGGCCTTCCATGCGGGGGCCGGCCAGGAACATCCGGGCGTAATCCTCGAGGTCGGCTTCGTGGATCACCATGACGGTGTGGCCGTCGGTGTTCTCGATGGTGAGCGGCGTCTGGACCGAGTCGAGCACGCTCACGGGCGAGGAGGAGAACAGGAACTCCGACCGGTCCAAACGGGGCCGGTTGGACGGGATCCACCAGGCCTTTCCGTTGTCGGCCAGCGTGAACTCCGTCAGCTCGTCGGAAATCGCGAAGCTGCCGAGGGCCGGCTGCTCGGGGAATTCGTAGCGGAAGCCGATCCCGTCGTCGAAGACGCGGACGCGGACCGTGAATCGCCGGTTCGGGGCCTTCGTCTCCTGTACCGACACGGCGACCTCATTATAGTGCTCACGCACGTGCGACAGCTCGCCCCACGGTTGGGTCCATGTTTCGTCGTGGGTGGCGCGGGAGGTGTCGGTGATGGCGAGGGAATCGCGGAGCGCCGGCTGGCCCGCGAACTGCATGCCGAGGAGTGACGGTTGGATGAGCTGTTGGCCGCTGCGGGACAAGGAATAGCGGAGGTGGCCGCTGTCGATTTGCAGCGTGACCTGATTCTTGCCATCGGGAGAGGCCACGCGGATCTGGGCGGACGCCGCAGGAGCGATCAGTGTGAGCAGGGTAAGGAGTCTGAGCATGGGCGAGAAGCTAGAGCGGCTCATCGCTGAGTGCCAGAACCCGGTGAGCCGTGGGTCCCGGAGTCCGCGTTGGTGCGCCCCGAGGCTCGATGCCCGGGTTGCCCAAGCAGCGCACCCGGCGGACGGAGGGACTCGCGGCTCTCCGGGTTCTGGCATTTCCTGTAGATTCACCCTCATGCGAAAAACTCTCCTGCTCTCCCTCGCGCTCCCCATTGCAACGCTCACAGCCCAGACTGCCCCTGACACGTCGTGGGTCCAGCGCAGCGCGATCTACGAGGTGTACGTCCGCGACTTCTCTCCGTCCGGAGACCTGAAAGGGGTCACCGCGGGTCTCGGCCGGATCCAGGCCGTCGGCGCGAATGTCATCTGGCTCATGCCCATCTATCCCGTCGGCGACCTGAACCACAAGGGCGCCCTGGGTTCGCCCTACGCGGTTCGCGACTACCAGGCCATCAATCCGGCCTTCGGCACCGAAAGCGATTTCCGCGACCTGATCCGCGCGGCGCACAACCGCGGCATGCACGTCATCCTCGACTGGGTGCCCAACCATACCGCCTGGGACCATCCGTGGATCAAGGCCCACCCGGACTGGTACGTGCACAACGCCAAGGGCGAGATCTCGGTGCCGCTGGACCCGCAGGGTCATCTCACCGACTGGACCGACGTCGCCCAGCTCGACTACAAGAATCCTGCGCTCGTGAAGGCCATGATCGCCGCGATGAAGTGGTGGATCGACAACTACCAGATCGACGGCTTCCGGATGGATGCGGCGGGCTTCGTGCCGGACGCGTTCTGGCAGGAGTGTATTCCGGCGCTGCGCGCCGAGTCCCGCGAGCCGCTCATGCTCCTGGCGGAGTGGGGCGATCTGAAGATGCACCGCTTCGGGTTTGATCTCACCTACGCATGGGATTCCTACGGCGGCCTGAAGGATGTATGGAAGGGAAAGCCGGCGTCAGCCTGGGTGGAGCACGAGATCGCGGATCAGCGCGCCATGCCCAGAGGGGGCGCGCGCATGCGGTTCACGACCAACCACGACGAGACCGCGTGGGACAAGCCGCCGGTGACCCTGTTCGGCGGAGCTCCGGGCGCCCGGGCCGCGTACGTCGCGGAAGCGCTGCTCCCGGGGAGGCCGGAGATCTACAACGGGCAGGAGGTCGAGTCGCCGCAGACACTGGGCATCTTTGTCCGGGATTCGATTCAGTGGGACCAGCCCGACAAGAGCGCGCTGCCGTTTTATCACCGGATCATCGCGCTGGATCTGACCGATCCATCCTTCTTTGCGGGTCCCCTGGACGCGGTGGGAACGAGCGCGCCGAACGACCTGATCGCCTACACCCGCGGCGACGCGCTGGTGGTGGTCAACGCGCGGAACCATGAGATCAGGACCACGGTGACCGGCTACCGCGTGAAGGGTGCGACGAACCTGCTCACGAACGCCGTGATGACGGGTGACAGCCTGGATCTCCCCGCCTATGGAGCGGTCGTTCTCGAGCGCTGAACGAGATCGAGGATCAGGCTCTCTCTGCCCGGCACCGTGACTGGGTAACCAACCTTGCCGTCTTTCGCGACGGTCAGGGGAGCGCCCTTGGTGTTCTTCATCAGGTCAAGGGCCCAGTAGGAACCGGCGGGCAGGGTGCCCTCCACTGACGTGAGCGATACCGTCTTGGCTGAGGTCGCGAGGTTCACCACCACCATGACCGTGTGGTTCGTGGCCCGGCGGAGATACGCGGCCACTCCGGGGTCCCCCGACGTGAGCGCAATCAGCTTGCCCTCAGCCACGGCCTCGTTCGTGGCCCGGAGGTGGATGAGTCTCCGGTAGAGATTGAGCAGTGAACCGGGGGCCGTGTCCTGCACGGCGACGTTCGCGGTGGCCGTGTCGGACTGAAAAGTCTCCCAGGGCGTGCCCGTCGTGAACCCGCCCCCAGTGGCTCCCGTCCACTGCATCGGCGTGCGGAGACGCGGGTCCGGCTTGTCCCCGGTCATGCCGATCTCCTCGCCATAGTAGATGTATGGCTCGCCGGGCAGGGTGAGGAGCAGGGTGGCGGCAAGGCGGGCACCCGCCAGATCGTCGTCCAGGAGCGTCAGGGTACGTGTCTCGTCGTGATTGCGCTGCAGGGTGCCGTAGCGCTGGTCGGGGATCGCGCGCTGCAGTTGGAGCCAGGTGTCGAGGAGCCCACCCACGGTGTCCCGGTGGACCGCCCAGAGCAGGGAGTCCGAAGGCGCGAACGTGAAGTACGAGGTCAACTGATCCGGGTAGTAGGTGAGCAGGGTATCCACGGGATCCCACACTTCACCGACCGCGTAGGCGTTCGGGTTGATGGCGTGGAGATGCTTGCCGTATTCCCGCAGGTACAAGTGAGTACCGAGACAGTCTTTCAGGCAGGGTCCATCTTCCATGAGATACTGCACAGCGTCGAGCCGGAACCCGTCCACACCCATCTGCTTCATCCAGAAATCCGCGATCTTCATTCCCTCAGCGCGCACCGCCGGCGTGTTGTAATTCAGGTCGGGCATGCCGGAGTAGAAGATCCCGTAGTAGTACTCGTTCCGCACCGGCGACTTGTGCCAGGCCGGCGCACCCCAGGGGCCTTTCCCGCCCTCGGTCGGCGAGAAAATGTACCAGCTGCGGTAGGGCGAGGCGGTGTCGCGGAGGGCTGCCTGGAAGTACGGATGGCGGTCCGACGAGTGATTCAGGACCATGTCGACGATGATCTTGAGCCCGCGCCGGTGGGCCGCCGTCACCATCCGTTTGAAGTCGTCGTTCGTCCCGTACGCCGGTTCCACCTTGTAGTAGTTCGACACGTCGTACCCGTGATACGACGGCGACTCGGCCACGGGCATCAGCCAGATGCAACGGACGCCGAGGCCCTTGATGTAGTCGAGCTTGGCGGTCAGGCCGTTCAGGTCGCCCACCCCGTCGCCGTTCGAGTCATAGAACGAGCGGACGAAGACTTCGTAACAGGTCGCGCCCTTCGTCCACTTCGGTGCCGGTTGTTGACTACGAACGGCGTGAGGGAAGAACGTGAGGGTGAACAACGTGAGGGAAAGGCGTCGCATCAGGGTACCTGGGTGGCCGTGTCGATGGCGATGGCCGTGAGCTTCGTGAGACTGACGGCCACGGCGTGGGTGGAGTCGACGGTAATCAGGGTGCCGACGCACGTGGTCCCGGT
>DATEGY010000265.1:0-2735 GCA_035279865.1 Gemmatimonadales bacterium | reverse complement strand
AGTGCGCGCCGCGCGCATACAAATCCTGCACGTGCTCGCGTTGCGGCCGGGTAGCGGGGACGTATTGCTACGTCCCCGCCCCCTAAGAACCGTGCGTGCAGGTCACCCCGCACACGGCTCAAGCGAGTCCCTCGGGGCGACTCGGGTGCAGAGACTTGCCGGTTTCCGTGCCGACGTCGGCGAGCCGGCGATGGCAGTGGACGTGCGCGAGCCGGTATCCGTTCGTCGTTCCGCGTTCCGCGCGGGCGATCACGTAGTGCTTGGTGATCGCTTTGCGGGTGGCCACGACCCATTGCTCCCATTGCTGGGGGCTGTTCGGTTCGCGGTCTGCGTGCAGAAGGTAGCCCTGGCAGAGATCGCAGCGCCCGTTCTGCTCTTGGAGCAGGCGCAAGGTGCTGCGGTCGAGCGGGGGTCTGCTCCTGCGCCGCCGGCGGGCCCAGTAGTCGGTCAGGGTGGGGTCATCGGGTGATGCCCGGTCCTGGACCGCCTGGTGACGGACGATCTTCGTCCAGGAGAGCTTGGGTAGGTAGGCGCCGCTCTTTCGATCACCGAATACCCACCGGTCTTGCCTGGTCGCATGGTATTTGCCGAAGTACTGTTTGACGGTCCAGTCCTTCGATTTGTTCGGGTGGGTCCATGTGGCCCATTTGTACTGCAGCTGCCACATATAGGTGTCGAGTTTCGAGAACACCCTACCCGATACCACTGATCGGTAGTAGGCCGCCCATCCCCGGATGATCGGGGACATTCGTGCGATCACTGTTTCGGCATTGGTTCCGCGCAGTGCCCGCATCTCGGTGGCGATCTTCTTCCGGAACCGTTTGATCGCTGCTTTGCTGGGTTTGATCAGCAGTTTGGCGCCGTAGCGGCGGACGGTGAATCCCAGGAAATCGAAACCCTCGGAGAGGGGTGCGATCCTGGTCTTGTCTTCGTTGAAGGCGAGACCTCTGAGTTTCAGCCAGTCCGCGAGCTGTGCCTTGACTTGGTGCGCCTGTTCTCGCGTATAGCACAGCGCAACAAGATCATCGGCGTATCTCACCAGCACTGGGCGCCCGGGTTTCACCCCGCCGGTTTTCAGGCCGGCGGTGTAGTAGCTGACGCCCGCAGCGTCCTCCAGCCCGTGCAAGGCGACATTCATGAGCAGGGGGCTGATCACACCACCCTGTGGGGTTCCTTCCTCGGTCGGAGCGAACCCCTTACCTTTCTCGATCACTCCCGCCTTCAACCAGTCCCGGATCATTCCCCGGCCGGGGAAGGATCCGATCGCGTCGAGAAGCCGGTCGTGGTCGATCCGGTCGAATGCCGCCGCCAGGTCGGCGTCCAGAACCCACAGACGTTTGGCCAGCGGCCCTTTGGATGTCTGGTGGATTGCCTGAATGGCGTCCTGGCAGCTGCGACCCGGCCGGAACCCGTAAGATTTCGGTTCAAACCGGGCCTCCCACTCGGGTTCCAGTGCGTTGCGGACCCTGCCTTGGTGGCAGCGATCGGCGATAACCGGAATTCCGAGCGGTCGCGTCTTGCCGTTTGCTTTCGGGATGTGCACACGCTTCACCGCGACGGGTGTCCAGTTCCGGATCGTCTGGTGCACCTGCACCGCCAAACCCATCCTGGCCTCCGAGGTCAGCGCGACCTCGCCGTCAATGCCCGCGGTTCTGCGTCCGGCGTTGCGCTGTGTCGCCTGCCGAACCGATATCAGCGTGTTCGACCGCGATCGCAACATCAACTTCTGCAAGTTTCTGACCTGGGGCCAGTCACCATTCCGTGTCGCCGTGAAGATCCGCTGCCGTAGCCGCCGTACGTTGTCCTCGTGGTGGCGCCAGTTGATGGCGTCCCAGTCAAGGATGATGTCCTCCGGTCCGTTCACCGCCATGGGTGTCCAACTTTTCCTTCGGTTCGGGCGTATCGGGCTGTTCGTCCTCACAGACTCACCTGCCTCACGTCAGCCTGCTCACGCAGCCGGGCACCAGGCCCGGTATCCGGCCAGTTATGCGAGACAGCCGGCGGAGGAGCCGGTCGCATGTCTCGTTTTCCTGTCGCCTTTCGGCCACCGGCATTCGCTTCTTGGGCATCCTGTCCCGTCGAGGAGTTCGGCCCCTCTTACGATCGGCTTACCAACCCGCATCAGCGGATCGGACCACGACGGGGTTTCCATGTTCCGCACGCGTGAGACACGGCTGGGCATGGGTGCTCTCTCTACCCCGGGGGCGGCGGTGTTCACGCGGTCACCACACATCCATGACCGCCGCCTGCCGCTTTTCATCGGCCAGCCCCTATTCTTCCCAGTGAGGCCATCCGACCTGGAAAGTACGCCTGACGAGGCATCAGCAAGAGTTCACTGTTATTCACCCGCCCAGCCTTTCCCTCGCCTGTAACCTCCGGTCGGAACAGAGATCCTTGGGCTTTCCCGCGAGCTTCGCACCCAACCGATCGGGAACCGGCCACGCACGTCGCGGTGGGAACAGGTCTCGAACACAGACCCGGAGCTACGTCTTCGACATCCGTCGAACCTCCTTCGTCGTACTCACTCATCGCGTGCGACTTCACGTCGCAACGTGCAGGGCGTCGGTGGTGACAACCTCGCCCTCCATCGGGCCGTGAACATCGCCCCGCCCGGCAGCGTCCTGGTCGTCGACGTGCAGGGCGCGGCGTACGGGCACTGGGGCGACATCCTCGCGGTCGCCGCTGCGCGGCGTGGCATTCGCGGGCTGGTGATCGACGGCGGCGTGCGTGATGTC
>DATEGY010000264.1:0-10159 GCA_035279865.1 Gemmatimonadales bacterium | reverse complement strand
GCGAAGGCGTGCCGGGCGTGACGCGACTCGTGAAGGAGCTGGCGGCTGGCGTGCGGGGGAAGGCGGCGTGAGGGTCGACACGCTGGTGCGGCTCTACGCGCGGGCCCTTCAGTACTCGGGCGCGCTGCTCCTGCTCGTGGTGCTCGCCGCCGATCCACGGTGGCTCCAGCAGTGGGGCGCGCTGGCGGTCATCACGGTCGCCTGCATCGCGCTTCGCGCGCAACCCGTGGCGCTGTCCAAGTACTCCTACCTGACGCAGACCGCACTGGTCGCCCTCGCCGGCGCACTCCTCGCGGGGGTGCCCGTCACCTGCCTGGGGCTCGTGCTGGGCGTGATCATCGCCGACTGGGGGATGCAGCGGAAGGCCGTGCCGGTGGCGCTCGTGAACGCGGGGCGCGAGGTGATCGCCCTCGTCGCCGCCTATGGCGTGTACGCGGAGATCCGGCACCTGTCGGAGAACGAGACCGCCGCCTTCACGACGGCGAGCATCCCGCCGCTCTTCTTCCTGGCGCTGGCGTACTTCGCGATCAGCCGGGTGTTGTTCTACTTCACGCTCATCCTCCGCGCCAAGCTCGAGAAGGACGAGAAGCTTCTGATCGTCCGGTACGAGCTGATCGGGTACGGCGCGACACTGTTCGCGACCACCACGGTGGTCGGCGTGGTCCGCGAGTGGCCGCCCATCGCCTGGCTCTTCGTCGCCGCCGTGCTCGGCGCCGTCGGTCTCCTGCTCAAACGCATGCTGGAGGAGGCCATTTCGGCGGAGGAGCTCAACAAGATCCACGCGATGGAAGCGGTGATCACGGCCAACGTCAGCCTGGACGATTCCTTCCGCCGCATCGAGGGCCTGGCGCATCGGCTGGTGGACTGGGGGGACTTCCGGATCTTCCGGCACGTCGATGACGGGATGCAGCTGGCCTACCGCAGCGACCTGGGACGCCCCGACCGGGGTGCCGGCGCCCCCGACGGCGGCATCCTGACGCTCCGGAACGAGGCCGTGGAGCGCGGCGACCCCATCGTGATCGACGACGTGGCGCGGGACCAGCGGATCGTCAACCCTCCGGACCACGTGCGGTCCCTCGTGATCGTGCCCCTCAAGTTCGGCGACCAGGTGATCGGGACCCTGGAGCTCGAGCACCACAAGCGCCGCGCGTACCGGGAGGCGGATGTCGTGACCATCTCGACCTTCGCCACGCAGCTCGCGACGGCCATTCACATCACGGACCTGAGGCGCCCGCTGGCCGAGACCGTCGAGCGGATGACGAGTGAGCTTGCGACGCTGGCGCGCACCGCGGTGGCACTGCGCGAATCGGCGCGCGGCGTGGCTGCGGCGACGCACGTGATCCGTGGCGGCGTGGTGGACGAGGAATCGGAAATCGCGCGCGGGCTCGAGGCCACGGCCAGTCTGTCCGAGGTCTCGGTGCGGGTGTCGTCGGACGGGGCCGCCGCCGCCAAGTCGTCCAGTGAAGCCTCGGAAACCGCGGCGCGGAACCGGCAGCGGATTCAGGATGCCATCGAGCGCCTCGTGGCGCTCAAGACGTTCGTGGGCGAAAGCTCCGGCAAGGTGCAGGAGCTGGGGGTCGTCAGCCGCCGCATCACGGGGTTCATCGCGTCCATCCGCGAGCTCGCCGACATGACCAACCTGCTCGCGCTGAACGCCGCCATCGAGGCGGCGCGCGCGGGAAAGCACGGCAAGGGCTTCGCGGTGGTGGCCGAGGAAATCCGGCACCTGGCCGAGCAGAGCGGGGCGGCCGCGGCGGAGGCCGGCGGGCTCGTGGACGACGTGCACCGGCAGGTGGGCGAGGTGGTGGAGCAGATGCGGCGCGGGCAAGTGAACGTCGGCGGCGTGGAAGAGCTCTCCTCCGGCGCGCTCGACGCGCTGGACCGGATCGTGGCCACCACCGCGGACGCCACCGAGCACGCCCGCCGGATCGCGGGCGCGGCCGCCGAACAACACCAGGCCTTCGGGCGGCTGCGGGACCGCATGCACGCGGTCGCCGGGATCGCGGGGAAGAACCGCGAAGAAGCGGATGACGTGGCCACCCGCGCCACGCAGGCGGCCGACGGGCTCACCGATCTGGAGCGCGCCACCAAGGAGCTCGAGCAGGTGGCGACCAACCTGCGCGAATTGACGCGCGGCTTTGCGAACCTCGCCTAGGGCGGTACCATTCTGGCCATGGCGCGCGGAGAGCGGGTCTTCGTGGCCCTGGGGTCCAACCTGGGGGACCGCGCCGAATGGCTCGCCCGCGCCCGGGAGCGGCTCGCCGCGCTTCCCGAGACGACCATGGTCCGGACCTCGAGCGTCGAGGAGACGGCTCCCCTCGGCGACGTGCCGCAGGGACCGTACCTGAATCAGATGGTGGAGCTCGAAACCGGGCTCGAACCCCAGGCCCTGCTCGATGCCTGTCTCGGCATCGAGACCGCGCTGGGACGGGTGCGGACGGTGCGCTGGGGTCCCCGGCAGATCGATCTGGACATCGTGCGCTACGGCGACCGCACCGTCAGCACCGGGACGCTCACCGTGCCGCACCCCGAACTGTCCAACCGGCCCTTCTGGCGCAGGGAATTGACGGAGCTCCAGGACCTGGCCCCCGAGGATTCATGACCGACGCGCTGAAGCAAGTCACGACCTATGAGCTCCTGAAGATGAAAGAACGGCAGGAGCGGATCGTGATGCTGACCTGCTATGACGCGCTCTTCGCCCGGCTGCTCGATCCATCGGTCGAGATCCTCCTCGTCGGCGACTCGGTGAATCAGGTGCTGGGCGGGCAGGACACGACGCTCTCCGCCACCCTGGAGCAGATGATCTATCACACCAAGACCGTGCGGCGCGGCTCCACGCACGCCCTGGTGGTGTGCGACCTGCCGTTCCTCACATATCAGGTGAGCCCCACGGACGCCGTCAGAAACGCGGGGCGGGCGATGCAGGAGACGCTGTGTCACGGTGTGAAGCTGGAAGGCGGGCGCTTGATGGCGCCCACCGTGCGCGCGCTGGTGGACATCGGGATCCCGGTGATGGGGCATCTGGGGCTCACCCCGCAGTCGGTGCACGCGTTGGGCGGATACCGCGTGCAGGGCCGGGACGACGTCGCGGCCCAGCGCCTGAAGGAGGACGCGCTGGCGCTCCAGGAGGCGGGCGCGTTCGCGGTCGTGCTCGAGCTGGTGCCCGCGCCGCTGTCCGCGGAGATCTCCAAGTCGCTCGCCATTCCCACCATCGGTATCGGTGCAGGGCCGTCGTGCGACGGACAGGTCCTGGTGCTCCACGACATGCTGGGCTTGAACGACCGCTTCTCGGCCAAGTTCGTCAAGAAGTACGCGACCCTCGCCGACGACGTCCGGAAGGCGGCCGAGGCGTTCAAGGCGGAAGTGCGTTCGGGGAAGTATCCGGACGCCGACCACTCCTTCGCCAAGTAGACCCTCTCGAGGCCCGATGCAGGAGATCACCGGGCTCCCCGACCTGCGCGCCTGGACCCGCGCCCACCGGGCCCGGGGGGCGCGCATCGCGTTCGTGCCCACCATGGGCGCGCTGCACGAAGGCCACCTCCGCCTGGTGGATCGGGCGCGCGAATCGGCGGACCTGGTCGTGATGTCCGTCTTCGTCAATCCGCTCCAGTTCGGTCCCGCGGAAGACTTCGCCAAGTATCCCCGGGACCTGAATCGGGATCGCGCGCTCGCGCGCGAACGGGGAGTGGACTGTCTCTTCATTCCCGATCGCGCGGCCATGTATCCCGGGGACCCGGTGATCCGGATGGATCCGGGTCCCCTGGCGGAGCGGTTCGAGGGCGCGGTCAGGCCGGGGCACTTCGCCGGCGTCCTCACCGTGGTGGCCAAGCTCTTTCACCTGGTGGAGCCGGATGTCGCGGTGTTCGGCCGCAAGGATTTCCAGCAGGCGATGCTGATACGCCGCCTGGTACGCGACCTGGACTTTCCCATCGACATCGTGATCGGGCCGACCGTCCGCGAGCTCGACGGACTCGCGCTCTCCTCGCGGAACGCCTACCTGAACGCCGATCAGCGCCGGATGGCGTTGGGACTCTCGCGTACGCTGCGGACCGTGGAGCAGCTCTGGCGGGGCGGGGACGCGGACCCCGTGTCCCTCCGGACGCAGGGGTTGCTGGTCCTCTCGGCGGCCGGGGTGGCCCCGGACTATCTGGCCCTGGTGAACGACGACCTCCAGGACGTGGAGCGCGTGACCGCCTCCACGGTGGCGATCGTCGCCGGCAAGATCGGGAACACCCGGTTGCTCGACAACGTGATCCTGGGCGAGGGCGTGAGCGGCGATCCGTCGGTGCGAAAGCCGTGACGCTCCCCCCCTGGGCCGTGGCGAGCCCGGAACGGCGGGCGCACGTGGAACGGGTCGCGGCCCTCATCGATGGCTGGGCCGTCACCATGAAGACCCCGGAACGAGAGCGGAACCGGTGGGCGAAGGCGGCGTGGCTCCATGACGCGTTGCGGGACGAGCCGGCTGTGGACGAGCTCGCCCATGGTCCCGCCGCGGCGGACCGCGCGGCCCGGGACGGCGAGGCCGATCGCGGCGTGCTCGACGCCGTCCGGTACCACTCGCTGGGCTACGCGGGCTGGGACGAGGTGGGACGGATGCTCTACCTCGGCGACTTTCTGGAGCCTGGCCGGACCTTCGACCGCGAGCGCCGGGCCACGCTGGCGCAACGGGTGCCGGCGGAGCGCGACGCGGTGCTCACCGAAGTCGCGCGACTGCGCATCGAATGGAATATTCGATCGAGTTGGCCGCTCGCTCCGGAAACGGTGGAATTCTGGAACTCCCTCGTTCAAGTCTGATCGTGCTGATCGCGCTCGGGCTGGCGTGCCGGGGGGACCGCCCGCGCGCGTCCGGAGAGCTGGTCCCGGGGGAAGGCGAGGCCGCGCCGCGCGTGATGGTCGCGGTGCTCAACGCGAGCGGCCGGCCGGGGCTCGCCCGCCTGGGCACCCGGGTGCTGCGGGATGCGGGCATCGACGTGCTGTCGTTCGGGAATTCCGGGGATGCGAAATCGCCGCTCGACTCGACCCGGATCCTCGTGCGGCGGGGACCGGCGGCGGTCGGGGAGCGCATCCGCCGGGCGCTGAAGGTGGGGAAGGTCGTGATGGACCCCGATTCGACCCTGCTACTCGACGCCAGCGTGCTCCTGGGCCGGGACTTTTCTCCCCAGCTCCCGCTCCACCCGTAGCTGGCCGCAGGCCGCGGCGATGTCGAGGCCGCGGCTCCTCCGCAGCACCGATTCCACCCCGCGATCCTTCAAGCGCCGTTCGAACGCCAGCATGTGCGCCCGCGGGCTGGGGGAGAGTCCGGGGGCGCCCCCCGGATGCAGGGGCAACAGGTTCACCAGCGCGGCGAGCGGGCTCGCGATTTTCGCCAGCGCCTCGGCGGCTTCGAGGGAATCGTTCTTCCCGGCGATCAGCACGTATTCGAGCGTGACCCGGCGCTCGAACCCCCGCAGGGCGCCCAGCAGTTCCGGTAGCGAATACTTCTTTTCGACCGGCATCAGCTCCTTGCGCAGCGCGGGCGTCGGAGCGTGCAGCGATACCGCCAGGCGGAACTGCTCAGGCCGTTTCGCGAAGAGGGCCAGCTTCGGCAGAATGCCGACGGTGGAGAGGGTGATGTGGCGCGCGCCGATCCCCAGACCTTCCGGGTGGTTCAGGATGGTGAGGGCGACGTCCACGCTTTCCCAATTGAGCAGCGGCTCGCCCATGCCCATGAAGACGACGTTGGTGGGTGACCGCTCCGCGCTCTGCAGTCTGATCTCCCGCACCTGACCGGCGATCTCACCGGGCGTCAGGTTCCGGCTCCACCCCATGGTGCCGGTGGCGCAGAAGACGCAGCCGAGCGCACAGCCGACCTGAGAGGAAATACAGAGCGTCCGTCGCTTGCCTTCGGGGATCAGGACCGACTCCACGGCCTGACCGTCGGCGAGCGTCCAGAGGAACTTCTCGGTGCCGTCGGAAGACACTTGGTGCGCCGCGACCGTCAGGCGTCCGAGCGGGAACGCCTGGTCCAGGGCCTCCCGCAGCGGAGCGGGGAGATCGGTGGCGTCCGCCCAGCGGGCCACCGGCCGCTCCCAGAGCCGCGGAGTGAGCTGCCGGATCCGGTACGCCGGCTCACCGCGCGTGGTCAGCCACGCGGCGAGGGTCTGGCGCGCGGCGTCGGGGGTGAGCGACAGGAGGTCGGTCACTTGAATCTCGCTTCGAGGCCGACCCGGTACGACGACCCGATGCCGCTCACGCCCGCGTCGCGGGCAAAGGAGAGCCCGTAACGGCCGATCTTGACCCGCAACCCGGCCACGCCGCGCCACGCGGAATTGCCGAACGAGCTCTCCCGGACCAGCATGCCGTCCAGCGCGAAGGGGGCTCCGAAGTCCAGCCCCACGCCGATGGCGTGGTCCGTACCGGCTCCGTGCGCGAGCGTGGCGCCGTAGCGGAGCCGGACCGACACGTCTCCGGAGCCCGTCCACAGCGGGCCGTGGAGCGCCCGCCACTCGACGCCGGCGTAGAGGTCCTGGCTCGCGTCACTGGTCGAGAAGCGGTAGAAGAAGTGGGTAGCCGCGGCGAGTGTGAGCACGTCGCCGAAGCGCTGGGTGACGCCCACGTCGCCGGTCCAGTGCTGGATGTCCGCCTGATCCAGGCGTGAGTCGTGCGCTCCCACCGTCGCCCCCAGGGTGGTCGACCCGAAGGCCCTGGCCCACGTAAGCCCCACGTCGCGCGTGTAGACCGGAATGGTTCCTTCGGGGTCCGGGGTAAGCGACGTCCGCGTGATGTCGCCGATGTCCACCTGGCCGTACACCAGACCCCAGCTGCCGAGTCGTCCCGAGCCGGTACGGGCGACGGCGAGGACGCTCGTGGCGGAAATGGCATCCGGAGTCTGCACGACGTCGCCGGCGACGGCGGGGGCCGAGACGGTCTGGGCGGGATTCCAGAAGGCCGATGTGGTGCCCTGGGCGAGTGCGAACGGGACGGCCACCGTGGTTCCCGCCACCCGCCACAGTTCTGCCCCGAGGGGGTCCTGGGCGACCAGGTTCCGGGGGGCTCCCGCGACCCCGAGAACCGCCAGGAGCCCCCCCCCGAGCAGCCCGATGCGCCAAGTGGCATTCACGCCTCAACTTAACTAGATTCAATCGCTTACACCACTTGAGCCACCTTTGCGCCTTTCGGAACTGTTGTCCCCGAGCCGCATCCGGGTACCCCTCAAGTCCCATGACAAGGATGGGATCCTGGGGGAGCTCGTGGAGTTGCTCCTGCCGGTGACCGGCGGGGCAGGTGGCGGGGGGACCGGCGGAGATCGACAGGAGGTTTTGGACGCGGTCCTCGAGCGGGAGCGTCAGTTTCCGACCGGCATCGGGTTCGGCGTAGCCGTGCCACACGGCAAGACGCCGGCCCTGTCCAGCCTGGGGGTCGTGGCGGGGACGGCGACGCAGCCGGTGCCGTACGAAACGGTCGACGGGGAGCCGGTCCGGCTGTTCTTCCTGATGGCGGGGCCGGAAACGGCGGCGGGGGCGCACGTGAAGGCGATTTCCCGGATCGCCCGGCTGGTCCGGCATGAATCGGTCCGCGGCCGTCTCCTGGCCGCCCGGGACCCTGATGAGTTCTATCGCGTGCTCTGCGAAGCGGAAGAAGGGGGAGGGGTGTGACGGATTTGGAACAAACCACCTGGCGGTCGGCCTACTGCGGGAGCTTGCGCGCGGCGCACGTGGGCCAGCGGGTGACACTCGGCGGCTGGGTGCATCGTCGGCGTGACTTGGGCGGGATCGTGTTCCTCGATCTGCGCGACCGCGCCGGTCTGGTGCAGGTCGCGGTGGGACCCGCGTGGGCGGCCGCGGACGTCGTTACGCGCGCCGGGGGACTGGGGGCCGAGACCGTAGTGGCGGTGGAAGGCGAGGTCGTGGCGCGGCCGGCGAACATGAAGAACGCCGAGCTGGCGACGGGGGACGTCGAAGTGCATGCGACGTCCGTCCGCGTCGTCGGCCCCGCGGAGACTCCCGCCATTCCGGTGGCGCGCGGGAAGGGCGAAGAGCTCGCGTCCGAAGAGCTCCGGCTCACTCACCGGCACCTGGATCTTCGGCGTCCCGAGATGCAGGCGAATCTGATCCTGCGGCACCGGCTCCTGCAGCGGGCGCGCCGGACCATGTCCGATCTCGGGTTCCTGGAGATCGAGACGCCGATCCTCACCAAGCCCACGCCTGAGGGCGCCCGGGACTATCTCGTGCCTTCGCGTGTGCATCCGGGAGAGTTCTACGCGCTGCCGCAGTCCCCGCAGATCTACAAGCAGCTGCTGATGGTCTCCGGCTTCGACCGGTATTTCCAGATCGCGCGGTGCTTCCGGGACGAGGACCTGCGCTTCGACCGCCAGCCCGAGTTCACGCAGATCGACATCGAGGCGTCGTTCGTCGGCCCCGAGGATGTGCAGCGGTTCGTGGAGGCCGTGCTGGTGGCGTGCTGGGCGGAGGCGGGGCAGAACGTCCCGTCACCGTTTCCGCGGCTGACGTGGAAGGACGCGATGTCGCGCTATGGGACCGACAAGCCCGACCTCCGGTACGACATCCGGCTGGGCGACTGGACCAGAGAATTCACGAGCTGGACCGATCTTCCGCTGGCGAACGCCCTGGGCGCCAATGCGAAGAACCGGCTGGAGGGGTTCGTCGTGCCGGGCGGGGCCGCGCTCTCCCGCAAAGAGATCGATGCATTGTCCGACATCACCAAGAAAGCGATCGGCAAGACGGTGGTCTGGGTCAAGCGACAGTCGGACCAGATCTCCGGGTCGGTCAAGCTGACCGCGGAGCGGGCGGCGGCGCTCGGCGTGTCCGAGGGGGCCATGGCGCTGATGCTCTTCGGCGCTCCGTCGGAGATCCGCCCGGTCCTGGGCACGCTGCGGGCGGAAGCCATCAAGCGGCTCAAGCTCGCGCCGTCTACGGCGCACGCGTTCTGCTGGGTCGTGGACTTCCCCCTCTTCGAGCCCGATCCGGAGACGGGGAAGCCGGTCTTCGCGCACCATCCCTTCACGGCTCCCCATCCGGAGGACGTCCTCAAGCTCGATGCCGAGCCGTTCACGTGCCGCGCGCTGCACTACGACGCCGTCTACAACGGCAACGAGCTCGGCTCGGGCTCCATCCGGATCACGGATCCGGCGGTGCAACGCACGGTGTTCCGCCATCTGGGGCTCACGCCCGCCGAGATCGACACCCGGTTCGGGTTTCTGCTCAAGGCGCTGGCGGCGGGTGCGCCTCCCCACGGCGGGTTTGCGGTCGGGTTCGACCGCGTGACGATGCTGCTGGCGCAGGCTCCTTCGCTGCGTGACGTCATCGCATTTCCGAAGACGACGGCCGCGCGGGCGTTGTTCGAGGGGGCGCCGTCCCCGGCGCGTGCCGAAGACATCGCGGCCCTGCATCTCGAGGTGACCTGATGAGTGACGACGTGACCCGCCGGCTGTCCGTCGAAGGCGTCGATCCCCTGACGCTGGCGGGCGTGAACGATGCCAACCTGATCGAGCTGTCCAAGCGGCTCGGCGTGCGGGTCTCGCTGCGGGGTGACACGCTCACCCTCCAAGGCAAGGCCGACGCCGTGGACCACGCCGTGCCCATTACCCAGGCCCTGGTGGATCTCGCCCGGGTCGGGGATCCGGTCGACGTGCACGATGTCGAGCGGCTCGTGATGGAAGACGGCGTCCCCCCACCGGCGGGGGAGGGTGGCGAATACAAGATCATCCTGCCGGGCCTGCGGCGGGTCATCCAGGCCAAGACCGCGGGGCAGCGGGAATACCTGCAGGCCATTCAACAGCGGGAGATCGTGGTCGGGATCGGGCCGGCCGGTACGGGGAAAACCTATCTCGCGGTGGCGGCGGCGGTGGACGCGCTGGCCCGGCACCGGGTGCGCCGCATCATCCTGGCGCGGCCGGCCGTCGAGGCCGGAGAGAACCTCGGGTTCCTGCCCGGCGACCTCCAGCAGAAGGTCGATCCCTACCTGCGCCCGCTCTACGATGCGCTCGAAGACATGATGCCGCGGGACCGGGTGGAGAAGGCCATCGAGACGCGGGTGATCGAGATCGCACCGCTCGCGTACATGCGCGGGCGCACGCTCTCGGACGCGTTCGTGATTCTGGACGAAGCGCAGAACGCCACCGGCATGCAGATGAAGATGTTCCTCACCCGTCTCGGCGTGA
>DATEGY010000263.1:0-13470 GCA_035279865.1 Gemmatimonadales bacterium | reverse complement strand
CACGTCCACACTCGTGACCCCGTCGAAGTACTGCTCCCAGCTCTTCACTTCCTTCGCGGTGATGGACGGATACAGCACCCGCATGTTCGAGACCTTCCGGCTCTGAATGGCCCGCGAAAAGTCGTCGAGGAGCTGCAGAATGGCGGCATGGGGATCCCGGGGCTGCGGCGTGACCGTCCGGACCCGCGCCCCGGCTGCGAGTGCCGCCTGCTCGGCGGCACCGGACGCGATCGCGGACATCACATAGTCGTGCGCGGTGAACAGGGAGTCCGCGCGCGCCAGCGATGCGGAGATGCGCGTCGGCACGCTGCGGGTGCGCAGGGAGCGGACCAGGGTCGTCGCGCGGTCCAACCGCCGGCGCGCATCCAGACGCTCCGAATCCGCCTCCGCGATCGCCTTCCGGTAGAGCGGGCCGACTGAGCTGTAGCCGGTGCTCGCGCGGACCGGGTCCCGGTTCCGGGCCGACTGGTCGGCCGCGAGCAGAATGCCGTCCCCATTGATCATCGACTGCACGTTGTTGATCAGCGCTCCCGCCTCGAGGGCCCTGGCGCGCTGCGCGTAGGCCGTGTCCCGCAGGATCGCCATCCTGGGCGCGAGGCCCGGAATGGGCCGCGGTGACAGGGTCGGGGCGAGGGAGGTGGATGCGACGGGAGCCGGAGGTGGTGCCGGAGTCGACAGGGCGAGGTACGCGATGAGCAGCGCCGCCGCGAGGAGCGTGAGCAGCACCGTCACCCGTGACTTGAGCGACGTCGGCGCGATCAGGCTCAGGGAAATGCGCGTCAGCGGATTGCGGAACTTGATCCGCTCGGTCGTGATCGTGGAGGGGTCTGAAAGCGCATGGCGCATGCCCAGGAGGGACGAACGAAATTCGTCCGCCGTACTGAAACGCTCGCCCGGCGTCTTGGCCATCGCTTTCAGCGCCACACGCTCCAGGGACGCCGGGATGGACGGAGCCACGGTGCGCAACGGCTTGGGCGTGGTGGAGAGCACCTGATAGAAGACACCGTGCACCGTCTCGGCCTCGAAAGGCCGTTCGTACGTCAACAGCTCGTAGAGGAGACACCCGACGGCGAAGACGTCGGTGGCCGGCGTGATCTCACCGTTGGTGATCTGCTCCGGCGCCATGTACGACGGCGTGCCCACGATCACACCGCCCGAGCCGGTCCGGTCCGAGTTCTGGAGCCGCGCGATGCCGAAATCCATGATCTTCACGCGCCCGTCGGCGGCGATCCGGACGTTCGACGGCTTGATATCCCGGTGGATGACGCCGCGCGCATGCGCGTAGCCCAATCCCTGCAGCAGCTCGATCACGACGTCCAGCTTGTGCTCGAGCGGGAGCGGCGCCCGCACGGCGATGAGGTCGCTCAGGTCCCGTCCCTCGACCAGCTCCATGGCGATGAAGAGCTGGCCGTCCGATTCCCCCAGGTCGTATACCGTGACGATGTTGGGATGCTGGAGGGCCGCGGCCGCCCGGGCCTCGCGGTGGAAGCGCTCGCGGAGCTCCTGCGTGCGACCGAACGAGGGATTCAGGAGCTTTAGCGCCACGAACCGGCGGAGCACGGAGTCGTACGCCTTCCAGACGACGCCCATGGCACCTTCGCCGATGCGCTCGTGCAGCTCGAACTTGTGGATGCGCCGGAACGAGGGCTCGGGGGCCGGTGCCTGGGGGTCGGCCGCGCTCATGCCCTGGTGGCCCAGTCGTACACGCGGCCCAGCAGTGCGCGCATGGTGTCGTCCATCGCGATGTCCCGGCGTGGCAGCACTCGCTCCGCCACCCGGAGGAACCCGTCGCGCGTGGTGCGCGCGTCCCCGTCGCCGCCCCAGGAAAACGGCGGGATGTACTTGGGAGGCCGTACGGCGTCGAAGACGCTCGCTCCGGTCCCGATCACGGTCCCGGTAGAGAGCAGGGTGCCGATCGCCGTCTTCGCGTGGTCCCCGATCAGGGACCCGACGTTCATCTGCCCGGTCTCGATGGAGTGGTCGGCCACCTCGAGCCGCACGGCGCCATAGGTGTTCTTCAGATTCGACGTGATGGTGCCGGCGCCGAGGTTCGCCCAGCGACCCACGACGGAGTGACCGAGGAAGCCGTCGTGCGCCTTGTTGGCGTACCCGAGGAATATCGAAGTCGAGATCTCGCCGCGCACCGTACAGCGGGGCCCGATGGCCGACGCGCGGACCGGGCCACCGAGGATGCGGGCGTTGGCGCCGACCCACAGCGGGCCTTCCAGCCGCGACCCCGACCGCACCTCCACGCCACTCTCCAGCACGACGGGACCCGTGCGCGTGTCGAAGACCACGCCGGGCTCGATCAAACCTTCCGTGACCGCGAGATGGTTGGGATCGCCGATGACGATGGCCCCCGCCGGAATGCCGTCGGTGCCGGGGAGGAGGGCCCGCAGGTCCTCGCGGAGCAGGGGTTCCAGCACCGGGAGGAGGCCATGGACGCCGTGGAGCACGACGCCCTGTACCTCGACCGCGCGCGCCTCCCGCGCGGGGCCATCCCAGCGGGCCCCAGCGGGAACGCCCCAACCCACCGTCACGCCGCCGCACGTGAGTCGGATGGGTTCATCGGGAAGGGCGGGGGCGAGCCCCCGAGGGGCGAACGTCGAGGACCCGATCACCGCGGGTCCCGCCACCGACTCGCGGGCGCGCACCGGGGCCGACCCCGGCTCGGCGAATCCCGCGAGGTGGGGCAGCGCGAACACCGCGGCGGTCTCGGTGCCGACGAACGCTTCCCACCGCTCACGGATCAAGTGCGCGCCGGCCCGGAGCTCGGCAAGGGGGCGCGACCCCGCAAAGGGCGCCCACAGCGGCGAGGGTTCGGGGTCGAGGAGGTAGAGCGTCGTCACAGTTTCTGTACCAGCGCCTTGAGCCGTTCGGCCTGGCCGGTGGGACTCACGAGCGTATGGCCGTTGGCGCGGACCACCACCACGTCGCTGACGCCGGTGACGGCGAGATGCTCCCCGTCGGTCCAGATCACGGACCGGCGCACGTCGTCGCCAAGGGTCACATTGCCCACGACGACGTTGCCGCGGGCGTCCGGCTTCCGGATTCGCAGCAGCGCATCCCAGGAGCCGATGTCATCCCAGGTAAAACCCCCGGCCAGCGTGGCCAGTCGCCGGGTCCGTTCCAGCACCGCGACGTCCACCGCGACCGGCGTGACCCGCGTGAAGAACCCCTGGACGTCACCGTCGTCGAGCGCCGGCCAGCCCGCCCGCAACTCGGTGGCGTGCGCACGCGCTTCCGCCAGGAACCGCTCGGTGCTCCACGCGAAGAGACCCGTGTTCCAGAGTGCGCCCCCCTTGCGGAGGACCTTCGCGCGCGCGGCGCTGGGTTTCTCGACGAAGCGGCGCACCTTTTTCGCCCGCGTCTTTCCCAGTTTCGCGCCGGGCACGATGTATCCGTAACCGGTTTCATCACGAGTCGGCTTCACGCCGACCGTCACCAGCAAATCGTGGGCCCGGGCCACGTCGATGGCCTGCGTCGCCGAGGCGCGGAAGGCCGCGTCGTCTCCTACGGCCCAATCCGCGTGGAGGGACAGCATGGCGGCTCCGGGGTCACGCCTGGCGATTTCCCCGGCGGCCCACACCAGGGCGGGGGCGGTGGACGCCGTGCGCGGCTCAGCCAGGATCTGCGACCGCGGCACTTCGGGTACCGCGGTGGCCACCTGCTCCACCAGGTAGGGGCCGGTGAGGATGAGGACCCGTTCAGGAGGGATGAAACCGGCCAGGCGGCGTACCGCCTGGGCGAGCAGAGGACGGTCCCCGGCGAGCGGCAGCATCTGCTTCGGTCGGTCGGGCGTCGAAAGGGGCCAGAACCGGGTACCCGAGCCTCCGGCGAGGATCGCGGCCCACGTGCTCACGGGGTGTCTCCCGCCACCGGCGCCGCGCCTTCGACCAGGGCGGTCACGCGGGCGGCGAGCTTGGTGGGCGAGAAGGGCTTGGTGAGGAAGCCGGCGCCGAGGCGCTGCGCGTCCTCCAGGATGCGATCACCTGCCTCCCCCGTGAGGATCAGAATCGGGAGCGCCGCCGTGCGTGGCCGTCGGCGGACCTCGCGCAAGAATTCCATGCCGGATCCGTCGGGGAGGTGGAGATCGAGCAGCATGACATCGACCGAGTCGACCACCGCGCGGGCGGCCGCCAGTGAGCGGGCCACGCTGACGCGGAACCCCCGGGCCTCGAACTCGGGGCGGAGCAGGAGCCCGATGTGCGGCTCGTCGTCGACGACGAGCAGGTGGCGCACCGGAGGAGACGGGGTGATGTCGGCCCGGCTCATGACGGGGCCCTAGAAGAGCCCGGCGATCGCGGAGCGGTGGCGGCGAAGGTCGACCAGCAGCGGGCCGACGTTCGTCGCGGGACGGACCAGCACGACGAGGAGCGCGTCGTTCGTCAGGACGGACACGACGGCCAGCCCACTCCCGAATTCCAGTACTCCGGTGCCGAAGTCTCCCCGGCCACCCGCGGATCCCAGCTGGGTGATGGCGCCGATCACGCCGGGAAGAAGCGCGGAGACGCTCTCCGGGTCGACGCCGTTCACCACGTGGGTATCGATGGCCAGGCCATCGCGTCCTACCACGAGGACAGCGTCTACCCCGGGGCGTTTTCCAAGCGCCTCGACCACATCGCGGATGGTTGCCATGGGAGCGCCAACGTAGGACTGGGCAGGGGCGAAGTCAAGCAGCCACCGTGGGTTGACCCATTTGGCGGCGCTCGGGTATCTTCACGCACCCATGCGCGTCATTCCGTCCGTTTACGTCGGTGCCACGCTGGCGGCAGCGGTCCTGTCGGGGGGCTGCAGCAGCACGCTGGCGCCCGCCGCCCCGACCAGCGTCAACACCGTGGATACCGTCACGCTGTATGCCGCGACCGGTACTCCCGTGGGGACACCGTCCGCCTACAACATCGAAGTGGATCCCAGCGTGGCCCGGATACGGACCGACACCACGCCGATTTTTGATTTTCTCTTCGACCAGCCGGGGACCACCTCCAAATTGTATCCCCCCGGGTCGCTTTCGGGTCTGTCTCGCTCGGCGGCGCTGCAGTACGCCGCGTCTTTCGACGGCGTGACGACGGCGCCGGGCGCTGGTTGGAACGACAGCTCCGCATTCACGGTCGATTCCGGGACCGTCGTGCTGGTCCGGAGTCGCCCGGTCTCGTGCGTCATCGGGACCGTCTTCAACTACGCGAAATTGCAAGTCCTGTCGCTCGACACCATCGCCCGCACCATCACGTTTCAGATCCTGGCCAACGCCAACTGTGGCTATCGGGATCTCACGCCCGGTACCCCCAAGCACTGAGCCGTGATCGACCTGAAGCGGCTGCGGTCCTCGCCGGACGAGGTGCGCGCCGCTCTGGCGCGCCGCGGGGATGCCTCCGTCATGGCGCTCCTGGACGAGCTGCGCGGCCTCGATGAACGGCGCCGCACACTCAACGGCCAGCTCGACCTCCTGAAGACCGACCGCAACAAGTTCGCCCTCGAAGATGCCGCCCTCGTGAAGCAACACGGCAAGCTTCCGAAGGACGTCATCGAGCAACGCAAGGACCTGGGCCTCAAGATCACCGGACTCGAGCACGAGCTGCGGAGCATCGAGACGGTGCTCTCCGCCAAGGGCCTGTTCGTTCCCAATCTCCCGCTCGCGGCCGTTCCGGACGGCGATGCCGCGGCCAACCGGGTGGTCCGGGCGTGGGGCACGCCGCGGCCGGAGAGCGGGCTCAAACCGCACTGGGAAATCGGGGAACGGCTCGGCCTCCTCGATCTGCCGCGTGGCGCCAAGATCTCGGGGTCGGGATTCCCGCTCCTCACCGGGATGGGCGCCCGGCTCTCACGGGGACTGATCGCCTTCATGCTCGACCTCCACACGCGGGAGCACGGGTACCGCGAGGTCGCGCCGCCCTTCCTGGTCAAGCGCGAAAGCATGCAGGGCACGAGTCAACTGCCGAAGTTCGAAGAAGACGCGTACAAGACCGCGCCCGATGATCTGTTTTTGATTCCGACCGCCGAAGTTCCGGTGACGAACATTCACCGGGATGAGATTCTGGACGGCGCCACACTCCCGATCGCGTACACCGCGTATACGCCCTGCTTCCGGCGGGAAGCCGGCGCGGCCGGGAAAGACACCCGGGGATTGCTGCGCGTTCATCAATTCGACAAGGTCGAGCTGGTGCGCCTCGTGGCGCCGGAGACGTCTTCGTCCGAGCTCGAGGTCATCACCAGGCATGCCGCGACCGTTCTCGAGCGGCTGGAGCTGCCGTACCGGGTCGTGTTGCTCGCTGCCGGGGATACCGGCTTCGGCAGCGCCATGACGTACGATCTCGAAGTGTTCGCGCCCGGCGTGGGCACCTGGCTCGAGGTGTCCAGCGCCAGCGTGTTCACCGACTTTCAGGCGCGCCGGGCCAACATCCGGTTCCGGCCCCGGGCGGGCGAGAAGCCGGACTTCGTGCACACCCTCAACGCCTCCGGCGTCGCGCTTCCGCGGACCATCGCCGCGATCCTCGAGCACGGGCAGGAGGCCGACGGGAGCGTCCGGCTCCCCCCGGCTCTGGTGCCGTTTGTCGGCGCCGAGCGGCTCGGCCCCGCCGGTGGATAAGCAAGACCGGTGGCGCCGGGCGGGACCCGCGGCCCTCATCGGGGCCGCGCTGCTTTTCGGCGCGCTCTCCGTGGCCGACGCCTGGGTGGTCGCCACGCACTTTCAGGACGATGCCCGGAATACGTCGCGGCTGTTCGGCCGCGTGTTCGCGGGACTGTCCGATCCGCAGCCGGACGCCGCCACCGGCGCCTTGCTCGACCTGGCGACTGAAGTCCGCGCGCTGCACCTCCCGATGGCGGTCACCGATGCCACGGGGCACGTCACGCAGGTCGCCAACGCACCGGCGGGTCTCGAACAGGACTCGGCGGCGCTGACCGCCTGGGTGCGGGGCTTGGATCAGGTGAACGACCCCATCACCCAGCCCGGCATCGGGACCGTTCATTACGGAGCGCTGCCCGTGGCCCGGAGACTCAAACTGCTGGCGCTCCTGCAGGCTGGCGTGCTGGTCTGCCTCGTCGGGCTGATCTGGCTGGCGAATGCCACGCAGGTGGGCGCCGCGCGAGATCGTCTATGGGTCGCGATGGCGCGCGAGTCCGCGCACCAGCTCGGCACGCCGCTGATGAGTCTGACCGGCTGGATCGACTACCTCCGCGAAAATCCGGGTACCGCGGGGGGCGAGCTGGTGGAGCACCTCGCCGCCGACACGGAGAGGCTCCAGCGGGTCGCGAAGCGCTTCGAGCGCATCGGCCGGCCGGCACGGCGCGAGCCGGTGGGGCTGGGGGCGGCCGCCGAGCGTGTGGTGGAGTACTTCCGTCCCCGCCTGCCGACGCTGGCGAGCCCCGTGCAGCTGGTGCTGCAGGCCATCGGGCCCGGACCGGTGGTCGACGGGGACCCCGTACTCGTCGAATGGGCCATCGAAGCCCTCGTGAAGAATGCGGTCGACGCCCTGTCGGGGCGGGGAGGGCGCATCGACGTCCGGGTGGAAGCGGTGGGCAAGACGGGTCGCGTGGTGGTCGAAGACGACGGGCCCGGCGTGGCCGCACACATCCGTTCGCACATGTTCGAACCGGGCCGGACCACCAAGCCTGGCGGGTGGGGGCTGGGCCTCGCGCTGGCGCGCCGCATCGTGGAACAGCAGCACGCGGGGCGGGTGACCTATCAGCCCGGGACGCCAGGCTCCCGGTTCGTCCTCGATTTCCCCGTTCCCTAGCCGGCCGTGACTCCGTCGCTCAACCCTGCCCAGCGCGCGGCCGTCGAGCACGGGGATGGACCCCTGCTGGTCCTCGCAGGTGCCGGATCGGGCAAGACCCGGGTCCTCACCGCGCGCATCGCCCATCTGATCAAAGACCGGGGCATTCGGGCGGACCGGATCTTCGCCGTCACGTTCACCAACAAGGCGGCGGGGGAGATGCGCCGCCGGGTAGCGGAGCTCTTGGGCGCCGACCCCAAAGGTCTGTGGATCGGCACGTTCCACTCCCTCTCGGCGCGCCTGCTCCGCCGGGAAGCGCCGCTTCTGGGATTCGGACCCAACTTCACCATCTACGATGAAGAGGATTCCCAGGCGCTGATCAAGCGCATGCTCGAGCAGCGGGGGCACTCTCCGAAGGCCTTTCCGCCCCGGCAACTGGCCGGGATCATTTCCGGCGCGAAGAACGCGATGCTCCAGCCCGCCGAGTTCGCGTCCCGGGCGGAGTCCCCACTCGAGCTGGTGGCGGCCGACATCTTCTCAGGTCTGGGTCCCGCCTTGAAGCAGGCGAACGCGATGGACTTCGACGACCTGCTCCTCCACCCCCTCGAGCTCTTCCGGACCCATCCCGACCGCCTCGGTTATTGGCAGCGCCGGTTCGTCCACGTCCTGGTGGACGAGTTTCAGGACACGAACGCCGCGCAGTATCACCTGGTGCGGCAGCTCGCGGTCCTCCACGGCAATCTCACGGTGGTGGGGGACGACGATCAGGCCATCTACGGCTGGCGGGGGGCCGACGTCCGGCACATGCTGGCCTTCCAGTCGGATTTCCCGGGGAGCACACTGGTGAAGCTCGAGCAGAACTACCGCTCGACCCAGGTGATTCTGGACGCCGCCAACGGGGTGATCGCCGAGAACGACGGCCGGCTCGGAAAAACCCTGTTCACGGAGAAAAAGGGGGGTGCCAAGGCGGTGCTCCTCACCGCGGCCGATGAGCGGGACGAGGCCGAGTGGCTGGCTGGGGAATACTCGCGGCTCGCGAGCGACGACGACCAGCCCTACGAGGCCATGGCGGTCCTGTACCGGACCAATGCCCAGTCCCGTCCCCTGGAAGAGGCGTTCCGCTTCCGCGGCATCCCGTATCGCCTGGTGGGGGCGGTGAGCTTCTACGAGCGGCGGGAGGTGAAGGATCTCCTCGCCTACCTCCGGTTGATCGCCAATCCGGCGGACGATGAGGCATTCCTGCGGGTGATCAATGTGCCCCGGCGGGGCATCGGAGATGCCTCGGTCCTCGCGCTCGTCCAGGCGGGCACCAAATGGGGGAAACCCCTGCTGGAGGTGGCCCGAGTGGCGGGCCGGGTGGAGGGCCTGCGTCCGAACGTCCGGGACGCCTTCGCCAGGTTCGCCGCCACCCTGGCCGATTTGCGTACGGCCGTGGGCAACGAGGACCCCGCCTTCGCATTCGACCGGATCATCGACGCCGTCCATTACGACACCTACCTCGGCGACGAAGGGGCCGAGGGGGTGGAGCGGATGGAGAATGTGCGGGAGCTGATCGCCGGGGCGGCCGCCTGGGCCGAAGTCTCCGGTCTGGACGGCGGTGAGGAGCCGGAGGATGGGGAACTGGCGCTGGCCACGGGGACGCCGATCGAACGGTATCTCACCCAGTCGGCGCTCCTGGCCCAGACCGACTCGGTGCAGGGCGACACCGGGGTCACCTTGCTGACGGTGCACATGGCGAAGGGGCTGGAGTGGCCGGTGGTGGCGCTGGCGGGTCTCGAGGACGGACTCTTCCCGCTGGCCCGCTCGGCGGCCCAGCCGGGAGGCGTGGAGGAGGAGCGCCGGCTCTGTTACGTGGGACTGACGCGCGCCCGCGAACGATTGTATCTCTCCTGGGCGCGCACGCGTTTCCGGCAGGGGCGGATGGAGATGTCCGAGCCCTCGCGGTTCCTCGAGACCATTCCGCCCCCGGTGATCGAGGAGCGCGCGACGACCCCGTTGTGGGATCGCGGCGGCTACCGCCAGCGATTCCAGCGCCCCAGTCAACCGGGCCGGCGGCGGCTCGCGGAGCGCGAGGAAGCGTTCTTCGTGGATGAAGAAGACCTGTCCCAGGACGCGCCGACCTACGCGCGCGGCGAACGGGTCCGGCACCGCAAGTTCGGCGGCGGCGTGGTGCAAGCCGTGTCCGGTGGCGGCCGCGGCCTGAAAATCACGGTGCTGTTCGATGATCCGGAGATCGGCGCCAAACAACTGCTCGTGGCCTATGCGGGTCTCGAGCGCGAGTGGGAGACGGGATGAGCGTCACACCAGAGGAAGTGCGGCAGATCGCGCGTCTGGCGGAGCTCTCGGTGGATGAAGAGCACCTGGACGACCTCGCCGCGCAGATGTCGCGTATCGTGGACTACATCGCCCAGCTCTCGCAGGTGTCCGGCGGGGAGAACCTGAAGCCGTTCATCCCGGGCCCGGACGCCGTCCGGCTGCGGGCCGACGTCGTCGCGCCCCAGCCGCTCGAGGGCAAACTCTCCGACTTCGCCCCCGCCTTCCGCGAAGGGTTCTTCCTGGTGCCCAAGCTCGGCGCGTTCGAAGGGGCCGGGGAGGATGAAGAGTGACCGAAGTCGAAGCGCTCGCGAGCGCCAAGGCCACGGCCACCCGCCTCGGAAAGGCCAAGCGACTCAATGCGCTCCTCACGCCCACGACAGTGGTGCGGAAGTCGCTGCTGGCCCAGGCGAAGCTCGCGCACCCCTCCGGGGTGCTCTACGGGATGCCGGTCGCGCTGAAGGACAACATCTGCACGCTCGAATTCCCGACGACCTGCGGTTCGAAGCTGCTCGAGGGCTATCAGTCTCCCTACGAAGCCACCGTCGTCACCAAGCTCAAGGCGGCGGGCGCGCTCATTGCGGGCAAGGCCAACCTCGACGAATTCGCGATGGGCTCGTCCACGGAGCATTCCGGATTCGGGCGCGTGCTCAATCCGGTCGACCGGACCCGCGTGCCGGGCGGTTCGTCCGGCGGCTCGGCGGCGCTGGTCGGGGCCGGAGCGGTGCCGGCGGCGCTGGGGTCCGAAACGGGCGGGTCGGTCCGCCAGCCGGCGGCCTTCTGCGGTGTAGTCGGGATCAAGCCGACCTACGGCCGCGTGAGCCGGTATGGTCTCGTGGCCTTCGGATCGTCGCTCGACCAGATCGGGGTCCTGGGCCGGAGCGTGCACGACGCGGCCCGCGTGCTCTCGGTCATTTCCGGGCGCGATGCGCGGGACAACACCTGCGAAAACCGTGATCCGCTGCGCCTGCCGACGGTCCCCGAGCGCCTCGAAGGGTTCGTCATCGGGATTCCGAAGGAGTACTTCCCGGTCGACCTGAACCCCGGCGTCCGGCGGGCCTGCGACCGGGCCATCCGGGCGTTGAAGGATCTGGGTGCCGCCGTCCGGGATGTGTCGCTCCCGCATACGGCCTACGCCATCCCCACGTACTACGTCATCGCCCCGGCCGAAGCGTCCTCGAACCTCGCGCGCTTCGACGGGGTCCGGTATGGGAATCGGGCCGAGGGGGCCACGACGCTCGCGGATCTCTACCGGCAGACGCGGGGCACGGGCTTCGGCCCCGAAGTGCAGCGGCGCATTCTCGTCGGCACTTATGTGCTCTCGTCCGGCTACTATGACGCCTATTACAAGAAGGCGCAGCAGATGCGCGCGCTGCTCGCGCAGGATTTCCGGAACGTCTTCGACCGGGGCGTGGACCTGATCTTCACGCCCACGACCCCCTCCACGGCCTTCAAGGCGGGGGAGCGCACCAAAGACCCGGTCGCGATGTACCTCGCGGACTGCTTCACGGCGCCGGCGAACCTCACCGGGGTCCCCGCCATGTCGCTTCCGATCGGCCGTGTCAAAGGTCTGCCGGTCGGCGGGCAATTCATCGGTCAGCCGTTCCTGGAAGACGACATGATCGAAGCGGCGTACGCTCTCGAGCGGGCCATCCCCGGGGCGGAGGAGGTGTGAGTACGCCCTCCACCTGGGAAACGGTCATCGGGCTCGAGACCCACGTTCAGCTCGGCACCGTCTCGAAGATGTTCTGCGGATGCTCCACCACCTTCGGAGCGCCGCCGAACACGAACGTCTGTCCGGTATGCCTCGGCTTACCGGGGGCGCTGCCGGTGCCCAACGAGCGGGCGATTCAGCTGGCGGTGCGCGCCGCGGTGGCGCTGAACTGCACGGTGCACCCGCGCAGCGTGTTCGCCCGGAAGAACTATTTCTATCCCGATCTCCCCAAGGGCTATCAGATCTCTCAGTACGACCAGCCCCTGGCGACGGGCGGGCACCTCTCTTTCTTGTCTCCCGATCGCGGCGTGGTCCGGGCCGGGATCATCCGGGTGCACGTCGAAGAGGACGCGGGGAAATCGCTGCACGACCGGTTCGCCAGGGCCACGGCAGTCGACCTGAATCGTGCGGGCGTTCCGCTCATCGAGATCGTCACCGAACCGGACTTCCGGTCCCCACCGGAGGCCCGCGCGTACCTGCTCACGCTCAAGCAGGTGCTGCAGTACGTCGGCGTCTCCGAGTGTGATATGGAAAAGGGCTCTCTGCGCGTCGATGCCAACGTCTCGATCCGCAAGACCGGCAGCACCGCGCTGGGCGTGAAGTGCGAGGTCAAGAACATCAACGCGTTCTCGTACGTCGAGAAGGCGCTCACCGTGGAGCGGGACCGGCAGATCGCCGAGGTGGAAAAAGGCGGCACGATCGTCCAGTCCACCATGTTGTACGACTCGAAGTCCAACACCGTGCGCCTGCAGCGCTCGAAGGAAGAGAGCAAGGACTACCGGTATTTCCCGGAACCCGACTTGCCGCCCCTGGTGCTCCTCCCCGAGTGGATCGCCGAGCAGCAGGGGGTGCTGCCGGAGCTCCCCGCCAGCAAGCGGGAGCGCTTCGTGTCCCAGTACGGCTTGAGCCAGCAGGATGCCGGGGTGCTCACGGCCGAGCGGTCGGTGGCCGACTACTACGAGTCGGTGGTCCACGCGGGTGCGGAGCCCAAAGCCGCCGCGAACTGGGTGATGGGCGAGGTGCTGGGAGACGCCAAGGACCACCAGGAGCAGCTCCGGGTGCCGGCGTCGTCCCTGGCGGGAATCATCGCGCTGGTGAAGGGCGGGACGGTCTCGAATCAGGGCGCCAAGAAGGTGTTCGCCGAGATCGCGGGACGTGGCGGCGACCCGCGGACCGTGGCCGAGGCCCTGGGCGTGATTCAGGTGGCCGACACGGGTGTGCTGGCGCAGTGGGTGGAGGAGGTGGTCGCGGCGCACCCCGCGGAGGTGGCCCGCTTCAAGGGCGGCGAGACCAAGCTCATGGCGTTTTTCGTCGGGCAGGTCATGAAGACGTCCAAGGGCAAGGCCGATCCGAAGGCGGCGCCGAAACTCCTCGAAGAAAGGCTCGCGAAATGAAAACGCTCGCCTTGGCAGCCTTGCTGGGTCTCGCCGCTTGCGGCGGGTCGCCGAAAGTTTTCGTCGCGAACCACGCCACCAGCGATCGCCCGACCTTCGAGATCGAGGAAGGGAAGGCCCGGCACATCGACGTCGTCGGGTGTGCGGACACCGCGAAGATCCTGTGGCAGGCGGATGCGCCCCAGGGCGACTACCTGCCGGCGACGGTAGTGGATTCGACGACGGCGCTCGCGGAGGGCTGCTATTTCGTGCGGATCGTTCCCAGGCACCGCCGGCACTTCGAAGTGATGCCGGACCGCCTGCTCCTGCAGGACCTCTAGGCCGGGCGCCAGGG
>DATEGY010000262.1:0-2852 GCA_035279865.1 Gemmatimonadales bacterium | reverse complement strand
CGACCACGTGGACGCGGCCTGCGTCGAATTCCTGCGGGGCATGCCCCTTCCCCAGATTCCTCAGCCCCTGAACTTCCAGGCGCGGAACCTCCTGGTCTCTACGGCGGTGCAGCTGGGTGGAGCCGGTGCCTACGATCGCCTGATGGCGGACACATCAACACCGGTGATCGGCCGGCTCGAGCGGGCGGCGAACCAGCCCATCGATCGTGTGGTGACAACCTGGAGAGCTGCGGTGATCGCCGGGCGCCCCCCGGCAACTGCGGTCTCACCTGGTGAGGGACTGCTGGCCGTGGGATGGATGGGCCTCATCGCCTTCGGAGCCATTCGGAGCACGCGGTGGCGCCTGACCTGAGGTACTGGATCGGGGGCACGCTTGCCCTGTGCCTGATCGTGGCTGTCGGTGCCGTCAGCGGGCCCGACGTGCGCTTCTCCCCGGAGGATGCTCCCCATGGACCGCCGACGAAGTGGGGAGGACAAGCCGCCGCGCTCGGCGCGCAATGGCGCGGCACGTGGAAGCGGTGGCGCCTCGAGACGTACCGGGCCCGACTCACGCCGGCCGCCGACAGCGCCCGCGCCGCGGGGGGCACCGCGCCTCTGCTCCTCATCGACGGGCCCTCGACGGCCGCGCAGAGGGGGGAATTGCATCGCGACCTGGGGATGATCTGGAAACAGGCGGCGCCCGAGGGCTTCAAGGTAGCCGTCGCGCTCGTGATCGTCCGGGACAGTGCGGACCGCGCCGGCCCCGATACGCCCAGCGAGGACGCGCGCGACGGCGCCCTCACGTACCTCTTCCCCGATTCGCTCCACCGGGACATGTGCCTCGTGGTGGTTCACGAGTCGAGCGCCAGCCGCCGCTATTTCCAGATCCACGACCAGACCACCATGACGATCGATCGCTGGTTGTCCGAAAGTCTTGGTCCCTGCGCTTTCTATGGAGCGTACGGGATCCCGGGACGGGAGATCGGCCGGTGGTTGAACACTGAAGGAATGGCGTACGTCATCTATCCGCGCTGGTGGGCGAAGACCCGCGACCCCTGGCTCGGATTTTTCTATCCCAGCGACGCCCCCAAGGATCGACCGCCTTCCTGGTGGTGGGTATCCATGTACTCGTTCATGCCGTGGGACGGGGCGGCCTGCTACGGCGGGCGCGTCGCGCAATGCGCGCGAAACGTGTTCGACAGCACCGCCGTGGCCGACAGCCAGCCCGGGTACTGGGACGAGGCGAACTGGAACCGCCAGCAACCCTTCTTCTCGGGCGTGACGTACCTGTCGGATCTGGCCCGTGACCTCGGGCCGGCGAGATTTTCGGCATTCTGGAGTGCCGACGTGCCGATGGACTCAGCGCTTCACCTGGCGACCGGAAAGCCTCTCGGGGACTGGACGCTTTCCTGGGCCCGCGCCGTCGGCCCCACCGTGCACCTCGGCCCCTCGGCGCCGCCGCTCGACGTGCTGTGGGGCCTGTTGCCCGCTCTGCTGGCCATGGGAGCCTCCCTGTGGTACGCTCGACGCCGCCAGATCGGCTGACTTCGCAGAGAAAAACCGGATAGTACGACTCACGCCTGGCGGGCTAATTTCTCCCCATGGCAGCCCCCGCGCTTTCTCTCAGACCCGCCGACCCCTGGCAGATCGTCCTGGCCCGGGACGGCCGCTATGACGGCGCCTTCGTCTACGCGGTGAAGTCCACCGGCATCTACTGCCGGCCATCGTGCCCGTCGCGCCGCCCCCGCCCCGAGCAGGTCGAGTTCTACGACATCCCCGAAACCGCCGAGCGCGCGGGATTCCGGGCGTGCCGCCGGTGCAAGCCGAAGGACGTGCGGGGACCGGACCCGAGGGTCGAGCTGGTCCGCCGCGCCTGCCGCGTCATCGACGAACACGCGAACGCCGTGGAAACGCTCCCCGCATTGGCCCGCCGCCTGGGCGTGCCGGGCCCGAAGCTCGCCAGGTCGTTTCACGCCCTGTTGGGACTGTCACCCCGCCAATACCGAGACGCCAAACGGCTCGCGGTGTTCAGGTCGGCCCTGAAACGGAGAACGCGCGTGAGCCCTGCCCTCTATGAAGCCGGATTCTCGTCGCCCAGCCGCATCTACGAGCGCACCCATCGCGACCTCGGGATGACACCGGCGACGTATCAACGTGGCGGCGCCGGACTGACGATCCGGTACGCCGTCGTCTCGTCGCCGCTCGGCCGCCTCCTCGTGGCCGCCACGGACCGGGGCGTCTGCCAGGTCAAGCTCGGAGATGCGGCTGGACCGCTCGAGCGCGAGCTCAGGGCTGAGTATCCGGACGCAGTGCTCACACCGGACAACCGATCGTTGGTCCGCTGGACCGCCGCGATCCTCCGGCACCTGGAAGGCAGGGAACCCCACCTCGACCTCCCGACCGACGTGCGGGCCACGGCGTTTCAGCAGAAGGTGTGGGCGCTGCTCAAGAAGATCCCGTACGGCCAGACGCGCTCGTACAGTGAGATCGCGCGGCTCACGGGGAACCCGAAAGCCACCCGCGCCGTCGCCCGCGCGTGTGCGACCAACCCGGTCGCCATCGTGGTCCCCTGTCACCGGGTCGTGAGCAAGGACGGCACCGCGGGGGGGTATCGCTGGGGCATCGAAAGAAAACGCCGCCTCCTGGAGCAGGAAGCGGCGCGGTAGCAAAGGAGGGAAGCGCTACGGAGTGTCGAAGCGCCACACGTTCGGATGATACCCGTGCAGGCTGTACCCGAAAAAGCTCCCGACCAAGTACACCAGATGTTCATTGGGACTCGGCACGAGCACCCACGCACGTTCGCCTGAGTAAGCATCGAGTGGACCCCGTACGATCCCGACCGCGGCCCCGGTCGCGCCATCGAGTACCGCCAG
>DATEGY010000261.1:0-22080 GCA_035279865.1 Gemmatimonadales bacterium | reverse complement strand
GGGCGAGATCGCGGGCATCGCTCACCGCGGCGCCCAGCTCCTGGCTCAGCTGCCGTGATGCGCGGTCGAGCCGCTCCTCCCGCGCGGCACTCCAGCAGCAGGTCAGTGTGGCCGTTCCCGTGACGGTCCGAAGCAGCGCAGCCGCGACGAGCAGCGTCGCGCCGGCAAGCCCGGAATCGACCCAGCGCCGGGCCGGGGACCGCAACGTCCAGATCAACAGCAGGCCGGCGACGGCCACGGTCCCATACGCCCACCAGCCACCGCCCCCCCGCAGCCATTCGGCGCCGCCGATGGCGACCAGCATCCCGGCGATCACCTGGTGACGGGCGGGCAGCCGCTCTCCCTCAAGACCCTCCCGCCCGATCACGTGCGGGACATCCTGGCCCGCGATCCGCGCCTGCTCGTGCCGGTCGGGACCTGCGAGCAGCACGGGCCGCACCTGCCGTTCGGGACGGACAGCATCATCGTGGAGCGTCTCGCCGACGATCTCTCAGCCATGTTCGGCATCCTGCGCGCTCCGGCGGTGGAGTACGGTGTCAACGCCGTCACGAAGAAACCCATCCCGGGCAACGCGGGGGTCCGCCGGAAGACACTCCACCGACTGATGAATGATCTGTTGACGGCGTGGGAAGAGGGCGGCGTCGAGACGTTCGTGATCCTGACCGCGCACGGGCACGACCCGCACCAGGAGGCGCTGTCGACCCTGCGGACCCGCGAGGCCCGGGTGTTTGCGGTGGACGTGTTCTCGCTCGACTTCACCGATCTCCTCGACGACCCCGAAGGGCCGGTCCATGGCGGTGAGCTCGACACTTCCCTGCTTCTGCACCTGGCGCCGGACCGGGTGCGGATGGAGCTGGCCCAGGATTTCTCGCTGGCGCCCCGGGCCCTCGCAAGGTACCAGCGCGGGAGCGCTTCGATCCCGGTCACCGGGCCCGGGTCCGTCGGCCGCCCCACCCTGGCGACGGCGGAAAAGGGGGCCCGGGTGTATAAGATGATTCTGGACCGCATCGGCACGCGAGTTCTGGGGGCCTATACGCCGTGATTGCACTCCTGCTGGTCCTCGCCCTGCCTCAGGCAGCCGACTCCGGGGTCCTGGTGATCCGCCAGGACTCGACCCTCGTGGCGCGCGAATCGTTCCACGTCAGCCCCGACCCGACCACCGGCGGCTGGATCCTCGACGCGAATGTCCGCTACGACCGCGGCCGCCCGGTCGTCCAGCTGGTCCCCATCGTGCAGATCGGCCGCGACACCTCGGCCGTGAAGGTCCAGTTCGACGCGGGCGACCCCGGCGCCCCGCTCCGCATCCTGGGCCAGGTGGGCCGGCACCGCTTCACCCTCCGGTACCTCGCCCGCAACCAGGAGCGGGCCCGAGAGCTCCCCGATCCGGGCCGGGCCGTCATCGTGGACGATTCGGTGTTCTCGCTCTTCACGCCGGTGGCGTGGCTGGCCCGGGAGGGCGAGGACCGGGTGGCCGCCATCTTCCCACGCCCCGGGATCGCCGAGACGTGGACGGTCCGGGATCAGGGTCTGGTCTCCGGCCTCCGGCTGGTCGCGGTCCAAAGCCCACGTCTTGGCACCATCAGGGTTTGGACGGATTCCGCCGGGCGCCTCGCCAGGGTCGAGATCCCCCGTCTCCATCTGTCCGCGGAACGACAAATCGGACGGTAGGCCATGCCCAAGTGGGGTCGACTCGCTAGGTTGTACGGGACGCCACATCGGCTGGAGCGCCAGCTTTGCTGGACGAAACCCCCTGCCAGACCGGCGCGTAGGACTCGATGACTCAACGACCTGGATTCAAGGACCCCCCCATGCGTAAGACCTTGTTCGCCGTCGGGCTCCTCGTCTGCCCGGCGCTCGCTGGCGCCCAATCTGTACCCGCATCGCTGTCCCTGGCGGACGCGATCGCCATCGCGCGCGATAACAACCCGGCATACCGTCAGACCCTCGCCACCCGCACCGCCTCGCTGTGGAACGCGCGGAGCGCCTGGGCGAATCTCTTCATTCCCCAGGCGACGGCGTCCGGATCGATCGGATACTCCGGGGCCGGTTCCCAGAACTTCCTGGCGACCAGTTTTTCGCAGCCCGTGTCGACTGCAAGTTCGAACTACAACGTCAGCCTGCGCTGGCAGTTGAACGGTACGACGCTTTCGGCTCCGGGGCAGGCGCACGCAAACGCCGACGCGGTGGACGCCGATATCGTCGGCGCACGGGCGTCGTTGATCAACAGCGTGACGGCGCAGTACCTCACGGCGCTGCAGTCGCGCGACAACGCCACGGTGGCGGAGAAGCAGCTCGAGTTTACGGATGAGTCGCTGAAACTGGCCCAGGCGAAGTACGCCGTCGGCTCGGGCACGCTGCTCGACGTCCGGCAGGCCCAGGTGAACCGCGGGCAGGCCGAGGTCGCCCTGTTAACCGCGCAGACCGACGTGCAGGTCCAGAAGCTGAAGCTGTTCGAGTTGATGGGCGTCAACGCCCCGGCGGACATCAAGACGGTCGCGCTGTCGGACACGTTCCCGGTGGCGGAGCCGCACTGGCAGCTGGACGAACTCCTGGCGACGGCTCAGGCCGAGAATCCGCAGTTGCAGGCCCTCGAGTCGCGCGCGAGCGCGTCGAAGTGGGCGGTGCGTGCGGCGACGGCCTCCTACGGACCCTCCGTCAGCCTTTCTGCCGGGTGGTCGGGATTCACGCAGCGGTTCAACAACCTGGACCCGATCATTTTGAGCAACCAGGTACAGACTGCAGCGGCGCACAGCGCCTGCGCGACCAACGACTCGATTCGCGCGGGCGCGGGGTTGACCCCTTTCAACAACTGCGACCAGCGATACACCTGGGGCACCGCCGACACCAGGGCGCTCACCGATGAGAATTCCCGGTATCCGTTCCATTTCACGCAGCAGCCGTTCCAGGCCTCGATCAGCGTGAGCATCCCGCTCTGGAGCAATTTCCAGCAGCCGATCGCGGTGTCGCAGGCCAAGTCGAACCAGGAGCAGGCCGATCAGGCGGCCCGGGCGCAGTCGCTCGCGCTCCGCACGCTGGTGCAGAACGGATTCCTGACGCTCCAGACGGCCTTTCAGACCATCGCGATCCAGGACACCAACCGGACCGCGGCGCAGGAGGGACTGAAGCTCGCCACCGACCGGTATCGGGTGGGCTCGGGCACGTTCCTCGATGTGGTGAACGCGCAGGTCGCGGATACCAAGGCGGAGAGTGACTACGTCACCGCGGTCTACAACTATCACAAGGCCCGCGCCGCGCTCGAAGCGGCGGTCGGCAAGCCGCTGAACTAACTCAAGGAACGGAATCGACATGTCGAAACGTGGCAAGATTTTTCTGGGCGCCGGCGGGGGCCTCCTGCTCCTGGGACTCATCGTCCTCTCGGCCAGTGCCAAGCGCGACAAGGGCGTCGACGTCCGCCTCGATACGGTGGGGCGGAAAGACCTGGTCGCGGCGGTGACGGCGAGCGGCAAGATCCAGCCCAAGAAAAAGGTCGACATCTCGGCCGACATCACGGGACGGATCACCGAGATCGCCGTGAAGGAAGGCGACTGGGTGACCAAGGGGCAGTTCCTGCTCCAGATCGACCCGACCGTGTACGAGGCCGCGGTCCAGCAGTCTAAGGCCGGCCTCGCCTCAGCGGAGGCCATCGCCGTGCAGGCCGGGGCCAATCGCGATCAGTCGCAGCGCGCGCTCCAGCGGACCAAGGAGCTCCACACGTCGAACCCGAATCTGGTCTCGGACGAGCAGATGGAGCAGGCCCAAACCGCCTTCGACGTGGCGGATGCGAACTACAACTCCGCCAAGCACCAGGTAGACCAGAGCCGCGCCCAGGTGCAGCAGACGCAGGACAACCTGCGTAAGACTCGATTGGTGGCGCCGATGACCGGACGGGTGACCCGGCTGGCGGTCGAGGCGGGGGAAGTCGCCGTCCCCTCGAGCTTCTCAAAGGACGTCGGCCTCCTGATGACCGTGTCGGATCTGTCGGTGATTCAGACGCTGGTCCAGGTGGACGAGACCGATGTGGTGCGCCTGCATCTCGGGGATTCGGTCGAGGTTTCGATCGATGCGTTTCCCGACTCGACGTTCGCGGGCCGGGTCACCAAGATTTCGGACAGCTCGGTGCTGCCGGCCGGGTCGTCCAGTGTACCGACCGGCCAGAACACCACGGCGGTGGACTACGACGTGGAGGTCACGCTGACCAAGCCGCCCGCCAACGTGCGGCCCGATCTCTCGGCGACGGCGCGGATCATCACCGACACCCGGAAGCAGGCGCTGTCGATCCCGATCATCGCGCTCACCCAGCGGGACAACAAGCCCGTGGTGACCGAAGGGCACAAACCGGATACGGCGAGCACCAAGAAGAACGCGCAGACCGAAGGCGTGTTCGTCGTGACGAACGGGAAGGCGACCTTCCGCCCGGTCAAGGTGGGCATCGCGGGCGATCAGTATTTCGAAGTGCTGGACGGATTGAAGGGTGGCGAAACCATCGTCGCGGGGCCCTACCAGGCCATCCGCGACCTCAAGGACGGGGCCGCCGTGCGGGGGATGAAGACGCCGGGCGACTCCGCCGCACGGAGGGCTTCGTGACGCACCAGGAGTTCGTCACCGGCGATACGCCGCTCCCGGACATCGTCATTCTCACGCACAAGCTGGCGCGCGAGTACATCATGGGCACGGAAACCGTACGGGCCTTGCGGGGGGTCAGTCTCCAGATCCGCCGCAACGAGTACGTCGCGGTGATGGGACCGTCGGGGTCGGGCAAGTCGACCTTCATGAACCTGATCGGCTGTCTCGACACGCCGAGTGCCGGGGAGTACTGGCTGAACGGCCAGAAGGTCTCGGATCTGGGAGACGACGATCTGGCGCGGATCCGGAACAAGGAAATCGGGTTCGTCTTCCAGACCTTCAACCTCCTGCCCCGCGCCGACGCGCTGCACAACGTCGAGCTGCCGCTGGTCTATGCCGGGATGCGGGCGGCGGAACGGAAGAAGCGGGCGACCGATGCGCTGGCCCGGGTAGGGCTGGCGGACCGCATGCACCACCGGCCCAACGAGCTGTCGGGCGGCCAGCGCCAGCGCGTCGCGATCGCGCGCGCGCTGGTCAACAATCCCAGCATCCTCCTCGCGGACGAGCCCACGGGCAACCTGGACTCGGTCACCTCGAACGAGATCATGGACGTCTTCCGGGGGCTCCACCAGCAGGGCCAGACCGTGGTGATGGTCACGCACGAGCCGGACATCGCGGCGAACGCGGACCGCGTAGTCACCCTCCGGGACGGCCTCATCCATACGGATCAGAAGCAGGCGGCCTAGTGCCCTTCTACGAAGCGGTCCGCCTCGCCCTCCAGACCATCCGGGCGCAGAAGCTCAAGAGCTTCTTCTCGGTGATCGGGGTGTTCATCGGCGTCACGTTCCTGATCGCGGCGGTCTCGATCGTGAACGGCATGAACCGGTACATGACCGACAAGTTCGCGGCCACGATCGTGGGCGTGAACACGTTCCAGCTGCGGCACCGTCCCAACGTCGGATTCAACGTCCCGGACTCGGTGTGGCGTTCGTGGCGCCGGCGCCCGCGGATCACGTTCGCCGACGCCGACGCCGTCACGAAGGGCATCACGGTGCCTGGCGTGCTGACGTCCTGGTTCTCGGAAGATCAGGGCACCGTCGAGTACGGCGGCAAGATCGCCAAGGGCATCGACCTCCAGGGCGCCGGCGCGGACTACTTCACGATCAAGAATCTGAACATCGCCGAGGGCCGCCCCTTCAGCCCGCAGGAAGCGAAGGCGGGCATTCCGGTGGCCGTCATCGGGTTCGACGTGGCGGATAAGCTGCTCGCCGGGCAGGACCCGATCGGCAAGACGATCAAGATCCAGGGACTGCCCTACACCGTGATCGGCGTCATCGAACGCCAGGGCACGATGCTCGGGATGTCCCTCGACAAGTTCGTCGTGGCCCCCGCGACGTCGCCCATTCAGCGGGACGTCAACCCGCCGCATGTCGTGGACGCGCTGATGGTGAAGGCGGGGACCATCCCCGACATGAACCTCGCGATGGACCAGGTCGAAGGCATCATGCGGGCCCGGCACCACCTGCGCCCGAATCAGGACGACAACTTCGCCCTGGAGACGTCCGCCGCGGTGCTCGACTGGTGGAGCGGCATCAGCCGCCTGATGTTCTACTTCGGTCCCGGCATCGTGATGATCTCGCTGGTCGTCGGCGGCATCGTCATCATGAACATCATGCTCATGGCGGTGGCCGAGCGGACGCGCGAAATCGGCGTGCGCAAATCCCTCGGCGCCAAGCGGAAGGACATCATGCGGCAGTTCCTGGCCGAGGCCATCACGCTGTCCACGGTGGGCGCCGCGGCCGGCATCGCGTTCGGCATCGTCCTGTCCCTCCTGATTCAGGCGTTCACGCCCCTCGCCGCCCAGGTGGCCCCCTGGTCGGTCGCGGTGGGCGTACTGCTCGGCTCGGTGGTGGGCGTGGTCTTCGGTACGCTGCCCGCCTCCCGTGCCTCGAAGCTCGACCCCATTACGGCCCTGCGTCAGGAGTAGTCCATGACTCCGCTGCTCGAAGGCGTCGGCATCGCACTCGAATCGATCAAGACCTCGAAGGCGCGCGCCGCGCTGACCATCCTGGGGGTGGCCATCGGCGTGATGGTGGTCATGGTGATCGGCGCCATCATCTCCGGATTCAACAAGGGCGTCTCGGATTCCCTGGCCCGCATGGGCCCGACCACGTTCTGGGTCGGGCGGTTCTGGCAGGCCGGCATTCAGGTATCCGACGGCTCGGACGAAATGAGCCCCTGGCGGCGCAACCCCCCGCTCGCGGTGGAGGACGCCAAGGCGATCGAGCGAATTCCGTCCGTCGCCTTCGTGTCCGTGGACGAGGGCTCCAACTCCGACGTCAGCTATGGGAACAAACGGCAAACGAGCGTCCGCATCGACGGCCGGAGCGCGGCCTGGCCGAATGTCTCCGGGGGAGACGTGAGTCCGGGGCGTTCGTTCACCGATCTCGAAGACCAGTCGAGTGCGATGGTCGCCGTGATCAACACCAAGCTCTCCGAGCTCTTGTTCGACCGGCAGGATCCCATCGGCCAGCGCGTGCACATCCAGGGCGTTCCGTACACGGTCATCGGCGTCTTCAATCCGCCGCCCCAGCTGTTCGGCGGCGAGCCGGCCCCGGAAGCCGTGATTCCCCACGAGGCCTTCGCGAAGTACGTCCAGCACTGGAAGGGATGGATGGACTTCCTGGTCGGGCCGAAGCCGGGCGTCACGACCGCCGCGGCGATGGAAGACGTGACCGAGGCCTTGCGCATCAAGCGCGGACTCCGGCCCGGGACCGACAACAATTTCGCGGTGGTGTCGCAGGACAAGTTCCTCGACAGCCTGAACGGCATCACCTTCGCGTTCCGGCTCGTGATGTTCGCGTTGTCGTCGGTCGGCCTGATGGTCGGCGGCGTCGGCGTGGTGGCGATCATGATGATCTCGGTCACCGAGCGGACACGGGAGATCGGCGTCCGCAAGGCGCTGGGCGCGACGCGGCGTGAGATCCTCTGGCAGTTCCTGGTCGAAGCGTCGACTCTTACGCTGGTCGGGGGCGCGGTCGGGATGATCCTCGGCGGCCTCGGCGCCGGCATTCTGAAGCTGGCCACGCCCATTCCCGCCTACGTGCCGCTGGCGTCCGTGATCATCGCTCTGCTCGCGGCCGCGTTGACGGGCGTCGTGTTCGGGATCGTTCCGGCCAGCAAGGCCTCCAAGCTCGATCCGGTCGAAGCGTTGCGGTACGAATAGGGGAAGCGGGAAGAGGGAGGCGGGAGGAGTGACTCTTCCCACTTCCCTCTTCCCCTCTCCCAGCACAGGCTCAGTAGCTTTCCCGCACCACCATGCACTTCCTCGAGGCGATCGCCCAGGCACTCGATGCCGCCTGGAGCCACAAGCTCCGCTCCTTCTTCACACTGGTCGGCATCATCGTCTCGGTCGCCTTCCTCATCGCGGTCGTCGCCATCATCCAGGGTATGAACGCGTACGTGAAAGACCGCATCGGCGGCGCCATCGTGGGCGTAAACGCCTTTCAGGTGCGGCGGACCCCCCTCGCCTCGGGCCTGATCGACGACGAAGAGTGGAAAGCGATTCAGCGCCGCCCCATCATCGCGCCCGAAGACGTGCCCCTCGTGGAGCGGGCCATTCCCGATGCCTTCGCGGTGGGACTCCAGTCGGGGTGGCCGACGCCACTGGCCGACGTCGTGTGGGGAGACAAGACGGTCGGGGACGCGCAGGTCTTCGGGGTCAACGCGTCCTACCAGGTGGTGCAGGATTACACGTTCGCGGCGGGCGACGCGCTCACCGACGTGGACGACCGCGAGCGCCGGCCCGTGATCGAGCTGGGCTGGGACATCGCCGACAAGCTCTTCGGAGACCCGAACTACGCGCTCGGCAGGAAGGTCCGGATCCGGGGCCGGCAGTTCACGGTGAAGGGCGTCGTGGCCAAGAAGGGGACGGTGCTGGGGATCTCGCAGGACGGCTTCGTGATGATGCCCTATTCCACCTTCGAAGCCCTCTACGGACGCCGGAAGACCACGGTGATCTCGGTGAAGATGTCGGACGCCTCCCAGGTCCAGCCCGCCATGCAGCGGGCGGAAGAGGCGATGCGGATCGCCCACCGCCTCAGGCCCTCGCAGGTCGATGATTTCTCGGTCTCGACGGCCGACGCGTTCGTCTCCTTCTGGGAGAACCTCACCCGCGTGCTCTTTACCGTGGTCCCGGTGGTCGTGGCGATCGGCATCGTGGTGGGCGGGATCGTCATCATGAACATCATGCTGATGAGTGTGAACGAGCGGACCCGCGAGATCGGCATCCGGAAATCGATGGGGGCCACCCGGCGCGACATCCGGAACCAGTTCCTGGCCGAGTCCGTCACGCTCGCCCTCCTTGGCGGCGTGGCCGGGCTCGTGGCGGGAGGCGGGCTGGCGTTCCTGGTCCAGCTCGCCACCCCCCTGCCCGCCCGCATCACGCTCTGGTCGGTGTTCCTGGCGCTGGGCCTCGGTGCGGGCGTGGGTGTGGTGTTCGGCGTGTACCCGGCCACCCGCGCCGCACGGCTCGATCCCATCACCGCCCTCCGCGCCGAATGAGACTCCATTCAGTCTCGGAAGGCTGGCAGATCGCCGTCGACCAGCTCCGTACCAACAAGCTGCGGTCGGGGCTCACCATCCTCGGGGTCGTCATCGGCGTCGCCACGGTGATGGGCATGGCGTCGATCGTGCAGGGCATCCGCGACCAGATCATCAATACCATCGAAGTCGCGGGACCCACCACGTTCTACGTGATGCGGTTCTTCTCCCAGACGCCCCTGAATCCGGACCAGCTCCCCAAAGAGGTCCGGATCCGCCCGGTACTGAAGCCCGCCGAGGCGAAGCTCATCGCGGGCCTCACGGAGATCCAGTACTCCGGGATGTGGGTCCAGCTGTTCGAGAAGATGGAGTTTCAGGGTGAGCACACGCAGCTGATGACCGAGTTCGGCGCCGACAGCCACTACATGGAGATCCAGGGCGGCGAGCTGCTCGCGGGGCGGTTCTTCACCCCCTCCGAGGAAGCCAGCGGCGCGGCGGTCGTGGTGCTGGAGCGCGCGCCGGCCGACAAGCTCTTCGGGCGCCTCGATCCGATCGGCCGGTTCGTCCGGATCGGAGGGAATTCCCTGGAAGTCATCGGCCTGTACCAGAATCCCGCCAACATCTTCCAGCCCCCGTCACAGGAGATCGGGGCCATCATGCCTTTTGAGACGGCGCGGCGCTTTTTCCGGTACGACGAAACCAATGCCCTCTGGATCGTGGTGAAGCCGGTCGAACATGCCACCGTGAGCCAGGCGGAAGACGCTGTGACCGTCGCGCTCCGGCGCTCGCGGGGCCTGCCCCCGGGACAGCCCAACACGTTCGACATGATCACGCAGGATCAGATCCTCGACATCTTCAACGGGCTGACCAGCACGTTTTTCGGTATCATGGTAGCGCTGTCCGGCGTCGCGTTGATGGTGGGGGGAATCGGCGTGATGGCCATCATGATGGTCTCGGTGACCGACCGCACCCGCGAGATCGGCGTCCGCAAGGCCCTCGGGGCCACGCGACTCGAGATTCTGTGGCAGTTTCTGATCGAGGCGTCGACCCTCACGCTGATGGGCGGCCTCATCGGCATCTTCATCGGTCTCTTGTTCGGCCAGGTCATCAAATTGATCCTGCACTTCGACTCGGGGGTCCCGGTGTGGAGCGCGTTCGTCGCCTGCATGGTCTCGGTCTTCATTGGACTGATCTTCGGCGTGCTCCCCGCCCAGCGCGCCGCGCGGCTCGATCCCGTGGAGGCCCTGCGCTATGAGTGACGCCGTCGATCTCCTGGCCATTGCCGCGCACCGCGACGACGTCGAGCTGACCTGCGGGGGCACACTCGCCAAGGCCGCACGGAAGGCGCGGGTCGGCATCGTCGACCTGACGCAGGGTGAGATGGGCACGCGGGGCGACGCCGCGACGCGGGCCGCCGAAGCGGAGCGGGCGGCGGCGGTGCTGGGAGTCCAGGTGCGACTCAACGCCGGTCTCCCCGACGCGCACCTCTTCAATGACGACCCCTCACGGAAGGTCGTGATCGAGCTCATCCGCCGGACCCGGCCCCGGGTGGTGATCCTCCCGTTCCCGATCGGCCGCCATCCCGATCACCGGATCGCCTCGGAGCTCGCGCGGGACGCCTGCTACCTGGCGGGCCTCAAGAAGTTTCCGGCCGCGGGCGATCCGCACCGGCCCCACAAGATTCTCTACGCGCTCGCGTACCGCGAAGACACCGTGAAGCCGTCCTTCGTGGTCGATATCTCGGACGTCTTCGAGATCAAGATGAAGGCCATCCGCTGCTACGCATCGCAATTCGACGGCGCGCAGGCCGCCGGGGAGATCTACCCCACCGGCCAGCATCTCTACGATCTCATCCAGATGCAGTCGGCGCATTATGGATCGCTGATCCGCCGGCCCTTCGGCGAACCGTATTTCACGCCGGAGACCGTGGCCGTGGACGACGTGCTCTCACTTGGCGTCCAGTCCCTCTAGTCGATAGATTCCGCGCATGACCGCCGCCAAGCGTTCCATCTACCTGGATCACGCCGCGACCACCCCGGTGCGGCCCGAGGTCCTGGACGCCATGCTCCCCTATCTCGGCGTCGAAGCGTTCGGCAACCCGTCGTCCGCGCACCGCGTGGGGCGGGCCGCGCGTGCCGGCGTGGAGGAAGCGAAGCGCCGCGTCGCCGAGGCGCTCCACGTCGAGCCGAACCAGGTCATCTTCACCTCCGGCGGAACCGAGGCCGACAACCTCGCCGTCATCGGCTCGGCCCTGGCCTCGAAGGACCGGGGCGGTCCCTTCCGGGTCGCGGTCTCGGCGACGGAGCACAAGGCCATTCTGGCCGCGGCCCACGCGGTGAAGCATCTGGGCGGGGATGAGATCATCCTGCCCGTGGATGCGGACGGCGTCGTGGATCAGGGCGCCGTCGCGGACGCCATCCGCCGCGGCGTCGCCGTGATCAGCGTCATGTGGGTGAACAACGAAGTCGGGACGATTCAGCCCGTTCCCCAGCTGGCGACGCGATGTCGCGACGCGGGTGTCGCCTTCCATTCGGACGCCGTCCAGGCGTTCGGCAAGATCCCGATCAATCTCGCGGACGTTCCCGTCACCTTCCTCACCATCTCCGGCCACAAGATCGGCGCCCCCAAGGGCATCGGCGCGCTCATCGTGCGGGACCGCCACGCCCTCGAGGCCATCATCCATGGCGGCGGCCAGCAGTTCGGCATCCGCCCGGGAACCGAAAACGTGCCCGGCATCGTCGCCCTCGGTCGCGCCGCGGAGCTCGCGGCCGGCGAACAGGCGGAGACCGCCACCAGGGTGGCCCGGCTCCGCGATGATCTCGAGGCGCGCTTCCTGGCGGTGGTCGAGGGCGCGGTGGTGAACGGCCGGAACGCTCCGCGGGCGCCCCAGACCATCTCCTTCTCGATTCCTGGAGCGGACGGGGAGGCCCTGCTCATGCACCTCGACATGGCCGGCATCGCGTGCTCCGGGGGCTCGGCGTGCACCACCGGATCGGCTGATCCGTCCCACGTGCTCACCGCGATGGGGCTCGGCAAGGAACTCGGGAGCGCCGCCCTCCGGTTCTCCCTGGGCCGCGAGTCCACGCAGGAAGACGTCGACGCCGTGATCGAAGCGATGCCGAAGGTGGTCGCGAAGGTCCGCGCCCTGACCGGGGCCCTCGGACGTGCCTGAGCGGGTTCTGGTCGCGATGTCCGGGGGCGTCGACTCCTCGGTCGCGGCCGCGCTGCTGGTCGAGCAGGGCTACGAGTGCATCGGCGCCACGCTGAAGCTCTTCTGCTATGGCGACGAAGTCGCCGACCGCCCGTGCTGCTCCCTCGACTCCATCACCGACGCCAAGCTGGTCGCCAACCGGCTCGGCATCCCGCACTACGTCCTGAACCTGGAAGACCGCTTCGGGCACGACGTGATCGGGAATTTCGTGTCGGAGTACGCCGCCGGGCGGACGCCCATTCCCTGCGTCCGCTGCAACTCCTTCACCAAGTTCCGCGACCTCCTGCTGCACGCCGATGCCCTGGACTGCCGCTACCTGGCCACCGGTCACTACGCCGTGGCGCGCGCGGGGGAGCTGCACCGGGGCCGGGACCTCGCGAAGGACCAGACCTATTTCCTCTGGGGCATCGACCGGACGGTCGTCGCGCGGATGCTGACGCCCGTGGGCGCGCTCACCAAGGCGGAAACCCGGGCCCGGGCGCGCGAGCTCGGCCTGGTCACCGCCGAGAAGCCCGAGTCGGTCGAGATCTGCTTCGTACCCGACGACGATTACGTGAAGGTGCTGGAGCGGCGGCTCCCCGCCGACGCCCCCGCACTCGCTCCCGGGGACTTCGTGGCGCGCGACGGATCCGTCCTGGGGCAGCATGCCGGGTTCGCCCGCTACACCATCGGCCAGCGGCGCGGCCTCCCCGGAGGCTTCGCGCATCCCATGTTCGTCACCGCGATCAGGCCCGAGACCCGCGAAGTGGTCATCGGCCCCGCCGACGATCTGCTCGGCCACCAGGTGCTCCTGGACGAGGTCAACTGGCTCGCCGACCCCCTTCCCCCTGATTCCCGCGTGTGGGTGCAGTGCCGGTATCGCGCACCCGCCGTCCCGGCCGTGGTCCTCGAGCAGAAGGGTGACTCCCTGAGCCTGGCCCTCGAGGAGCCGGTCCGGGCGATTACCCCCGGCCAGTCCGGAGCCCTGTACACCCGCGAAGGACGACTGCTGGGCGGGGGCGTGATCGGGCTGCCCGCGAGGGGGTGCGCCACGTCACCGAGCCGCCGCCTGGCCGTGCTGAATGCTTAGGGTCTCGCTGCCGGCAAGGCACCACCACCGGGGGACGAACATGTCTACGCTCCGCACACGGATGACCGGCGCCGCGGCGCTCCTGCTCGCGATCGCGGCTTGCAGCAAGGATGCCACAGGTCCCACGACGATCTCCAACCCCGCGAGCGCGATGGCGTCGCTCAACGGTGTCGACAGCACGTTCGCGACCCCGGCCTTCCAGAGCTTCCTGGCCGTGACGGGGTCGTTCAACGGGAGCCCGGCCGCGCCCTTCGGGCACGTCGGCGCCCTGCTGCGAGCCACCGCGCCCAGGATCCCCGGCAGCTCCGGTGCCCCGAACGGCCCGGCGCTCGGCGCCGCCCTGCGCACGCTCGCCGGGGTCATGGCCTCGGTCGAAGCGATTCTGCCCGATTCGCTGCTCGGCAAGACCTTCGTCTGGGACACCATCCAGGCCAAGTACGTGGTCTCAGCGGACACCGGCGCGCCGTCGAACGGGATTCGATTCCTGCTGTACGAGGTCGATTCCACCGGCAACATCGGCACGCCGCTCACGCAAGTCGGACGCCTCGATCTGATCGACAAGAGCACCGCCGGGACCCAGAGCCTGGAGGTGGTGGTCGCGAGCAACACCTTCACCTACGTCGACTACACGGTGTCGGGCTCCGGCACGCGGTCCGCCTTCACCCTCACGGCGGCGGGCTTCATCCGGAACACGCGCCGGGAGCTGGATTTCTCGATCACCTACAGCCTCTCGGGCAGCGCGTACGCGATTCATGAACAGTTCGACGACACCGCCGACCAGCTGCACCTGACGTTCTCCTTCGGCATCACCGTCACGTCGGATACCTCGACCGCGGTGACCCTGGGGTTCACCTATCAGGTGGGGTCGCAATCCATCGAGATTTCCGGGGGCGGAGCGATCAACGCCCTCACCGAGAGTCTGGCCGGCTCGGTGAAGGTCAACGGCAACACCTTCGCCCTCATCACCGCCATCGGGATCCGCGGCACGCCGGCCACCGTCACGGACGCGCACGGGAACCCCCTCAGCGCCGACGACCGGCTGCTCCTGCTCCGGATGTTCGATATCGTCGGGCATGCGCTGGGCTGGCTGAATTACTTCGTGCAGCCGTTCGTGAACCTCACGGTGATCGGGGTCTTACTCAGCCTGTAACTGGACTACCTGGACGTCTAGACGTCTAGACGTGCAGACGTGTAGGCGTCTCGTGCGCGCACCACCGAGGGGCCCCAGAGACCCGCCAGCCTCTAGACTGGCGGGTCTTTTTGCAGTATTCCTGTCTGGTCACTCACCTCGAGAACCACCCGTGTCGTCACGCCGCGATTTCCTGCGCTCGGTGGGCCTGGCCTCGGCCGCCATCCCGTCTCTCCGCAACGACGCCCTCCGCCATCTCCAGCGGGTCATGCCCCGCGTCGAAGGGCGCACCGCGGCCGCGGTGGCCGAAGACGAAGACTTCTGGGTCACCATCCAGCAGGCGTTCGACGTCGATCGCTCGCTCGTGAATTTGAACAACGGCGGCGTGGCGCCGAGCCCCCGCGTGGTCCAGGACGCGCTGCGGCGCTATATCGAGTTCTCCAACAACGCGCCCTCGATGAACATGTGGGGGGTGCTGGAACCGGAGATTGAAGGCGTGCGGAGCCGGCTGGCGGCGCAGTTCGGATGCGACCCGGAAGAGATGGCCATCACCCGGAACGCCAGCGAAGCCCTCGAGAACGTGCAGATGGGGATGCCCCTGAACCGGGGCGACGAGGTCCTCACCACCACCCAGGACTATCCCCGGATGATCACCACCTGGCAGCAGCGCGTGCGCCGGGAGGGGATCGTTCTGAAGCAGATCACCTTCCCCGTGCCGCCGCCGTCGTCCGACGACCTGGTGGAGCGCTTCGCGCAGGGGATCACGCCGAAGACCAAGGTCATTCACGTCTGCCACATCACGAACCTGACCGGGCAGATCTTCCCCATCAAGAAGATCATGGGCCTGGCCCGGCCCAAGGGCATCGAAGTCATCGTCGACGGCGCGCACGCGTTCGCGCAGTTCCCCTTCACGCGGGACGAGCTGGACTGCGACTACTACGGCACCAGCCTCCACAAGTGGCTCACGGCGCCCATCGGCACCGGGTTCCTCTATGTGCGCAAGGAGAAGATTCCGAACATCTGGCCGCTCATGGCCGCGCCACCCGAGATGAACGGCAACATCCGCAAGTTCGAGGAGATCGGCACCCACCCGGCCGCGAACCACAACGCGGTGTCCGAAGCGGTGACCTTCTACCAGCAGATCGGCGCGGAGCGGAAGGCGGCCCGCCTGCGGTTCCTGCGGGACCGGTGGTTCCAGCGGCTCGGCCCCCTGCCGGGCGTGAAGATTCTCACGTCCACGGATCCGGCACAGTCGTGCGGCCTGGCATCGTTCACGCCCGGGGCGCTCGACGTCGGCAAGGTGGTCGGGTACCTGTGGGACAAGCACCGGATCATCGTGACGCCCATCAACCATCCCGAATTCAAGTGCATCCGGGTCACGCCCAACGTGTACACCACGCTCGCGGAAGTCGACCGGTTCTGTGACGCGATGGAAACCGTCATGAAGAAAGGACTGCCGGCATGAAGCGCGCGATCATTGCCGTGCTGGTGTTCGCCGCCGCCTGCAGCCGCGGCTCGAACGCCAATGCGAAAGCCCCCCGGGACACGCTCACCGAACGGCAGCGGGACTCGGCGCTCGCCCGCTCCAGCATCCCCGGACACCAGGCCGTCGGGGCGGCCATGCGGGCCGCGGACACCACGAGCACCCAGGTCCGCGGCGATACCACGCCGTGAGGCGGTGGGGAGCCCTGCTCGCGGGGCTGGCCGCCGTCGGCTGCGGGCCCGGCTCCCCCTGCCGCACCACGGATTTCAAGAACATCCGCCGCTATTCCGGCCGTTACGTCGGGCAGTGGGTCGTGGCGCATGGGGACTCGCTCACCCTGACCCAGATCGGAGATCGATTCCATCTGGCGTCGTTTACGCTCGACACCGACACCGTGATCTTCAACCAGGAATGCCATCTGGCCGGCCGGATGGTCTTCACGGTGCCCCCGGAAACCCTGGCGGTCAGCTGGTTCGGGGTTCCTGAACACGCCACGGTCTTCGGCTGGCCCGACAGCCTGGGCCCGTTTGCCGGCGTGTCGGTCACCTACTGGGGTCGCGACTCCCTCCACGGCAGCATCCTGTTCGACGCGGCGACGAACATGCAGGTCACCCAGGGCACGACCGCGCAGTTCTGGGCCGGACGGCCCGGACGGCCCGAACGGCCGGGACGGCCGGGACGGCCGGGACGGCCCCAGTCGAAGCCCTGATTAGTTTACGGGCACCCCTCCACTCCAACCCGGAGCGCCCGTGTCCCTGACTACTGCACAACGTGCCGCCCTGATCGACCGCTATGAACGCGGTCCCGCTCTCCTCGCCGCCGCGTGGGCCAAGGTCCCCGCCGAGGCCCGCCAATGGCGCCCCGGTCCAGGCCGCTGGTCGGCGCACGAAGTGGTGGTGCACTGCGCGGACTCCGAGAGCAACGCGATGCTGCGGATCCGCTTCCTCCTCACCGAAGAGAACACGAGAATCCAGGCCTACGACCAGGCGCACTGGGCCACAGTGCTCGACTATCACACCCTCCCGACCGAGCCGGCGATGGCCACGGTGATGGCCGTGCGCGCCAACACCGTCCCCTTCCTGCGCCGGATGACCGAGAAGGACTGGCAGCGGATGGGCGTGCATCCGGAATCGGGACCGTACGGCGCCGAGCGCTGGCTCCAGGTGTACGCGGAACACCTGGAGAAACATTCGGGACAGATCGAACGCAATCTCGAGGCCTGGAGGAAGAAGTGAGGGGGTTCATCACCCGGCTCCTGATCACGGCCCTGGGGCTCGCCGTCGCGTCGACCATCGTCTCGGGCATCGCCGTCACCGGCTGGAAGAGCCTGCTGGTGGCGGCACTGGTCCTGGGCGTGGTCAACGCGATCGTCCGGCCCCTGCTCATCATCCTCACCCTCCCCATCACGTTCTTCACGCTGGGGCTCTTCCTCCTGGTGGTGAACGGCCTCTCGTTCGCCTTCGCGGCGGCAATCGTTCCCGGCTTCCACGTCGCGACGCTCGGCAGCGCTATCCTGGGTGCCCTGGTGACCAGCGTCACCGGGTGGTTCGCGAACTCGTTCATCGGGTCGAGCGGGCGCTTCGAGCGCCATGGCCGCATCGAGATCAAGGGGCGGCGCCTGGATGACTAGGCACCCCGTCCTGGGCATCCTGGGCGGGCTCTTCGGCGCCCTGGCGGTGGTGGCGGGGGCATTCGGCGCGCACGGACTCAGAGGCCGGCTGTCGCCGGGCTCGTTGGCGGTGTTCGAAACGGGGGCACGGTACCAGATGTACCATGCGCTCGCCTTGCTGGGAGTGGCCATCCTTCTCGAGCGGCGGCCGTCGGCCCTGCTTTCCGCCGCGGGGTGGTGCTTCGCCGGAGGCACCCTGGTGTTCTCGGGCAGCCTCTATCTCCTGGCCCTGACGGGAGCCCCGTGGTGGGGCGCCGTCACGCCGCTCGGCGGCGTGGCGCTCATCGTCGGCTGGGGTCTCGTGGCCTGCGGGCTATGGCGGAGCTGAACGCACTCACGCCGAAGGGCCGGCGGATCCTCCTCGCCGCGGTCCTCCTCTACGCCGTCATCACCATCCCGCTCGCCGTTCACAAGGGCGAGGACATCGCGAGCGAGTTCGCGCAGTCGGACCTGCTGCTGCGCGGTCTTCCGGTCTACCTGACACCGCAGAATCAGGGCGTGTGGTGGCCTCCGTTCGCCCTGCTGTCGATCGCGCCCTTCGCCCTGATCGCGCATCTCTCCCTGCCCCTGGCCAAGGGGTGCTTCGCCGCGTTCTCCGTTCTCTGCCTCGCGTGGAGCCTCTGGCGAACCCAGCGGTTCGGGGGACGCGCGATGGTATTCGCGCTGCTCGCCGTCGCCCTGCCGATCCAGTTCAATTTCCAGCACCTCAACATCAATACGCCGCTCCTCGCGCTGGCGATCGCGACGGCCGACGACCTCGAAGGGCACGAGGTCCGGGCGGGTGTCTGGACCGCTGCCGCCACCGCCCTCAAGCTCTTTCCTGGTCTCCTGATCCTCCTGTTCGCGTTCCGCAGGAAGTGGAAAGCGTTCGGCGTAGCATCGGCGGGTGCCCTCCTGCTTACCTACGCGTCGATGCTGCGATACGGACTCATCGGGGCCGGTGAGGCGGTGATCAGATGGGTCAGGCTCGACCTCGAGGCCACATCCTATCAGGGCGCCGCGGTGGCCACACTGGGCATGCAGAAGCTCTCGCGGCTCGTGTACGCGCTCGACGGCAACCTGGTCGCAGTAGTCGTCGCGCATTTGGCCCTCCTGTGCCTAGTCTGGTGGGCAATCCGCAATCCGCAATCCCCAATCCGCAATCGCTCATTCCGCGACGTGGGCATCGTCCTCCTGGCGGCGTGCCTGCTCTCGCCCATCGGCTGGCTGCACACGTTCACGCTGGCTTACCCGCTGTGGGTGTCTGCCCTGGCGCTCCCCGAACCGGGCCGCCCCTGGTGGCGAAGCACGCTGTGGATCCTGGCGGGCGTTCTGACGTCGGGTTATCTCGCCAAGGTCCCCTGGCCCCACACCCTGACCTGGGTCGCGGGCCACAATGACACCCTGGGCTCCCTGCTGCTGCTGGGCCTGGTGGCTACGACGACGACCCAGCCGGCCGAATGAGCCTCCGGCCGCTGACTCCCCGTGAGCGCAACACGCTCCTGGGACTCGCCCTGGTCTACGCGGCGGTGGTGATCCCGGTCGGCATCCATCGGGGCGGCGATCTGGTGGGGGAAATCCTCCAGAGTGACCGGCTGCTGCGGGGCCTCCCGCTGTACGTGCAGAGTCCGGAGAAGGGGACCTACTGGCCCCCGTTCGCCCTCTTCGCCCTCACGCCCCTGGCCCTGATCAGCCGGTGGTCGATGGCGCTGGCACAGGCGATCTGGGCCATGTTCAATGTCTGGTGCGTGGTGTGGTGCCTGGCGTACACCGGGCGCCGCTGGAGCTGGGGCGTGGCGGTGATCAGCCTGCTCGCCGTGGCCAAGCCGCTGCAGGCCAATTTCGAGCATCAGAACATCACGGTAGTGCTGCTCTATCTCGTGATGCTGTGCCATCGGTCCATCGAACGGGGGACGGCGGGGATCGCCGGTGGATGGGCCGGTATGGCGACGGCCTTGAAGGCCTTCCCCGGGCTCCTGCTCGTCTATTTCCTGGTCCGTCGCCGCTGGAAGATGTTCACGGCCGGCGTGGTGGTCGCAGCTGCGCTCACCGTCGGCACGATGATCCGTTACGGACCCGTCGGTGCGGTCGACACGGCGTGGAGCTGGTTTACCCTCAGTCGCACCGCGCCGATGATGGGCGGCTTTGGGACCCAGCCCCTCGGCAACATGCTGCATGCGGGGCTGGGACTGGACACGCCGTGGGTCATCGTCATCGAGGTCACGGTGGGGTTGATCCTCGTGTGGTCGCTCCTCGAGACCCCGGCGGGGCACGACTGGGCCGGTGACCTGGGCCTGGTGTGCATCCTGGCGTCGTTGATCACACCCGTCGGCTGGTTCTACTATCAGACGCTCGCGTTTCCGGGCTGGATCGGCGTCCTGACGGTCAGGCCGCCGGCGCGCCACTGGGCCCGGACTACCGCGACCGCAATCGCCGGAGTTCTCCTGTCCGGCATCCTGACCTCCGACCACCTGTATCCGGACTGGCTGCTGCTCGTCAAACGCTTCAACTACGTGTGGGGCGCGCTCCTGCTCTTGTCCGTTCTCGCCTACGACCGATTCACCGCGCGCCTCACTCCGGAGTCCCACGAATGATCGAAACCCCCGCGCTCCTCCTCCATCTCGACGTGGTCGAGCGCAACCTGGCCACCATGGCGGGCCGGGCCCGCAGTCTGGGAATCGCGCTCCGGCCCCACATCAAGACCCACAAGTGCGTGGAGCTGGGACGGCGGCAAGTGGCACACGGTGCCCGCGGCGTGACGGTCTCGACCCTCGACGAAGCGGAGGTATTCGCGGACGCCGGATTCGACGACATCCTGTGGGCCTTCCCGATCGATCCCGGCCACATCCCGCACGCCCGCCGCGTGGCCGAGCGCACCCGACTCGGCGTCGTGGTCGATGACCTCGAGACGGCGCGGGCCCTCCGGAACACCGACCTCACGGGCTGGCTCAAGGTGGACTGCGGCTACCACCGCGCCGGCGTCGACCCGGCCTCAGCCTATGCCCTCGAGGTCGTGCGGGCCCTCACGGGTCCGGGCGGGAAGTTCGGCGGTATCGTCAGCCACTCCGGACACGCGTACAAGACCCGGGGCCGCGCGGAGGCGGCAGCCGTGGCCGAGGAGGAGCGGCAGGTGATGACGGCGTTTGCGGACCGTCTTCGGGGCATGGGGCTGGACGTGCCGGCCGTGAGCGTCGGGTCCACACCGGCCATGATGGCGCTGGAGCGCGGAGATGGGCTGACCGAGGGGCGCCCGGGGAACTACGTCTTCTTCGACCGCACCATGGTGGAGATCAGCGTGTGCGAGCCCCGTGACGTCGGCGTTTCGGTCCTGGCGACGGTGGTCTCCCACCAGCCGGGGAGCCGGCAAGTGATCGTGGACGCAGGGGCGCTCGCGCTCTCCAAAGACGTGGGCCCCACCCACCTGGGGCTCGCCCCGGCGATGGGGGTCATCAAGGACCACCCCGAGCTGACCATCGTCTCCCTGTCACAGGAACACGGTGTCGTGCACGCGAAGGCGGCGGGGGAGCTCGAAGGGCGTTTCAAGGTGGGAGAGACTGTGGAGATCGTACCCAACCACTCGTGCCTCACCGTGGCGCACTTCGATCACTACCACGTCATGGAGGGAGGCAAGGAGACCGCGACCTGGGAAATCGCGCGTCGCAGAGCAACTTAGTACTTCAAACCGGCTTTTTCCGCGAAGGCTTTGGCGGCCGCTGCCTGCTCCTCGGTGAGCTGCTCGGGGAGATCGAGGCGGACCTCCACGAACTGATCTCCCCTCCGTCCGGCCTTGGCGATTCCCTGGCCCGCGATCCGGAACTTCTGCCCCGGCTGCGTGCCCGGTGGCACCCGCAGCACCACGCGCTTCCCATCCAGCGTCTTCACTTTGATCCGCGTGCCCAGGAGCGCCTGCGCGACGTTGATCGGCACCACGCAGACGACGTCCAGACCTTCACGCCGGAAGAACGGATCGGCGTCGACATGGAAGGTGACGATCAGGTCGCCTTTCCCCTTCGCTCCCTGACCCTTGAGCCGGACGCGGGTCCCGTCCTCGGTTCCCGGTTCGACGGTGATGGTGACCGCCTTCTCCACCCGCACTTCCCCGGCGCCACGGCAGGTGGGACAGGGCTCGGAGGGGATCCGTCCCTTCCCCCGGCATACCGGACAGGGCCGGTTGACCGCGAACCCACCCTGCCCGAAGCTGATGGTCCCCCGCCCCTTGCATTCCGAACACGTGACGACCGTCGATCCCGGGGCGCCACCTTTCCCGCCGCACGTGGGACACACCTCCGCCATCGGCAGCGTTACCGGCACCCGGCCGCCGAGCGCGGCGACGCGGAAGGGGATATGCAGGGCGGTCTCGACCGTTTCGTCGCCCTCTTCGCGTGTCCCCCCGCCGGCGCGCCCGCCGAAGATCGACGAGAACAGGTCGCCCAGG
>DATEGY010000260.1:0-5257 GCA_035279865.1 Gemmatimonadales bacterium | reverse complement strand
AATAGAGGCCCCCGTGGTGACAGGCGCGGCCCGGCAACTCAGACCGGGGAGTAGCGAGGGCTCTGGTTCATGAGGGCCGGCCTCGGTGTTGCCGGCGCGGCGTGAAGCCGCGGCTCGGCCTCTGCCCGATGATACGGGCGGGATCGCGTGGCGCTAGCGGCGCCGTCTAGCGACGATCCACGTCCGGTTCTCCCCGATCCATTCCTCTTCTCGCGCCCTCGACACGGGCTCCAAAGGCGCCCATCCGACGATCGCCAGTTCCGGGTGTCGCCCCGGCTGGTCCCGGACGTAGGACCGGGCGTTCGCCAGGTGGTACCGACTCACGCTGTCGATGGCGTACCCGCGTGCCCATCGAAGTGGCACGGAGGCGTGCCGTTCCTTGTCAGCCACAATCGCGCTGCCCCCCTTCAGCCGTTGCAGAAGGTGCGGGAGGTTCGTGGTGGAATGCTGACGAATGAGGAGGTGGAGGTGGTTCTGAACGATTCCTGCTTCGAGAACGAGCGCCCGCTCTTGCCGTGCGACGTCTCTCCGTAAGGCGTCGCATCTCCGAGTTACCGCTCCGGATGCTGCAGAGCTTCCTCGAGCACCGAGCGGTAGTCCGCCAACATCGACGTGATCGACGCGGGCGCGAACAGGTCCGGATTGTACTGCACCCGCCCGAGGATTCCGCGTTCCCGGCGGTCATCCAGCACCAGATAGAGATCCCACCGCGCGCTCCCGCTTGTGACATCCATGGGCGTCAGGTCCCAGCCCTCGCCCACATCCGGCATCGGCGGCTCCTGCGAAATCGCCACGGTGAAGAGCGGGTGTCGACTGGGTTCGGTGTCCGCGCCGAGCCGCTCGACGATTTGCTCGAAGGGGAGATCATCGTGACTCACCGCTTCCCCCACGACGATGCGCGCTTGCGCGAGCAGCTCCCGGAACGTTGGGGCCTCGGACACATCGAGCCGTAACGCGACCGGGTTGAGGAAATAGCCCAGCAGCCCCTGGACCTCGGAGCGTTTCCGCCCGGCCGGGGAGGGGGTGCCGATCACGAGGTCCTCCTGCCCGGTATAGCGGTGCAGCAGACGCGCGAAGGCGGCGAGAAAAGTCACGAAGAGGGACACCTCCTCACGGGCCGCAAGCGCCCGGAGCCCCGCGCCGAGCTCCGGCGGAAGGGCGAAAGGCGTGATCGCCCCTCCATAGGTCTGCTGCACCGGCCGGTCGCCAGACGGCCAACGGAGCGGATCGGGCAGGTCTACGAACTGGCCCTCCCAATACGCGATCTGCGCGTCACGCACCTTCCCCGTGAGCCAGCCCCGCTGCCACGCCGCGAAATCGGCAACCTGAATTGGGAGCTCGGGAAGCGTCGGCGGTTGGTGCGCGGTGTACGCGTCATGAAGGGCGATGAGCTCAGGCACCAGCACGCGGTACACGGAGACACCGTCCAGCAGAATCTGATGCACCGCCATGAAGAGCCGGTACTCCTCATCGCCCAGGCGCGCGATACGGGCCCGAAAGAGCGGTCCCCGGCTCAGATCGAATGCCGCTCGCGCATCTCCCGCCGCCAGGCGCAGGACCTCGGGCAGGCGTTGCTCAACGGGAGAGTCACGCAGGTCATGCACGGCCAGCGGGACCGGCGCCCACGGCTCCGCCCGCTGCACCACCCGGTGATCATCCGTTTCGTGGAAGGTGGTTCGCCAGGCCTCGTGGCGGCGCACGACCTCGTCGAGGCTCTTCTGGAGTGCCGGAACGTCGAGGGGACCGCGGCGATGGATGGTGATCGTTTCGTTGTAGAGGGGAACTCCCGGCAGGGACCGCGCTCGCCGCCAGATCCCTTCCTGGCCAAACGAGAGGGGCGCCGGCCCGTCTCCCGGGCGGACCGGGATGGGGGACTCGCGCCTCGCGGTGGCTCCCGTGCGTGCCTTCAGGTAGGCGTCGAGTCGCGCCCGGCTTGAGGTCCCCGTCGTCATGTCGTGAAGCGCACGGGCAAAGCGGTCAGGCCTCTGAGGCCCAGGTTCGTGCGCCACACGAGCGGCCCCGCTTCCGGGTCGAGCTCGAGTCCTTTCATGCGGTCCAGGACGGTCTCGAACACGATCTGCCCTTCGAGGCGGGCTAGGGGGGCGCCGAAGCAGAAATGCGGCCCCCAGCCGAACGACATGTGACGGTTGTCGGTCCGCGTGAGATCGAGGCGGTCGGGATCGGGAAAGCGCTCGGGATCGCGGTTGGCGGCAGCCATCACGGCGATCACGGCCTGACGCTTCTTGATCCGCTTGCCGCCGATCTCGAGATCCTCGGGTGCGAGCCGGGCGGTGTGTTGGCTGGGGGCCTCGAAACGTAGCAGCTCTTCCACGGCCGGGACCATCAGTGAATGGTCGGCGTCGAGCTTCGCGAGCTGCTCCGGCCAGCGCAGCAGACTCAGGAGTCCGTTCCCGATCAGATTCGTCGTCGTTTCCTGGCCACCGACCATCGTCACGATCAGGTTGGCGACCAGCTCATCCAACGTGAGACTCGATCCGTCCACCTCGGCCTCGATGAGCGCCTGGATCAGGCCGTCGTGCGGATGCCGCCGGTGCTCCAGGATCTGGTCGTGGAAGTACGCGCTCATGCCCTCGGCGGCTGCCAGCGCTCGCGCGAACCGGTCGGGGTTGTGCTGGAAGTTGCCGAGCATCTCCGCGAAATCCGCCGACCAATCCTTGAGCATGTCATGGTCTTCACTCGGCACCCCGAACAGCTCGGCCGTGACGATGGCGGGGAGGGGTGCCGCGAGGTCCGCGATCACCTCCATGCGGCCGGAAGCGAAGACCTCATCGACCAGCCGGTTCGCGATCTCCCGGATGTGCGACCGGAGTCCCTCGACCCTCCGTGGCGTGAACGCCGTCGACGCGAGGCGCCGGAGACGCGTGTGGTCGGGTGGGTCGAGGAAGAGCATCTGGCGCACCATGATCTGCGCGAGCGGCATCAGGCGCTCGAGTCCCATGTTGGCAAGCTGCTCAGGGGTCGGCGTACGCGCGGCGGTGAAGGTGTGCAAGACGCGTTGAACATCCTCATACCTCGTGAGCACCCAGCAGTGCAGGAACGGGTCCCAATGGACCGGGTCTTCGCTGCGCAGCCGGTGAAAAAGCGGATATGGATTGGCCAGGACTTCGGGCTCCATCAAGCGATGGAGGCTCAGCGCCGCGGTGGCGTCGGTGCCGACCGTGGTGGCCGGCGCGCTCATTCCGCCGTCTCCGGCACGGCCTCGAGCGCGTCCAGCTTCTCCAGGATGAGCCGCTCCACCTCGGCCGCGATCCCCGCTACCGTCGGCGCCTCGAACAGGGCCTTGAGGGACAGCTCGATATCGAAGTGGTCCCGCAACCGGGCGATCAGTTGGGTGCCCAGGAGAGAGTGACCCCCGAGGAGGAAGAAGTTCGCGTCCACGCTCACCCGCTCGAGACCGAGCAGGGGCGCCAGGATGTTCACGACGTCCTGTTCCACCAGCGTCCTCGGCGCGATGAACTCCTCCGTGGGTTCGGCGGGCGACTGTTCGAGAGGCGGCAGGGCGGCGCGGTCGACCTTCCCATTCGGTGTGACGGGGAGCTCGTCGAGCCGCACGAAGGCCGAGGGCACCATGTAATCGGGGAGCCGCGTGCGGAGCAGGTGGATCAGTTTCTCCGGGCTCGGCACGTCCTTCCCGGCAGCCACCCAGTACGCCACCAGGCGCTTTCCCTCCGCGCCGTCGTCCGTGGCGACCACCACGGCGTCCCGGACTCCCCGTTGGTCCTTCAGCGCGTGCGTGACCTCCGCCGGCTCGATCCGGTACCCACGGATCTTGACCTGGTAGTCGAGCCGTCCGAGGAATGCAATGTCTCCGCCGGGGAGGCGGCTCACGAGATCACCCGTGCGGTAGAGGCGCGCGCCCCGTTCCGTGGCGAACGGGTCGGGGATGAATTTTTCGGCGGTCAGCACGGGGTCATTGCGGTACCCCCGGGCGACTGACGCGCCTCCGATGCATAACTCGCCGGAGGTCCCGTCCGGAACTTCCCGCAGCCGCTCGTCCAGCACGTGGACCTGCACGTGGTCGATCTCGCGCCCGATGCTCGGTGGCTGATGGCCGCTGCCGCCCGGGGACACGCGCCCCGAGGTAGCAACCACCGTGCATTCCGTCGGACCGTAGTTGTTGACGAGGGAGAAGGGGAGGTCGAGTGGAGGGTAGTGGTGGAGGGCATCTCCACCCGTCAGCATGGTCCGCAGGGCTGTGTGACGGGGCCAGGAAAGCTCGATCAGTCGCTCCGCCATGACCGTGGGCACGAACGTGACCGTGACACCCTGATCGACCAGCCAGTCGCGAAGGGCCACCGCGTCACCCCGAATGTTGGCGGGGCAAAAGTGGACGGGTGCTCCCGCCGTCAGATAGGGCCAGATCTCCCAGACCGCGGCATCGAATCCCACACCGGCGATCTGGCTCCCCCGATCGGCGGAGGTCACCGCAAACGCGTGCTGATGCCAGTCCACCAGGTTCTGGAGGTTTCGGTGAGTGACCTCCACGCCCTTGGGACGTCCGGTGGAGCCGGAGGTGTAGATGAGATAGGCCAGATGGTCGGGAGTGACGGCGACGTCGGCGTCGACGGGCTCGATGTCTGCCGGGGACACCCCGCTGCGGTCGAGCGACACGATATGGCCGGCCACGCCCTCCGCCCAGGGAGCAGAGGCGTGGTCGGTGACGAGCACCGAGATGCCGGCGTCCCGGGCGATCGCGATGAGCCGCTCACCGGGCTGCCCCGGATCGAGGGGCAGGTACGCGCCCCCCGCCTTGAGGATGCCGAGCGCGCCGACCGCCATCGCGACGGAGCTTGGCAGGCAGAGCCCGACCGGCTGGTCGGGGGTCACGCCCAGGTTCTGTAGTTGGTGCGCCAGGCGGGTCGAATGGTCATCCAGCTGCGGGAACGTGAGGACCTGGTGGGCATCAACCAGGGCCACGGCGTTCGGGCGGCGCCCGGCTTCGTCGTGAACTCGGTGAAAGGCGCAGGACATCGTTCAATTGCCCCTCGATGTTGTCGCGTCTCCCAGGAGCAAAGAGGGTGCCCGGATGAGACGAAACCCACGGGCAACGGAATCGGGAGGGCCCTGTCTCGCGTGGAGCGAGCACCTTGGCGTCGCCCGCTGCACCGCCGCAACATCCCGGCCGACTCATCGCGGTCGGCACGTAGCGTGCGGTGGTCCGTCACGGCTAGCGCGCAACTTGCAACCTCTCGCCATTCGACGTCCTCGAGACTCCACCGTGGAGGGGAAGTGGTCG
>DATEGY010000259.1:0-2252 GCA_035279865.1 Gemmatimonadales bacterium | reverse complement strand
CAAGGCTCGCGCCGGCCCGCCCGAAAGCCCCGGCGACCGCATGCCCGATCTGTCCGGGCCTGCCGACGCCAGTGACCAGCACCACCTTCTTCTCGAACGTCGCCATGGCCGGACCCCTTACGTCGTGCTTCTCGACGTATTGTCTCTCGACGGTTTTCCTCGACGGCTTTCGAGTGCTTCCAACCACTCGACCGGGACATCCATCCCGCCGAGGGGCGCGTGCGAGGCGCCTGCGTCGCCGTCCCCATGCCAGTCCGATCCGCCGGACACCGCCAGGCCGAGCTTGTCGGCCAGACGGCCGAGCCGGGCCTCCGCGGCCGGCGAATGCCGGGGATGGCGGATCTCCACGCCGTCGAGACCGGCGCCCTGAAATTGTCGCAGCTGCGGCTCGGTGCCATGCTCGCCCAGATGGGCGGCGACGGTCACGCCACCGACGTCGTGGACCAGCGCCGTCACCTTCTCGAGCGTGGGGAGAGGCTTGGGAACGTAGCCGGGCTTGCCGCGCCCCAGAAAGCGGGCGAAGGCATCGTTGAAATCGTCGGCGGCCCCGCGGCGGATCAGGGCGCGCGCCACGTGCGGGCGCCCGAGGGCTCCATCCTTCGCCTCGGCTTCGACGTCCGCCAGGTCGATCGGCACACCGGCACGCTGGAGGCGCTGCACCATCTCGTGCCCGCGGCGCCTCCGCGCCTCCCTGGTTTCCGTCAGAAAGGCCTCGAGCGCCGGGTGCCCGGGGGTGAGGAAGTACCCGAGGAGATGCATCTCTCCCCAGGGCGCTTTCACACTGAATTCACATCCGGGGATGATCCGGACGCCCAGCGGCCGGGCGGCCGCGCTCGCGGCGTTGACGCCGTCGAGGGTATCGTGATCGGTGAGGGCGATGGCGACGAGGCCGGCCTCGTGGGCCCGGACCGGCACCTGCTCCGGAGGACACTCCCCGTCCGACGCGGTGGAGTGGCAATGCAGGTCAACGTGCGCCGTAGGCGCTCTCCGGGGCGGTCCACGCGGGCTGCGACTGGCGGAACAGATCGAGCAGCTGGCGATCGGTCAGCTCACCGAGCGCCGCTTCGGGATTCCGGCTCCCCATGGGCGTGAACCGTGTGAACCGGCGGCGGCGGGCGGACCCGGTGCCGCACTGGAAGACCACCCCGAATTGATCCTTGCTGTAAACGGTGGCATACCCGGACGGCGCGAACTCCCAGGCCTCGCCGTCGACGGTCAGTGTGCGTCGCGGGGCCATTACGCCTCCGCCGTGGCCGCGAGGGGCACTTCGGACCACAGCTCCCAGGCATCGGGCGCGTAGGTGACGAGGTTCTGGAGCTTCTTCTCGAGCTTGATCTCCTCCGGCAGGCGCGAGGCCTGCGCCCGGTGGCTCATCTCCGTCGGGCTCTCGGAGAACTCGATGAAGAGCTGGGGGTCCTTGGCGTTCCGGAATACCCAGATCCGCTGTCCCCGGGCTTCCGCGAACTGGCAGAGATCGCGGAGCGTCGCCAGGTAGTCCCGTTCGTTGGGCGCGGGCACACGGACGCGAGCCGCGGTGAGCACCTTCGCCATGTTCAGACCGCTCCTTCCGGGAACTCCTGAAGCATCTTCTTCACGTCCGCCAGGAACTTGTCGCCGTCGGCGCCGTCCACCACGCGGTGGTCGTAGGACATGCTGAGCATGCCCATGGTCCGGATCGCGATGGTATCGGTCCCGTCGGGCTGGGTGATGACCCTCGGCTTCTTCTCGATGGCCCCGACGCCCAGGATGGCCACCTGAGGCTGGTTGATGATCGGAATGCCGATCAAGTCCCCGAAGATACCGGGGTTCGTGATCGTGAAGGTGCCGCGCTGAATCTCGTCGGGCGACAGCTTCTTGGTCCGCGCCCGCTCGCCCAGGTCGTTGAGGGCACGCGCGATCCCCATCAGCGACAGCTCATCCGCGTGCTTCACCACCGGCACGATCAAGCCCCAATCGAGCGCGACGGCGATGCCGAGATTGATGTCGCGGCGGTAGATCGTGTTGTCACCGGACACGGCGGCGTTCACCACCGGATGCTTCCGGAGGTTTTCCGCCACCGCCTTGGCGATGAACGCGAGGAACGTGAGGTTGACACCCCGCTCCTGATAGGACGCCTTGGCCTTGGCCCGCAGCTGCGCGACGCGGGTGAAGTCCACCTCGAAGAACGAGGCGACGTGCGCCGACACCCGCTTCGACATGATCATGTGATCGGCGGTGATCTTGCGGATCTTGGACCACGGCTCGACGCGATC
>DATEGY010000258.1:0-8243 GCA_035279865.1 Gemmatimonadales bacterium | reverse complement strand
ACCCGCTCACGCTTCATACCGTCCTCCATGGGGTTGTCCCGACGACCAGTCCTATGGGATGCCCATATGACGGTAATGCGCGGTGGCGGGTTTCACAAGCCGCACCAAGGGCAAAGAAAGAGCCCGACACCGGGAGGCGATGTCAGGCTTTTGTCTTCAAATGATCCGCGGGCAACTTGCGGGACGTCGCCTACTCCCTGCCCCCGTCGATGTGCAGCAGGGGCCAGGATCCACTCCCTCGTCGGATCAGGTCCGACCGTCTTCCCCCCAGGGCCTCGTCGAAGAACGAAACCACCACCGCCTGTGCAGTGGCCAGCTGCGGGCCCGTTTGGACGGGGCTCGAGAACGCGGGCACCGCCGACACGTCCGCGAACATCATGTGAGCGCTTCCGAGAATCGTCATCCAAAAACCGGTCGAGAGATGCCGCTCGAACGCGGCGCGCTCCGCCATCACGCCGGCTACCAACTGTTCGTTTCCCGGCCGGCTGAGAAAGTCCCGGTTCTCGGCGAAGAGCAGCAGGGTCGGCCGGTCGGTGGCCCACGTACTGTCGGTCACTCCCGGGTCGAGCAGCAGCACCGCACGGACGCGCGGGTCACGTGACGTGAGCACTTCGACTGCGTTGGCTCCCGCCGAGTGCCCGTACACGCCGACGCGTGAGAGGTCGAGGCGCCCCGCAAACGGCTGATGGGGGTCCGCATTCCAGGCCGGCAGCGAATCGAGAATGCAGGCAAGGTCGGCGATCCACGGATCCAGCGTGGCATAGGGATGATTCCCGGTGACCTGCCCGTTCAGAAACGTCACCGATCGTGCCCACCCGACTGGGACGTTTCCAATCACCACGTACCCGTGGCTGGCCAACTCCTCGGCCAGGGCAGAATAGTAGATGGCTGACGTATTGTTGCCGGGCGAGAAGAGCAAGACGGGGAATTTCTGGGCGCCCGGTGCAACGGGGGCGCTGTCTGCGGCATTCGACGTCGTCGCGCGGATGACCGCCCGCGCATCAGCGAACGACGGTGGGGGAGTCGCCCGTCGGCCGAAGAACGCGAGGTCGGCGGCGGCGGAGTCGAGCCAGAGCCCGGGCATCCAGAACGCAGGGGAGCGGCTGCCGGGCGCCGCCGGATACCAGATAATCGCCAGAAACTCCCGCGTTCCATCGGACCTGAGCGAACGTGGGTCCGGACGGGTTCTATCGACGATGTCCAGGAATTCCCGGCCTACCGCGAATGTTCCGGTGACGTGCGTGAGGCGAACGGGTGCCGCAGGCCGCGCTTGTGCGAGAGCGAAGCCGGGCGACACCAGCGCGAAGGCGAGCCAGAAGACGATGTGGACGCGGATGATGCTTCCCCGAGATGGGTCCGCCAAGCCAGATGCGGCAAGGCGGTGCAGCGTCGCAGCTGCCCGGTATTGCTCCGTGCTTGCAATGAAGCGAAAGGCGAGCTCGTGTTACGGCGGTCCTAGCGTCCGGCGGGACGCACCACCCGCAGCCGGCGCTCCCCGGGGCCTTCGCCGGCCTCGATGCGCAACACGTCACCCACGTACGTATCGGCTTCCGAGGGCTGCAGCGGGCGCAAGGTCCTGCCACCACTTGGGCGATTCGTGATAATGACCAGGTGGCCGACGTCGAGGTCATCTTCCAGCACCAGCTTGTCGTTGGCAATGGCGGTCATGCGTCCTCCGTGGTCTCGTGACTGGTATCGCCGTCCCCGGTCTTGGGGTGCAAACGACGGGCCACACCGCGAGGCGCTTTGATGCGGCGAGCGTCCTTCTCCTGCTGCCGCAAGGCGCACCGGCCCGCCGCGAACCGCACTGCGGAAGGCCGTTTGTAATCACGGCTTCAGAAGCACTTCACAGAACCTTTAGGATTGAAACTGGGGAGCGCACCGCTCCTCATTCTTGCTGCAATGCCGTCATCGCCGGGATCCTGGTCGCACGCCGCGCCGGGAGATATCCGGCCGCGAGGGCCGCAAGGAACAGGAGGAGCGAGACACCGATCAGGGTCGAGGGGTCGTTGGGGCGCACTTCAAAGAGGGACTTCGAGAGCAGCCGGGTGAGCGCCAGTGCTCCGGCGGTGCCGATCCCTGCTCCGAGGAGGGCCAGGACCGCGGTCCGGCCCAGCACCATGCGCAGCACCGTTCCTGGCGTGGCGCCGAGGGCCAGGCGCAGCCCGATTTCGCGGGTGCGTTCGGTGATGTCGTAGGCCAGTACGCCGTACGTGCCGAGGACGGCGAGCAGCAACGCGAGCAGTGCAAACGTCACGAGCACGCGCATCTGAAACACCGGCTCCGCGATGTTCTCCATCAGGGACTGGTCCATCGTCTCCAGCGATTGCGCGGGGATAGCGGGATCGACCTCGCGGAGCGCGGCCCGCATCGCGGACGCGACCCTTGCCCCAGGTGCCGGGCGAACGACGAAGGTCATCCAACGTGTCGTGGACTGTAAGTAGGGGAAGTAGACAGTCGAATGCCGGTCCAACCCTCCGTCCTGCACAATGTCCGAGACCACTCCGATGACCGTGAGCCAGTCGGGCGGGCCCGGGCGCCCCGACGCCTGCGCGACTCGCTTCCCGACGGCGTCGCCGGATGGCCAGAGCTGGTGGGCGACGGCTTCACTCACGATCACGACTCCCGGGGCTCCTGCCCGGTCGGCCGGGGTGAAGTCCCGCCCCGCGAGCATCCGGATGCCCATCGCCTTGAAATACCCGGGGCTCACCACCGGTTTGTCGACTTGATACTCGCTGGGCAGGGTGACCGGGCCGTCGACCACGAGGCCCCCCATCACTCCCACTTGGCTCATGGGGCGGAACGACGCGGCCGCCACCTCGCTCACCCCGGGGATGTGGGCGAGGCGGTCGAGTACGCCGGTGTGAAACGCCCGCTGTCGGGTAGAGTCGGGGTAGTCGATGGACGGCAGTTCCACGCTCATCGTCACGACGCCGGAGGCGTTGTAGCCCGTATCGAGCGTGCGCATGCGGACGAAGCTCTTGATCATGAGCCCCGCGCCGGTGAGGAGGATCAGCGCGAGGGCGATCTCGCCCGTGACCAGCACGGAGCGGAGGCGCTGGTGTGACCCGCTTACGAGCCGGGTGCCCTGACCGAGGGCCTCCTGCGGCTCCCGGCGCGCGCCGCTCCGGGCCGGCGCGAGCCCGAAGAGGATGCCGGTAGCCACCGAGACCACCAGCGTGAAGGCGAGCACCCACCCGTTGACGTGCACCTCATCGACGCGGGGAATGCGGTCGAGCGGGGCGACGGCGAGGAGGGCGCGCACGCCTCCCAACGCCACGAGGGTTCCCGCGGCACCGCCCATCAGGGCGAGTATCACGCTTTCCGTGAGGAGCTGCCGGGCGATGCGCGACCGGCTGGCGCCGAGTGCCACGCGGACGGCCATCTCGTGACGGCGGGTCGCCGAGCGGATGAGGAGCAGGTTGGCGACGTTGGCGCAGGCGATGAGCAGGACGAAGGCGACGGCGCCGGCGAACACGAGGAGCGGCGTACGCCCGTTGCCGATGACGGCATCCTTGAGCGGAATGACCCGGGCCGCAAACCTCTGGCCTCTCGTCGCCCGGGGATCCGGCGGTTTGGGCTCCGCGATGGCCTCCAGCTCGGCCAGCGCCTGCGCCGGCGTGGCATCGGCGGGGAGGCGGCCGATGACCGACAGGAAGGTCGAAATGTTGGGGCTGGTGGGGAGTGTCAACGGCGACCAGAGGTCGGACGTGCTCGGGAAATCGAAACCGGGCGGCATGACCCCGACGACCGTCTGGGGAGCCCCGTTGATGGTGATGGTCCTGCCCAGGATCGCGCGATCGGCGCCAAAACGGGTGCGCCAGAGGTGGTCACTGAGGATGACGACCGCAGCGGAGCCCGGGTGCCCTTCGTCGGCCGTGAAGCCCCGTCCGAGCGCGGGTTGGACACCCAGCACATCGAAGAACGTCGCCGCGACGGTGCCGCAGGAGAGCCGGGTGGCGTCGCCCGCGTTGCTGAGCGTCACGTCCTGCTGCTGGTATCCGGTGATGGTCGTGAGGCGAGTCGCGCGCCGCCGATACTCGACGTAGACCTTGTCATCGAGGCTGGGCGGAAGCTCGAACGGAATGTTGGTCGGGAGGAACGACGCGACGTACAGGCTCCCTGGATCGCGGAAGGGGAGGGGGGCGAGCAGCACGCTGTTCACCACGGTGAAGACGGCGCTATTCGCTCCAATCGCCAGCGCGAGCGTCGCCACGGCCACGATGGTGAAAGCCGGGGTCCGACGGAGGGCGCGCCAGCCGTAGCGCACGTCCTGGCTGAGGCGTTCGAGCCAGAGGCCGTAGCCGACCTCCCGGGTCACCTCGGCGACGTGTGTGACGTTCCCAAACTCCCGGCGCGCCGCGCGCTCCGCATCCTCACGGGACGCCCCTCGGGCCATCTGCTCGGCGATGGCCAGGCGGAGATGGGCCTCGATCTCCTCGCGGATCTCTTTGTCGCGCGGGGTCATGGTTCACTCCGGGCCGGGGGAGCGAGAATCGCACCGATGGCTCGGCTCAGCTGCTCCCATTGCGATCGTTCCACGTCGAGCTGCTTTCGCCCTTTCGCGGTCAGCGTATAGACCCGGACCCGTTGCTTGTTCTCGGACGTGCTCCACGACGCGGCAATCCATCCCTTTCGCTCGAGGCGGTGCAGTGCGGGGTAGAGGGAGCCGGTGTCGACCTGGAGGACGGCTTCGGAGGACGACCGGATCAGCTGGGCGATGCCGTAGCCGTGCCGGGGTCCCCACCGCAGGGTCTGGAGGATGATCAGGTCGAGCGTGCCCTGCAGGAGCTCGACGCGGGAGAGTGCGCGCGGATCGGTCATGGGTGTAGAGAATCTACACCTATGGATGTAGTATGTCTACCCCCAGCCCCGGAGCGTTCCTGGCGCGATCCTTCCTGACGTCGTCAGGACTTGTGGAGGTAGTCGCGGATCGCGGCTTCCCAGTTGGGCCCGCTTGACCGGTCGTGGTCACCTAGTTCGCGGACGTGGTCGTTCGCTCCCGGCTCGAGTGCCGTCCGCTCGTACGTCACGGTCACGGCCGTCTTGGCGGGATTGATCGCCGTCACGTGAATCTCGATGAGCGTGACGAGGGCACCGGGAACGACGTAGACGTATTGGACGTGCCCCGTGGCTGCGTCAAAGGCGGTATTGACCCACACGCTCTGGGTGTGCCCGTGCGCCACCGTGAAGACCATCCCGGCGCTGTCCTGGCCGGGGAAGGGGTACCGAAACGTGGGTGTCCAGCCGGGCGTCCAGACGCGCTCCTTGTCGGCCCCGAAGAGCGGGAACGTTGCGGCAACGGACGCCGGCACCGTGAACGAGAAGGAGTTGCGGACGTGCACGGGGGGCTCGGCGGGCGACGGCCGGGGGACCAGGAACGGGGCGGCGCCGAGCATCCCGCCGAGCGACGCCAGGAGAAGGGCCTTCACATCCAGGCTCCGAAGAAGTAATGTGGTACCAAGGTACATTGGTACTAAGTGTCCCACAAGGGAAAGGTGGCCGACCGTGACACAGGCGGAGCGGATCGGGGTGGAGCGGGTGCAAACCGGCGTGCGGATGGAGAAGCGTCTCATCAAGGTGCTCAAGGCCTTCGCGGAGTTTGACGACCTGACCTTGAGCGACCTGCTGGAGGGGATCGTGCTGCACGCCTTCGCCGGCAAGAGCCCTTTCACGCGGGCGTCCCTCGCGAGGATCAAGGAACTCAAGCGCCTGTACGGGTTGGACCTCGGCCCCGAGGCGAGTCACCGGCTCACCGAAAGACAGGCTCCCCGGACCCCTGGTGGGGCGGTGCCACGGTGAACGACGCAGTGGGATGCCGCTGGGCGGTGCGCGGAATACTCCGCGACCCTCCTACGAGAAAGACCAATGCCCGCACCGCCGTGGTGAGAAACTCACATCGAAAACGCACACCACTCGAGCCAGCACGGTGGGGATTACGACACCAGCCAGGTGCCGACGTGCTTCCATAGAGGCGACGTGAGAAACATCCCCATGAGGGGCAGGTCCTGTACGACAATGAGCAGGGCACCAGCGAAAGCAGGGTGCAACCGGCGATTGCGTCATGTGTCGTAGGCTATGCACCCGTAGATCAGGAGGAGGTCAAGACCGAACAGCCCGAGCGGCCCCCCGGTCTTGAGGAACGAGATGAGTGGCACCTGCTCGAGGGGAATGCGGAAGAGACCGGGATTCACCAAGCTGAGGCACGACAGCAGCATCAGCCGCTGGTGATAATCCCGTCGCCGGCGCAGCAACAGCGCCGCGCCGACCAGGATGCCGAATGCCAGCAGCGCGAACAGGATGAGGCCCATGAACTCGAGCGGCGGCGGCCCACCGCCTGGGGCATTGCCGAGGTCCCGGATCGTCGCGCGCCGCACGACCGTGAACCCTACAATCATCATCAATACCGCCACGACGACTCCGGCCACGCCCAACGTCCGATGCAGTTTGACCCGGTGCGTGGCGACCAGCCCTACCTGCACGAAAAACAGGACAAACCACGACGTCATCAGGAATCCATGGAGATGCAGGAGCCATGGCAACGGGGGCCCGCCGAACAGGCCCTTGAGAAAGTAGGTTCGTGCGAACCCGACAAAGACCACTGTGAAGGCGGCGAGGCCGGCGCCTACGAGGAACAGATGGTCGCGCCGGGCAGGACGGACGTTGAGGTCGGCGGTCATCGATCAAGAGAACGGTGCGGGGGTCACTTGGCCGTCACTTGGGAAAGAAAAAGCCCGACACCGGAAGTCGATGTCAGGCTTGGTCTTCAAACAGTCGGGGCGAGAGGATTTGAACCTCCGACCTCCTGGTCCCGAACCAGGCGCGCTAACCGGACTGCGCCACGCCCCGTTGTAATGCTAGAAAACAGTCAACAGTCTCAGACGCAACAGACGCTCACTACTAGACGCACAGACGCACAGATGGGTTGTCGGGAAAAGGTGACAGGGGGTTGCAGGTCCTGCGGCCGGGCCCTGTTCACCATCTACGCGTCTGTGCGTCTGCTTCCTAGTCTTACAGTGCGCCCAGGAGGAGTCGAACCCCCAACCTCTTGATCCGTAGTCAGGGGACCGCCCGGCGCGGCCCGAAACCTATAGCGGACGAGACCCGAAGCAAAGCGCAGAAACCACCCGAAAACGTCCCAAAGGTAGGGGGACAACAGGGGGGACAGATCCGACACGTCTGCCCGTCGGTCCTCACGCGCCTCAAGCGATGCCCCGACTGCGAGTCGCCCCTCGTCCCAGCGCCAAGCACATGAAGCCCCTTCGCTCGTTGTTCGCCGCGCGGCGGTTCTGGCTCATCATGCCCTACCGCTGCACGCGGTGCGGGATCCTCATGGACTTCTATCTCGAGGACGGATGTGAGGGACCGACCGGTGGCGGTGAAGAGATGTTCCGACTCCCCGCGAATCATCCGTTCCGGCCAGGGGAGCTGCAGCCCTGGGCGAAGACGCCGAGCGGTCGCCTGATCGTGCCCGTGCCCTTCGTGGCTGGCGGGTGTCCCATCTGCCAGGGCAAGCCGCCGTGGTCGTTCGGCCGCGACGCTGGGTGTCTCCAGCACTCGGGCGTCGATCGACGTCTCGACGGGATGATGGAGCAGCTGGCCCGGGGCACCGCGCGCTTCAACTATCCGAAGGATCCTCGCGCGGACCAGGCCTGCGGGATCCCGATCTTCCCGCCGTTCTCGATGCGAGGCGAGCGGTGAGTGGCCGCGCCGGCGTCCTCGAATACAATGCCAAGCCCGAGCTCCCGGACGGTTGGCTCGTCCGCGGCGTCGAGCAGCTCCTCGAGTCCATGCACCGGTACGCGGATGAGGAAGAGGTCGTGCGCAGCGCCATCGCCGAATACTCGGGCGAATGGCCCCGGCGGATCAGCTGGAAGCGGAAGCCGGCGTGAGCTTCGAGATCGAGCAGAACCTTGAGTTCTGGCAGGCGTTCGGGAAGAAGCTGCGGATCCGACGTCTTTGGCGTGAAATGACGCAGGCCCAGCTGGGCCTCCGGCTGGGCCTGTCCGAGGATCGGGCCCGCAAGGTCGTTTCACGGCTCGAGCGCGGCGGTCGTCGGTGCGACATCCGCGAAGCCCTGGCGCTGGCGAACGCCCTCGGCGTCCCGCTACAGGAGCTGTTCCCGTGAGCGGAAAGGCCTTGGCTCGTTCAATGAAACAGATCGCCTGCGAGGTGTGTGGTTGCACGGCTATCCGTGCGTGCCCCGGCGGCTGCGCGTGGTCCCCGTTCTACCTCGCGCTCAG
>DATEGY010000257.1:0-6194 GCA_035279865.1 Gemmatimonadales bacterium | reverse complement strand
TTCGCGCGCGTTCGCTCAGGATGACAGGACTTGTTCAATTTTTCTTGATAAGAAAGGGAGCGACGGTGTCATCCTGAGCGCCGAAGGCGCGAAGGACCTGCTTCTAGCGGCGGTGTGACGAATGTCCAGACGACCCCGAGTGCTCCGACTTGTGCCCGTGCTCTGATTTGTGCTGCGTCTTCTCGGTCCCGGGGATCGGGTTGAACACCTGGAACGCCACGGCGTCCCACGCGTTGTGAATCCCCGTGAAGAGGAGCAGGAGCGACGCCGCGGCGACGCCGAAGAGCGCCAGGCGCGCGTGCGGCTGGCCCCAGAGCGGGGTGACCGCCAGGAGCACATATGAAAGGAAGGGAAGGATAAGATGAAAGAGCCAATCCTCTGCCACGGGCTGGTAGACGGTCTGGCGCAGCATGCGGCGGAGCACGATCACCGCATAGACCAGCCCACCCACGTCGAACAGGCCGAGCATGATCTCGACCGACGTGATGGATTGCCAGGGTGCGCGCAGGAGCGCCGAAAGAAAGAGCACCACGCTGAAATGGACGACCGTGGGTGACCCGAAGGCCGCACCGGCGTCGGGACTGCGGATGTTCCGCTCCGACATCAGGGTCATCACCACGAACTGGAGTCCGATCAACGCTCCCGCGGACGACCCCACGATCACGCAGAAGCTGTCCCACTCGGCAAGTAAGGGCATGACTCGCGCTCGCTAGGCTGGGTAGTAGGAGAACCGGTAGGCGAGGGCCGGATTTCCGCTTTGCTCGTAGGCGAGCTGGGCCACGAGCATCGTGAGCGGCTCCAGGTACCGCGCCATCCGCAGGGGCCCGGCATCCAGCGGGTCGAACCCGACGTCCCCGATCAACCGGGCCGCCACCCGCTTGCTCAACTTGTCATCGCCGCAGTAAACCAGGCTCGGCCGCGTCTTTTTCTTGCGTCCTTCGAACACGTCGAAGAACACCTCACTGGGCACCGTGCCGAATGCCGACACGACATGCGTCCCGGGCACTCGTTTGGCCAGCTCCTCGGCGCCCGAGGATGTGTGGGCGATCACGAGCTCGGTATTCTCCTCATTCATGGGCAGGGAGCACGTGATGAACACCTTTCCGCGTACGTCCCCCGCCTGCGCCAGGACGTCCTCCACCCTGAGCCAATGCACGGCCAGGAGCACCGCATCCGCGTTCTTCACGGCGTCGGCAGGGGTGCCCGCCCGTGCCTTCCCGCCGGCGTCACGCGCGAGTCTCGCGAGCTTCTTCGGGTCCCGCGCGTAACTGAAGACCACTTCGTGGCCGCATTTCGCGAAGAGGGTGCCGAGCTTGGCGCCCATCAGTCCGGAACCGAGGATCCCGATGCGCATCAGGTCACACCCTGGGCAGGCAGCCCGAACGGTACGCCACGACGTACGCTTGGTGGATGAGTCCGTCGGCCCGGCCGACCAGCGAATCTCCCAGCCAGCGGAGAGTGAGCAAGACGTGGCCCTGGTCGACGGTTCTCCAGATGACCGTGAGACTGTCCCGGCCCCCGGGGTAGGGACTGGGGCGCCACTGGGGCCCGCTGAATCGGTCGACCCTCGGCGCGCCTTGGTATTCGCCTTCCCAGACCACGGGTCCGGATTTGAGCACGAGCATGTTTCCCGGGAATTCCGGCCACGCCAGGTCGATCTGGTAGCAGCCGGCCATCGCATGCACGCGCTGCGCTTCGTCCGCCGAGTTGTAGAACATGTCGTCCGGCGTGTCGAACGTGCCGTCGGCACCTGCCGACCGGATCTCCACCATCGCTCCCGACACCGTGAGCCTGAGAGGATGTCGCCAGGCGTCGATCGGGATCGTATCGTCGTTCTGCAGCCAGTAACTGCAGTTCTTGACGTACAGGTACTCCTGGGGGAGGAGGCGCCTGCAGGTCTCCCCAAACGTCGTCGGGAGCCGGTGCTCGAGGTGGGTAAAGCTGTCGACGTTGCTCCGAAACTGCTGGATCAGCTGATCCGTGATCAACGGCCGGTCGTCATTCCGGGGGTGGGTATAGACGAAATGGAAGCCGATGACCAGGCACACGAATGCGAGGACTGCCCCGGCGGTCTTCATCGTACGGCGGAAGATAGAAACCGGAGGCCGGCTTTGCACGTCCATATTGCTACCACTCTCCGCTCCCACGAGGATCCATCATGCGAAAGACCGCTCTCTGCGTCCTGCTCCTCGCCGGTCCGGCGCTCGCCCAGAAGGCCCCCGCCACGGGGCACGACCTTCTGCAGACCATGCGCGACGCCTACGGCAGCCACTGGTTCAAGACCCTCACGTTCGTCCAGACGACCACGCGCCACGACTCGACCGGGAAAGAGGTCAAGACCACCTGGTACGAGAGCCTCCGCTACACCGATGCGACCGGTACGCAGCTCCGGATCGACATCGGGGACCCCAAGAACGGGAACGGCGTGATCTACACGGTCGACTCCCTGTGGGGGTTCCGTGGCGGGAAGCTCGCCGGCTCCCGGGCGGCAGGGAATCTCCTCCTGCCGCTCGTCGAAGGGATCTACGTCGAGCCGGTGGAGCGGACCCTGCGTGAGCTCGCGCCCACCGGGGTCGACTTCACCAAGCCGGTGCTGAGCGGCTCCTGGCACGGCCGTCCGGTCTGGATCGCCGGCGCCCAGGCGGCCGGGGACACGACCAGCCCGCAGATCTGGGTGGACGCGCAGAACAAGGCGGTGGTGCGGGCCGTCTTCTCACCGGTGGCGGGCGCGCCGGTGATGGACATGCACTTCGAGAAGGTGGTGCAGGCGGGCGGGGGCGCGCTGGCGACGCGGTGTGAGTTCTACGTCGCCGGGAAGCTCGAGCAGGCCGAGGACTACAACGACTGGAAGACGGACGTGGACCTGTCGCCGGGGCTCTTCGATCCCGCGACCTTCAGTACGGCCCCGCACTGGGTGAAGAGCTAGCTCAGCGGCTCCCCAGCCGCTTCAGCTCGACCTCCGCCACGATGAATCCAAAGGCGGGCCAGCCTCCAGACGCGACGGCGCGTCGGAACCACTGGCTCGCCTTCGCCGTGTCGCCCTTCACGAGGTACCAGTCCCCGATGCCGTAGCTGAGGGTCGCGACCGAGATGTCGTCGGTGTCGGCGGGGGTGAAGGCGCTGTCCGGCGAAACCTGGCCGCGGTAGACCCGCAGGCGCCTGGTGTACACGATGTTGGTGTGCAGCGAATCCGGGTGCCGGTCCAGGAGCGCCTGCGCCTCGGCCCCACGCCCCGCCCGGGAAAGTGACATCCAGAGCCAGTCGGTCGAGCCGGCCCTCTCGCTCGAATCGGGCGCGAGCGGCAGGGCACGGGTGAACGTGCGTGATGCCGCGGCGAAGTCGCCCCGCAGGTACTGAATGATGCCGAGATGATAGAGACAACCGTAGTCCATGCTGTCGAGGGTCAGGCCCTTGGACAGATCGGCATACGCTTTGTTGAACTCCCGAATCGACAGGTACCGGTGCCCGCGTTCCCGGTAGAACGCCGTGTCGTTCGGGGCCAGGGTGAGTCCCCTGGTATAGGTGGCGATGGCCTCCCGGTACTGCCGGATGGCCACCTGGGCGGCGCCGAGTCGTCCGAGCAGTTGGACGTTGTTCGGATCCTTCGCCAGGGCGCTCTGCGCCCGGGCCACGGCGCCCGTATCTGGTTGAGACTTGTAGCTGAGGTACTCGACCGACTGGGCCGAGAGCGGGCCGGCGATGAGGAGCAGGAGGGCGAGGCGCATGGTGGAGAATGGTGCGGGGCGGGCGAAGGCGCAAACGAGGCGCCGTTGCGACAATGGCGCCCCGGGGAAGCGCGGGCCATTTTCAGGAAGCCCACCATTCGGAACCTACGCAGGAGATGCTGGAATGCCGGCTTACCAACTCACCGTCAACGGCTCGGCTCACACCGTCGATGTCGCCCCCGATACGCCGCTCCTCTGGGTGGTCCGCGATTCGCTGGGTCTCACCGGGACCAAATTCGGATGCGGGATCGCCCAGTGCGGAGCCTGTACCATGCACATCGACGGGGTCGCCACCCGCACCTGCGTGTTCCCGGTCGCCGGAGCGGTGGGCAAGAAAATCACGACCATCGAGGGGCTTTCGCCCTCCGGTGATCATCCGGTGCAAAAGGCCTGGAAGGACATCGACGTGCCCCAGTGCGGGTACTGCCAGTCGGGCCAGTTGATGGCGGCCGCCGCGCTGCTCAAGGCGCACCCGAAACCCACCGATGAACAAATCGATGCGGCGATGACGAACATCTGCCGTTGTGGAACCTACCAGCGCATCCGCGCCGCCATTCACAAGGCGGCAGGGGAGGCCGCATGACCGCCTCCCCGATTTCACGCCGCACGTTCATCGGGGCCGCCGGTGTCACCGGGGCGGGACTCCTGATCGGATTCAGCTTCCGCGCGCGCCGGGCCGGGGCGGCGGTCGATGAGTTCTCGCCTTCCGGATGGATCCACATCTCTCCCGACGACCAGGTCTCGCTGGCGATCGACAAGTCCGAGATGGGCGAAGGGGTGCTGACCTCGATGCGCATGGTGCTCGCCGAGGAGCTGGACGCCGACTGGAGCCGGATCGTCATCGCGCCCGTACCGGACGACCCCCATGCCTGGTCCCGCCGGATGATGACGGGGGGCAGCACCGCGATTCGGACGTCGTATGAGATGCTGCGCAATGCGGGCGCCGCCGCACGGACCGTGTTGATCAGCGCGGCGGCGAAGGGGTGGGGAGTGGCCGAGGGTGAGTGTCATACCGAGCCGGGCGCGGTCGTGCATGCGGCCACGAGCCGCCGCGCGACGTACGGCAGTCTGGCGCTGGCGGCCGCCGCACTCCCGGTTCCCGCGACTCCCACCCTCAAGGATCCGAAGACCTTCCGCCTGATCGGCACGCCCGTGAAGCGTCTCGATACGCCGTTGAAGGTCAATGGGACGGCGCAATTCGGGATCGATGTGAAGGTCCCCGGCATGTTGATCGCCTCGGTGCTGCGGTGCCCGGTGCTCGACGGCACGATCGCCAGGTACGATGCCGCGAAGGCGAAGGCGGTTCCGGGCGTCCGGCACGTGATCGAGCTGCCGGGGATTCCGGGTACGGGGGGTGGTGCCTTGCCGCCCCGCACCGCTGCAGGGATAGCCGTGGTGGCCGACACATACTGGCAGGCGATGACCGGACGCCGGGCCCTCGACGTGCAGTGGGCTCCCGGAGCCAATGCCACGCTCGACAGCTCCGGCATCAGCGCCAAGCTGGCGCAGCTCGCCGACGGTCCCAGCGTGGAAGCAAAGAAGCGGGGCGATCCCGCGGCCAGTCTGTCGTCCGCGGCGCGGAAGCTTACGGCGACGTACGAAGTGCCCTACCTGGCCCACGCCACGATGGAGCCGATGAACTGCACCGCGCACGTCCGTGCGGACGGATGTGACGTGTGGGCCCCGACGCAGAATCAGACGGGGGCGCAGTCGGTGGCGGCGAAGTATGCCGGTGTGCCGACCGAGCAGGTTCGGGTTCATACCACGTTCCTGGGCGGCGGCTTCGGGCGCCGGGCCGAGAACGACTTCGTGGCCGAGGCGGTGCAGATCTCGAAGGCGGTCGGAGCGCCGGTGAAGGTCATCTGGACCCGCGAAGACGACATCCAGCATGATTTCTACCGGCCCACGTCGTACCATCGCTTCTCGGCGGGGATCGACGCGTCGGGAGCACCGGCCGTGTGGACGCACCGGATCGTGGCCCCGTCGATTCTCGCGCGTTTCGGGCCCCTGCGGGACGGAATCGACGGGACGACCGTCGAGGGGGCGGCCAATCTCCCGTACGACTTCACCAACTTCCTGTGTGAGCAGACGGTGGCCGATCTCCCCATCCCGGTCGGGTTCTGGCGGTCGGTGGGGAGCTCGCACAACGCCTTCGTGACCGAGTCGTTCATGGACGAGCTGGCGGCGGCTCTAAAGAAGGACCCCTATCAGCTGCGGCACGATCTGCTCACGGGTTCGCCGCGCCATCGTGGCGTGCTCGATCTCGTCGTGCAGAAGTCAGGCTGGGGTGGCCCCGTGCCGGCGGGCCGGGCCCGGGGGATCGCCGTGGCCGAGGCGTTCGGGTCCTTCGTGGCCGAGGTAGCGGAGGTGTCGGTGACGAAGGGCCGGCCCCGGGTGCACCGGGTGTGGGTGGCCGTGGACTGCGGACCGATCGTGAATCCCGACACTATCGAGGCGCAGATGCAGAGC
>DATEGY010000256.1:0-17031 GCA_035279865.1 Gemmatimonadales bacterium | reverse complement strand
GGGGTCATGTCTCTTTCTGGTTAACGGACGGCCGCGACGGCCGGGGCGGCCGCTTTCTCGGCCTGCTCCCACGCGTGATAGCTCGACCGCACCAGCGGGCCGGACTCGACGTGCCGGAATCCCATCTCCATGCCGAGACGCTTCAACTCGGCGAACTCGTCGGGCGTGTACCAGCGCGCGATGGGCAAGTGATCCGCCGAGGGGCGGAGGTACTGACCCAGCGTCAGGATGTCGACGTGATGGGCGCGGAGGTCGCGCATGGAGACCAGCAGCTCATCCCAGTCTTCGCCGAGTCCCACCATCAGCCCCGACTTGGTGAGTTGGTCGGGTGCGATCTCTTTGGCGCGCGCCAGGAGCTCGAGGGCGCGGGTGTAGCGGCCCCCGGGCCTCGCGATGCGGTAAAGGCGATCGATCGTTTCGAGGTTGTGGTTCAAGATGTCGGGCTTGGCCGCGAGCACGATGTGCAGGGCTTCCGGATTTCCCTTGAAATCGGGGATCAGAACTTCGACGGAAGTGTCCGGAAGCCGGAGGCCGATCTCGGTGATGCAGGAAGCGAAGCTTTCGGCGCCCCCGTTCGGCAGGTCGTCGCGATCCACGCTGGTGATCACGACGTGCTTCAGGCCCATCTGGGCCACCGCATCCGCCAGGCGGCGCGGCTCGTCGGGATCGAACGGCGCCGGTGTCCCGTGGGCCACGGCGCAGTAGGCGCAATTCCTGGTGCAGACGTCGCCCAGGATCATGAAGGTGGCGGCCTTGTGCTCCCAGCATTCGCCGATGTTGGGGCAGTGCGCTTCTTCGCAGACGGTGTGGAGCTTGAGCTCCCGCATCATCTGCTGGACGCTCAGATAGGTGGGCCCACCCGGGGCTTTGACCTTCAGCCAGGACGGCTTGCGCGGGGCTTGCGACGGGCTGATCTGGACGAGCGGTGCGGCCATATGGGTGGCGGGAAGATAAAGCAGTGAGGTCCCCGGAGACAGTCCAAAATCAACCGTCTGGTTGATTTGGCAATTTCCCTTTGAGACGGCTCATCTCTTCCTCCAGCTCGGCTGTAGTGCTGAGCGTCCCGTCGGCGATGGCCGCCGTTTCCTCGGCGACCCGCCACTGTCGCTCCAGCTCCTCGACTTCTGCCTGCTCGTCCACCGCCATCTCGAGGGCCAGACGCCGGTCAGGCCGCAGCGTCCGCAGGAGAAGGGATTCCCGCGACATACCGTGGACCAGCTGGTCGGGCCCGCCGGCTCCCTCGACGATCCTGGCCGCGTCGGCGGCCCGCTGTCTCCCCGACTTCGCGAGGTTGAGATAGGTGAGTCCGCGCCGGAGGGCCACCTGCGCATCCGTGCCCTCAAGTTGCGCCCCCTCGCGCTTGCACTTGGGACAGATCAGGAGCAGTCCCATGCGGGCGTGCCGGTCCGACACGAGCCGCGCCCGGGCCAGGTGCCTGGCACGCACGGTCATGATGGTCCCGCAGTGCGCACAGACCGGAGTCTCTTCGAGCTTCACGGTCCGGAACCCGACGATCCCGGTGTAGAGGTTCCGGCCCAGGTTCGGGATCTGCCAGACGAACACGCCCATGGAGCCGCCCGCCGCGACGTTGATGGCGATGGCTGCGCCCACGGCCGCCACGCTCAGGGGCACGACGTACTTGAGCTGCTCCCGCCGCCGGGCTTTGATGCGTTCGCCGTACCGCCAGGTGGCGTATTCGATGCGCGGCGGCTTTCCGACGCGCACGTAGTCGTAGGCTCCTGCCCGGATGAGCGACACCTGTTCGGTGGAGGCCACCATGTGTCCCTCCGCGGCCGCGCGGGCGACCGCCTCGATGCGCTCCAGGCGGTTGTCGATGGGCGCGAGGTTCCACCGGGAGCAGGACCCGCAGATGACCCAGAGCCTGCCGCGCCATTCATCGAAGGCAAAGCGGCGGCCCACGGTGAGGCCTGTGGAGCCTCCGTCGCCACCAAAGGCGCCGTTGCAGAAGGCGCACGTCGCGTACATCACGTGAATCGATCCACCAGAAATGGCCCCAGATCGAAGTCCAGGCTGGTGCCGGTAATCAGATCAGCGATCACGTCACCCGTCAGCGCGGCCAGCAGGATGCCGTTGCGCCCGTGACCCACGGCGTACCACAGTCCGGAGACGTCGGGATCCCGGCCCAGAATCGGGCGACCGTCGGGAGTGAGGGGACGGAGCCCCGCCCAGACCTTCTCGAAGGGGGCGGTCTGAAAGGCGGGAAAGAGCCTTGAAGCACCGGCGCGGAGCTGGGCCTCACCCTCCCGGGTCACGCGGGCATCGAAGCCCACGCGCTCCATCGTCGACCCGATGATGGCCTTGCCCCCGCGGGCCAGGACGTACGCGTGATCGTAGTACAGGATGGCGGGAGGCGTGTCCGCGGGCCACGGCGCGAGGGCCAGCTGGCCGCGCACCGGCTCTACCGGGAGCGGGCGAGGGAGGCCGCCCAGGCGCGCGGACCAGGCACCGGCCGCGATCACGACGGTGCCGGCGGGAACGGTTCCGGCCAGCGTCTTTACGCCCGTGACCCGTCCGCCATCCACGACGATACCGGTGACCGACTGCCGTTCCGCCCTCACTCCCAACCGGTCGGCGTCCGCGCGCAGGGCGCGCGTGAGCAGGGGAGGGTCGATAGCGCCATCCTCGGCGGCGAGTAAGGCGCCCAGAGCGTCTGGAGAGAGCGCTGGCCAGAGGTCCCGGGCCTCCTGGGGTTCGAGCCAACGGCACGACAAGCCCATCTGCCGTTGCCAGGCCGCCATGTCGCGGAGTCTCTTCACGCCGGCTTCATCGAACGCCACGGAAGCGATGCCGTCACGCCAGAACCCTACGTCCACGCCGGTGGTATCTTTCAGGGAGCGGGCGAGGGGCTCGTAGGTTTCGCGCCCGCGGATGGCCAGCGCGAGGAGAGCTTCGTCGTCGGGCTCGATCTGAGCGGCGAGCATGCCGGCGGAGGCCGGGGAGGCGGCGGCGGGATCGGGGCCCGGCTCAAAGAGCACCGTCTGGAGGCCCCGGAGCGCCGTGGCGCGGGCGCAGGCGGCCCCTACCACGCCGCCGCCGATCACGGCCACGTCAGCTGAAACCGATGCGGTCATCGGGTCGTAGGCAAATGAGCGGTGCGGAACTTCACGGAGGACACCATGTTCCGAAGCATACTCGGGTTTGCGGTACTCGCCGTCGTCGCCTGGCTCGCCCTGAAGATCGTCTTCGGGTTGCTCGGCAGTCTCATGGGTCTTCTGATGACCGTACTTTGGCTCGCCGCCATCGGGTTCATCTGCTATCTGGTGCTGCGCATGATCGCGCCGCGGACGGCAGACCGGGTCCGGGAAGCGATCAAGGGGCGACCCTCAGCCTAGGCTCTGCAGTACCCTCCAGCACAACAGCGGCAGGAGGATCTCGTGGTGGCCGGTGAGCTGTACTCCCCGGCCACCTTCGAGCGTCGGGCGCTCGACTACGTTCACGCGTGGCCGGTAATGCCGCTGCATGTCGCAGTCGACCGCCGTGAACGCGGTCGGCTTTCCGCCATTCAGATTCCGCGCAATCGTCAGGGCCTTCAGGAACACCTCGGGCATCAGGACGGCGCTCCCCAGATTCAACACCACGCCGCCGTGGTCGAGGGCGGGAAGCGCTCCCGCCAGTCGCTTGAAGTCGCGGTGGCTGGTGGCCCCGATGGCGGCTCCGTCAGCCGTGGGGTGCTGATGCGTGATTTCGGCGCCCAGCGCCGCGTGGACCGTGCAGGGGATGCCGAGCGTGCGGGCGGCGAGGAGCACCGACACGTCGCCCCCCGGGAGTCCCTTTCGGTCCTGTAACGCGCGCCCCAGCGCTTCTCCGGCGCCCCAGTCTTTCTTGGCTCCGGTAGAAATCGCGGCATTCATCTCCCGGCCCGTCTCTTCGGCCATCCCGAACGTTCCATCCTTCAGGCCGGCCGCCACGTCCTCGCTGGTTCCGCCGTACGCTGCGAGCTCGAAGTCGTGGATGGCGGCACTCCCGTTCATCGCGACGTGGGTGATGACCCCGCGCTTCATCAGCGTGATCAGCAGGGGGCCGAGGCCCACTTTGATCACGTGTCCGCCCATCATGACCAGGACGGCCTTCTTCGCGGTGGCGGCCTCCACCATGCGATCGGCGACGAACCGGAGATCGCGGGCGGCGAGAATGTCGGGTAACGACTTCCAGAATGCGTCGAACGAGCGGTCGGCACCGGGGGGGTGAGCGAGGAGGGTGGAGTCGACTTTATTGCGGCGGCCGGCGATGGGAACCGTGGTGAGGCGGGAGAGGTCCGCCTCGCGGTACTCGGTCATTGGTGCTCCGGGACGGAGTACTCCTTGAGCTTCAGGGTGACCTGACCGAACGAAAACGTCGACTGCAGGGCCAGGAGCGTCCGCGTGGAGTCGTCGGACAGCCAGATACGGGCGTCTGCCTTCTCCGCGAAGATACCCCGGCCGTTGGGGATGGCGGGCCGCACCACGATCGCGTTCCACTTTTTCCCGGCAACGCTCACCCGGTCATGTCCCACCACCTCGACGATGATGGGATCGTTTTCGGGTCGGAAGTACCTCCGGTACTCGTATTTCTTCCCATCCTCGAGCGGCACGGTGCGGATCCAGTAGAGGAAGGCCGCGTCATCCAGGGGATTCGGAACGCTCTCGTGCGTCGTGTCGGTCCCGTCCGTGCGGTAGTAGCCGGAGTCCGGGAAGATGTCGTACGTGTGGCCCCACCGCTTGCCCTTTTCGTCGGTGTCGACCTTGTACCGGCGCGACACGAAATCGTCCTTCCCCACCCACGACTCGAGCTTCTGGTCGAGCTTGTACGCTCCGAAGAGCGCGCTGCCGAGGATGTGGAAGACGAGATGCACGGTGGGGGTGCCGCGAACGGTGTCGATGTTCGACACGTCCATCGTGGCGGTCCCGACGCTGATGAATCCGTACTTGGCCTGGAAGACCAGGTGCTCGCCGATCGGGAAGGGCACGGGACGTGTCGCCGGCGCGCCGCCAGTCGAGTCGGCGGCGGGGGGAGTCTGCGCGCCAGCGCGGGGGGCACCAAAGGCCATCAGGGCGGCGAGCATCGCGAGCCGAGCGGCGCGGACCGCCGGACGGTCACGCCAGGCGCGCACCAGCTCGTCCCAGCCCGTCGTCCGGGACCGGCGCTGCCGCAGATCGTAGCGGGCGGCGTAATCCACCCGCTCGAGCTTCCGGGAATTCTTCGCCAACCGAGCCACCAGCTCGGCGTTGGCTGACCAGCCGTCGGTCGAGAGCAGGGTCTCCGCGCCGGGCTTGAGCGCCTGGCGCAGCACGACGAGACGCAGGGCCAGGAATCCCGACACCGTATCCCGCACGCCGGGGACTCGCAGCAGCCTCGGTACCAACGCCCGGCACCACCGGAAGCCCCGAGTCACCGCGCCGGCCAATTGTGTTTGCTCGCCCACCACCAGGTCCGCGCCCGACTCGAGCCGCTTCACCATCTCTTCCATGGCGTCGGGGCTGTGCACGAAGTCCGCGTGGAGCGTGATGGCACAGTCGCGCTTGGGACGATCGGTCCGCTGCAATGCGGCCTTGAGGAGTGCTTCGAGACTCCTCGCGTACCCCTGCCGCTCGCGATTGGTGATCACGGTCATGGGCAGGACGCGCGCGTACCGCCCCAACACCTCGGCGGTGTCGTCGGTGGACGCATCGTCGCAGACCAGGATCTGGTATTCCCGGGAGAATCCGGTGAAGACCTGGCGGACCTTCCAGAGGACCAGCCCGGCGGTGCGAGCTTCGTTGTGCACGGGGACGCAGACGTAGATCATGGTGCTGGAACTTAAGCGAGTGTGCGGTACTGGGCTAACGTGGCTTCCGCCATCGCTTTAGCCGTGAACCGCGGGGGCAGGGACGTACGAGGCGCACGTTCGAGCGCGAGCAGCGCCTTCGTCGCCAGAGCCTCCGCGTCCCCCACCGGCACGAGCCATTCGGGAGGCACGATCTCGGGGAGTCCGCCGGCAGCCGTGGCCACGACGGGCTTCGACAGCGCGAGTGCCTGGAGCACGACGCTGCCCATCCCTTCTTCCTTCGATGACATCACGAACACGCTCGCCTCCCGGATCAGGGCGTCCACCGGCTCGACATACCCCACCAGATGAAAGATGTCCCCCACGCCAAGGTTCGCGATCTCCCGCTGCAACGCGTCGCGGAGAGGACCCTCGCCGGCGATCACCCAATGAAGCTGCGGGATGCGGGCTCGGACGTGGGCAGCGGCGCGAATCAGGGTCTCGTGATCCTTGTGGGCGACGAGGGCGGCCGCATTGACGGCGAGAGGTATGTCCGGGGGGAGACCGAGGCGCTTCCGGATGGCGGGGTCTCGGTCGGCGTTGGCCCGGACTTCTTCTGGGTCGATCCCGTCGGGGACCACGATCACGTCGTGCGGATTCACGCCATCCGACGCGAGGACGCGCTTGACGCCTTCTGAGACCGCGATGATGCGTTCGGCTCGGGTCCAGTTGCTCCTGGGTCTGACATGGAAATCCACACGACGGTGAGCCACGATGAGGAAGGGATTGCTGGTCTGAACGACCGAATCGAACACTCCGATGGTTCGACGCACCCAAAGCGCCAAGCGAAGACTGTGGCTGTCATGTACGTGGACGATGTCTGGAGAGAAGTGTCGAACCACTGAACCGAGCCTGAGGAATGCCGTCGGTGACGGCCCGATCCACCATGGTGTGCCGATGACCGGAATGAGTTCCGCCCGGGCACGCCGCTCCAGCTCGCTTCCGCGTTTCGTGAATAGGCGATTCTCGACGTCCGGCCTTCCGGAAAGGCCGTGGCACAGCAGCCGCACCTGGTTCTGCCCACCCCGCCACTCCCGCCCGGAGTCAACTTGCAGTATTCGCACTGTCTAACCGTCTAGCCGTCAAACCGTCTAGCCGTGCAGGCATCAGCCGGCGCGGCGGACGCCGCCCAGCACGGTCCGGAGCTCGGCGAGCGTGAAGGGCTTGTGGAGAAACGGCCTGCCGAGGGATTCGAGGAAGTGCAGGGTATCTCCCCGTACCGTGTCGCCCGTGGCGAAGATCACCCGCTCGGCGACTTCCGGATGCTCACCCGCCAGCTTCTCGTACATCTCGCGTCCGCCCAGGCGCGGCATCCGGAGATCGCATACGATGACGTCGAAGGACGCTCCGATGGCGCGGTCCACCGCATCGCTGCCGTCGGATGCGACCTCGACCGAATGGCCCCACGCCTCGAGCGTCGCCCGCATGTAATGGAGGATGTGGGGCTCGTCGTCGACCACCAGCACCCGCAGCTGTTCACCCATGGCCCCGGCCGCGGCCTGACTCCCGCTCGCGCGCGCCAGCCCGGACCCCGGTAGCTCGACCGTGAACGTCGCCCCCTGGTTCGGCGCCGAGTCCAGGGTGATCCGGCCACCATGCTCCTTCACGATGCCCTGCGAGATCGAGAGGCCGAGCCCGGTGCCCTGGCCTTCGGGCTTGGTGGTGAAGAACGGTTCGAACACCCGTTGCGCCAGTTCCTCGGCGATGCCGGGACCGTCATCGGCGATCGAGACCGAACATCCGTCGAGCCACCGGCGGGCGGTGATCCAGATGTGGCCGCCCCCCGGCCGTTTCATGCTCGCGATGGCCTGCGCCGCGTTCACGATCAGGTTGACGAACACCTGCTTGATCTGGTTTGCGTTCACGGCGATGGGCGGAATGGCCGGCTCGACCTCGAGTGACGCCTCGACCTTGAGCGACATCAACTGGTTGCGCAGGAGCGCGAGCGTGGACTCGAGGAGCGGACGGATCGACTGCGACTGCCGTTCGCCTTCCTGCTTCCGTGCGAACGACAAAAGGTTCCGCACGATGGTCGCGGCCCGCTCGGCCTCCTGCCGGATGACCAGGAGGGGCTCGGCCAGGGCGGGAGGGATCTCGCCGGCTTCCGCCAGGAAGTCCGAAAACCCCACGACGGAGGCGAGCGGATTGTTGAGATCGTGCGCCACGCCGGCGATGAGCTGTCCCATGGCCGACATCTTCTCGGACTGAATCAGCTGGTCCTGAAGATGGTGGCGGTCGGTCGTGTCTTCGAAGAGGAGGACGGCGGTGCCGATGTCCGCGCCCGCCATGCGGGTCGCACCGACCGCAAAGACACGGTCACCCGAGCGGATCTCGATGGACGCGGCCCCTGGCTGCTCGAGCACCCGCGACACGATGTCCGCCCAGGCGGGCGGCACGAGGGAGAGCCACGCACGCCCCGGAAGGGCCGTCACCGGCACCTGAATCAGGTCCGCGAACACGCGGTTCGCCCGGCGCACGATTCCCTGGCCGTCCACGATGCAGATCGCCTGTGAGATGGAGTCGGCGGTCAGCTCCCATTCGCGCTTGCCGACGGACAGGAGCTCCACGAGCCGCGCGTTGGCGAGCGCGATCGCCGCCTTGGCGCACACCACCTTCACGTAGGCCAGCTCGGGTTCACTGAATGCCCCGGGCTTGTCGGCCCCGATGGAAACGGCGCCGATGGCCCGGCCCACCGCGAGCAGGGGCGCGCCGATCCACGAAGCCGGCGCGTCGATGACGCCGGGGGACCCGGCCCGGGCGGCTTCGGCGGCGACGTTCCTGGGAATGACGAGCGGGCCCTTGCGCAGCGCGAGCTGCAGGAGCGGGTCGTCGGTTCCGGTTGGCGTCGGCGCCTGATCGTGGACGACGGTGAGGTGATTGGATTCGAGATCCAGCAGGACGACGGACAACCGGCTGGGACGGAGCGGCTCGTCGAAGGCGCGTGCCATCACATCGACGACGGTGCTGGGGCGGAACGCGCTGGACAACTCGGAGGAGATGGAGGTCAACCGGTCCAGGATGAAGACTGCGGCGTCGGGAACTCCCCGCTTCACCCGACCGCCTCGACGCCGGTGGCCGCCTCGGCAAAGGCCCGGAAGAGTCCGACCTCGGTGATGTCTTCGGGATGCCACTGGACCCCGATCAGCCACCGGCCTTCGGGCTCACGCAGCTCGACGGCCTCGACCACGCCGTCGGGTGCCCGCCCCGTGACCACGAGGGCAGGCGCGACGTCCTTCAGCGCCTGGTGGTGCCGGCTGTTGGCGCGCAGGGAACGGCCGCTCACCGTGCGGCTCAGGAGGGACGGGTGCGCGATGGCGACGTCATGCTCCCCCTTCCCGGCGTCGTGAGCGATCGACCCCGGGCACTCCGCCGGCAGGTCCTGATACAGGGTGCCCCCCAGCGCGACGTTCAGGATCTGCATCCCGCGACAGATGGCGAGCACCGGAATCCGCAGATCGAATGCGGCGCGCACGAGCGCGGCCTCGACGTCATCGCGCTGCCGGTCGATCCGTCCGAGCTGGGGATGGGGGCGGGCTCCGTACATCGCGGGGTCCACGTCTTCTCCGCCGGACAGCACCAGCCCGGCCACGGCCTGGAGGGCAAGGGCGGCGTGCGACGGTTGGAGAGACGTGGGGAGCACCAGCGGGACGAGGCCGGCCTTTGCCAGGGCCGTGACGTACGACGTGTTGAGATGGACCCGTTCGTCCTCGTCGGTGCGGCGGTGGGCGGTGACGGCGACGACGGTCATTGCGTGGCGCGGACCGAATCCCCGAGCAACGGACACTTGGGGTTCGAGACCCCGGTCCAATCGACCCGGACGCCGAAAATGGGAATGTCCGCTCCGCCGCTCGACAGCGTTCCCAGTTTGGGATAGCCGCGCGGGGCTGGCGACTCGTAGACCATGACGCCCTGAACCCGCGACGAGGTGTCATCCACCACGAGGAGTCCGAAGCCACCGGCGCCGGGACTCGGAAAACTGGGGCCCTGATAGCGCAGGACGAGATTCCTGGACGCGTCGTAGCCCACCACGACCAGGCCCGGTTCCTTGCCGGCCACGCGGCCCGGGAGGGACGCCGGCAGGCCGCGGGGGGCTTCGGTCAGCACCATCCGCGCGTCCTGCAGCTGCTCCTGGATCACCGTGGGGCCGACCACATACCCCAGCCCGCACACGGGGGACCCGCTCCGGCCCGTGCCACAGGCGAGGAGTACGCCGGGGAGCAGGAGTACCACGGAGCCGCGCATGGGTCGAAAGGTACTAGTAGACGTAGGTCGCCGTCATGGTGACGGTCGCGACGGGCTCCAGGGTGCGTGGCGCCAGGGCGTAGACGTAGTTGAGCACATTGGTCGCGAGGAGCCGCAGGTCGAAGGCGCCGAGGCGCCAGCCGGCCCGGAGATCGAGCACTTTGGCCGGCACGCGGGGGTCCGTCGGGTAGAGCTCCACGCGGGCGATGCGGCTCGAGTAACGGAAGTCCACACCCACCGATGCCGGTCCCCGCACGTAATCGGCCGAGAGGGTGAGGAGGTGGCGCGGGCGGAAGGGGAGGGCGCGGTTGGAGGTGGAGTCCGTGGTGAGCTCCCGCGCATCGACGTACGTGTAGGCCATTCCCAGCGTGAGCTCCGGCGTGAAGGGAGCGGCGCGAACGCTCACATCCAGACCGGTCAGCCGGGCGCGCTGGAGGTTCTGGAACTGGATCGTGTCCCCGGCCAGCGCGGGTGAGATGTAGTCCGACGCCCGGGTCTGGAAGATCGCGGCGTCGGTGGTGAGCCAGGGGGTGATGACCGCGGCATTGCCGATCTCCCCGCTCCACGCGGTCTCGGGCCTGAGGCTGGGATTGGGCACGGCGTTGAAGGGCGGGATGGGCAGGGTGACGAATTTTTCGGCCATGGACGGGGCGCGGAATCCACGCCCGACCGAAATCCGCCAGATGCCGGTGTTGGACGGGAGGACCGCTGCCAGGTGCGGGCTGATCACCGCCGTCATCCCGCCGCCGTCGTCGGCGAGCAGGTCCACCCGCGTGCCCGCGGTGAGCCGCGCCCTGCCCATCACCCGCTCGGTCTCCCCGTACGCCGCAAACTGCTCCTGCGTGTGATTGTGAAAGAGGTCGCTCGCGACCTGGGACTCCGTCGCTTCGGCGCCCACGGTCACCGTCTGGTCCTTCGACGGTGTCTTGACCACCCGGCCCTCGGCTCCGAACCGGTCGGCGACCGCGAAGTCGTTGCCGGCCTGCGGCTGGAAGTCGGTGAAGTGGGTCCGGAGCCATGAGGCCCGGGCCATCCAGGTGGTGTTTTCGTCGGGCGTGCGGGTGACGGTGGCGGTCAGGTAGCCGTGATCGGACCGGGTGTGGTTCCCGGTGTCGGCATCGGACACCATGAAGGGTTGGAACGTGAGCCCGCGCATGTTCGCGCACTCGTTCGTGCCACACCACGCGAGGGGCACCTGATACTGGTGCGTGGCCCACGTACCGGTGAAGAGCACGTGTGTCACGGGGTCGGGCAGCCACTCACCTCTCCCCGCCACCTGCAGGTGGTCCGAGGCGTCCTGCTGGCGATACCCGTCCGAATGCCGGCCCCCGACGGTCAGGGCGCCGCGGAACTGGTCAGTCCCGAAAGAACCCGTCAGTGAGGCACCCCCCTGCATGCCGGTGAAGTCCCGGAATTTCCAGCGCGGATCGGGCGGGTTGGCGAAGCCGCCGCCGAAGAAGCGGACGCGTCCATGGATGCCTTCGGGGATATCGCGCGTGATGATGTTCACCACGCCTCCCAGCGCCGCCGATCCGTACAGTGAGCTGCCCGCGCCCTTCACCACTTCGACGCGCTCTGCGTCATCTACCGGAACCAGGTCCCAGTCGATCCCGCCGCGGTCGCCCTCGTTCATCGGGACCCCATCGACCAGGAGGAGCACGCGCGCACCCAGCCCCTGCTCGAAGCCCGAGGAGCCGCGGATATTGATCTGCCCGTTGAGGAACTGCACGCCGGGAACCCGATCGACCGCCTCGTCGATGGTGTTGACGGCGTGGCGCGCGATGGCACTGTCCGACAAGACCGCGACCGAGGCGGCGACGTTCTCGAGCGACTCCGGGCGCTTCCCGGCGGTCACGACGAGTCCCTGGAGATAGAACACGCCGGCCCGGAGCGTGACGGTCCACGTCACGGAGTCACCCGCGGGCACCGTGAGGTCGGCGGAATCGGGACGGAAGGCAAACGCCACGACGCGAACCCGCACGGACCCGGCGGGAATCTCCGTCAGCACGAAGCGGCCGTCGGCGCCGGTGAGCGTGAACGCGGCGCCGACCGCCTCGATCTTGGCGCCGGCCACCGGTGCACCGGCCGAGTCCCGCACCGACCCGACGATGGTGCCGGTCTGCTGTGCCGCCGCGGGGCCCGCCAGCACGGCGGTGAGCAGGAAGACGGATCGGCGGGTCATGGCGGGAAGAAGTACGACACGCTGTGCATGTGGGCGAAGTCGACGACGAAGTCGATGTCGCCGGTACCCGCGGACTTGACGGTCACCACGCCCGGCTTCGAGGTGTCCGCGAGGTCGCGGTAAAAGCCCGCCTCCATGAGGTGGGAATCGGCGTTAGCGGTGTCGGCGAGATTCAGTCCGACCTTGGCCCACACGGCGAGAATCCAGTGATACTGATTGTTCAAGAGCGGCAGGGAGTAGGCCTGGACGGAATCTGTCGGTGTCGGCAGGGCCAGGTTCTGCGGAGGGAGGGGAACGAAGTTGAACAGATCCGCACGGCTCTGCGGGAACGTGCTGTAGGCCACGATGTAGAGTGCGAGGGTCGAGTCCGGCACGGCGCCCCGGAAGGTGATGTGCCCACACACCCCCACCAGCTTCGGGTCGCATATCGTGGTCGGCTGGAGGCCGTCGTTGCACCCCAGCACCAGGGCGAGGACCAGGTATCGGAAGCGCCGCATCTCCAAGCAATCTGGCCACTTCCGGCGCTCCGTCAACTTGACCGGGCCACCAGGGACCCGCACTTTTCGGCCATGCCTCTCTACGAATACCGCTGCACCGCCTGCGACGAGGTATTTACGGAGCAGCTCACCATTTCGGAACATGGCAAGCGCCGTCCGGTGTGCCCCGCGTGCGGCTCGCGAGCGGTCGAGCCCGTGCTCTCCACGTTCTTCGCCAAGACCATCCGCAAGAGCTGACCGACAGGTGTTCGAGCGCTTGCGAGACGCCCTTCGGGCAGCCCTCGACGCGGCGACGCCGCCCGCGGACCTGCGCCAGCTGGCCGGCCAGATGCGCGAGGCCGTGGTGGACGCCAAAGTCGCCGTCCGCGAGGTGCGGGAGGCGCTGAAGCTCACGGAGGTGGAGGTGGCCGGCGAGCGGCAAAAGCTGGCGGACGCGGAGCGGCGGGGACGGTTGGCGGGGGAGATACAGGACGCCGAGACGGTGGAGGTGGCGAGCCGGTTCGCCGCGAAGCACCGGGACCGGGTCGCCATGCTCGAGAAGAAGCTGGCCGCGCAGCAGGAAGAGCTGTCCCTGGCCGAGAAAGAGCTCAACGAAATGCAGTCGCAGCTCTCGGTGGCCGATCAGTCCCGGGTGGGCAGTGAGCGGAGCACCGAAGACGCCTGGCGGGAGATCCAGCGCGCGGGGGGCACCCGTCCGGGCGTGGACCCCGAGGATGATCTCCTCAAGTCGCAGATGGAGCGGGCGCAGCGGGAGGCGGCCGCCGACCGGCAGCTCGATGAACTCAAGAAGAAACTGCGAAAGGACTGAGCCGATGCTGCTGCTCCTGCTGGCCCTGCAGAACCCGGTTCCCCTTCCGATCACGGCACCTGCCGACTTCACCAAACGCGCGCACACCTACAGCATCGTGGCCTACGATTCCGCCACCGGGGATCTGGGCATTGCGGTGGAATCCAAGTTTCCCAACGTCGGCGGCATCGTGCCCTGGGCGCGTGCGGGCGTCGGCGCGGTAGCGAGCCAGTCGCTCGGCAACACGCACTACGGCGATGAAGGGCTGGACCTGATTGCGCTGGGTTCCAGCGCGCCCGAGGCCATGCGGATCGTGATGCGGTCCGATCCGCGCCCGGCGCAGCGGCAGGTGGGGATGGTGGACGCCATGGGGAACGCGGCGAGCTGGACCGGCGACTCGTGTTTCGACTGGGCCGGCGGCCGCACGCTCGGCCCCGGTGGTGTGATCGTCCTCGGCGGCAAGGGCCAGATGATTGTGGGTCATGGGTTCGCGGCGCAGGCGAACATCATGGTGTCGGACCAAACGGTGAAGAACCTCGCCGACGCGTTCCTGGCGGCGAAGGGGTCACTGGCGGACCGGCTGATGGCGGCCCTGCACGCGGGGCAGGCAGGGGGCGGGGACAAGCGGGGCATGGAGTCGGCGGCGCTGCTCGTGGTCCGGAAGAACGCCGGCTATCTGGGCAACAACGACCGCTACATCGACATCCGGGTCTACGACGACACCAATCCCATCCGGGAGCTCGACCGGCTCTACCGGCTGCACCAGCTCTACTTCTTCACGTCCAAGCCTGAAGATCTGGTTCCCATCACGCCCGACATCGTGAAGCAGCTGGAGCCGATCCTCCTCCGGGAGCCGTTGAATCAGAAGGAGAAGTGGCTGGCGGCGCCGCAGGGCACGGCCAACCAGACCTTCCTCGAAGCGCTCGCCAACTTCATGTACTGGGAGAACTACGACGTGCGAGTTCGCATGGACGGGAAGATCGACCGGATTGCGCTCGAGGACATCCTGGCCCGGAGAAAGAAATGAGCGCCGCCGCCCCCGCCCCCGCCCCGGCGGCGGGTCCGCGCGACACCTCGTTCTTCGGGCATCCGCGGGGACTCTCCACGCTCTTTTTCCTCGAGCTGTGGGAGCGGTTCAGCTACTACGGCATGCGGGCCTTCCTGATCCTCTACATGGTGCATGCGCTCGGATTCGACGACGCGCACGGCGGGCGGGTGTACGGCAACTACACGTCGGCCGCCTGGGGGGCGGCCATCTTCGGCGGTATCATCGCCGATCGGTGGCTCGGACAGTACCGGAGCGTACTCCTCGGCGGCATCATCATCGCCCTTGGGCACTTTACGCTGGCATTCCATCCGCTGCCGTTCTTCTATGCGGGCCTGTCGCTCATCGTGATCGGGACGGGACTCCTCAAGCCGAACGTCAGCGGCATCGTCGGCGCACTCTATGAAACGGCCGATGAGCGCCGGGACGCCGGGTTTTCCATCTTCTACATGGGCATCAACTCGGGCGCGTTCCTCGGCCCGATCATCGCGGGATACCTGGCCCAGAAGGTGGACTGGCATATCGGCTTCCTCTGTGCCGGAATCGGCATGACGCTGGGGCTCGTACAGTTCGTTGTGCACCGCGATCGACTCCGTCCCGCCATCGAGCGCCTGGCCCAACGCCCCAAGCCGGTGCCGGTGGTACAGACCGCCGCCACGGAAGGTGGCGAGGCCACGTTCCTGACGCTCACCGGCGTGGAATGGAAGCGCATCGCCGCGATGGGATTCTTCTTCCTCGGCGCCGCGGTGTTCTGGGGCGCCTACGAGCAGGCGGGGTCATCTCTGAACCTGTTCGGAGACCGGTACACGACGCTCACCGTCCTCGGCTATCAGTTCCCCTCGAGCTGGTATGTATCGGTGCAGGCCATTTTCGTCATCCTGCTCGCGCCCGGCTTCGCGTGGCTCTGGATCAAGCTTGGCAAGTACGAGCCCTCGACGCCGACCAAGTTCGCGGCAGGGCTCTTCTTCGTCGGACTCTCGTTCCTGTTTCTGCTCCCCGCGGCGTACGCGATTCAAGCGTCCCCGGGGCTGCGGGTGTCGCCCTTCTGGCTGGTCGGGTGCTACTTCATCCAGGAGCTGGCCGAGCTGTCCATCTCGCCGGTGGGGTTGTCGGTCTTCACGAAACTGTCGCCGGTCAAGCTGGTCGGCATGATGCTCGGCGTCTGGTTCCTCGCGGATGCGATCGGCAACAAGGTTGCGGGTTTCGCCGCGGGGTTCATTTCCAGCGCGCCGATGCAGGAGCTGTTCCTCACGGTGGCCGGTGTGTGCATCGGCGCCTCGGTGATCGCATTCATCCTCGTGCCGCCGGTGAAGAAGCTCATGGGGGGAGTGCGGTGATCGGTTTTCATGATTCCGGGCGCAAGCCCGGGGATGAGGGGGGACCGACGCTTCTTGTACCACCCCGGGCTTTCGCCCGGGGTCGTGAACGACCAATGCGATGGCATTGGGTGCTCGCCCTGGCCCTGTGCTGCATCGCGAGCCCTGGCGCCGCCCAGACCAAGGTGGTCCTCCTGGGCACCGGTTTCCCCCGGCCCGATCCGAACGCCTGGGGCCCCGCGACCGCCGTGGTCGTTGGAGATCGTGTGTTTCTGGTCGACGCGGGCGTAGGCGTCGAGCGCCGGATGGCGGCGGCCCACCTGCCCATCAACGGCCCGACCGCGGTCTTCATCACCCATCTCCACTCGGATCACACCCTCGGACTCGCCGACCTGATTCTCACCAGCTGGGTGATGCAGCGGCCCAGGCCCCTGCAGGCGTTCGGCCCATCCGGACTCCAGCCCATGGTGGACCATCTCCTGGCGGCCTACGCGGTCGACGTGAAGGTGAGGACCGAGGGTCTCGAGCACGAAACGCTCGAGAAATCCCGCGTCGTGGTCCACGAGGTGACGGCGGGCGGGGGCGTGCTCTACGACTCCGCGGGCGTGAAGGTCACCGCCTTTCGCGTGGATCATGGTCCGCTCGAGGCCTACGGCTACCGCTTCGACACGCCGGGCGCGTGGTGGTGATTTCGGGAGACACCCGACCCTCGGAAGCGCTGGTCCAGGCGTCAGCGGGAGCTGACGTGCTGGTCCATGAGGTCTATTCGGGTTCGCACTTGAAAGTCGAGGACCGGCCCGGTGGTGCCGACTGGCCTGCCTACATGAAGTCCCTGCACACCTCCGACGTCGAGCTGGGGCAGCTCGCGGAGCGGATCCATCCCAAGCTTCTCGTGCTGACGCACATCATTCGCATGGGGGCGACGGATGTGGAGATGCTGGCGGCGGTCAGGCAGGGGTTCAAGGGCGAGGTGGTGATGGGGAGGGATCTGGGCGAGTACTAGGGCAGGAAGAGCAGGTCCTTCAAAAGCAGGTCCTTCGCGCCTTCGGCGCTCAGGATGACACCGTCGCTCCACTTCTTTTCTAAAAAATAGAAAACAGGCATTGTCATCCTGAGCGAGCGCGCGAACGCGCGCGACGCGAAGGACCTGCTTACATCG